>NZ_CP017479.1:3773652-4088123 GCF_001761465.1 Flavobacterium gilvum | reverse complement strand
TTACATCGGTGAAAATTTCATCAGAATTTCCGCTGGTGTTTTGTAACGAATTGAAGTATTGTTTATATTGAACTGAAGATGAATTCTGTTGGTTGTCCTTTATAACAACTTTTTCTCCGTTTGTATTATAGACGCCGTCATTGTCATAATAAGAGCTGTTTTGGTAAGAACCACAAGAGGTTACCGCTAAGCCCAAAAAACCTAATAAGAAATATAAAGGTCTTTTTCGAGTAATTAATGTTTTAGTTTTCATTTCGGCAGATTATTTTATTGTTGGACAATACAAATTTAGTTAGTTTTGCGTAATTATTTAGTTAATTTATATATAAACAAATATTATGCCAAATTATTCAAAATGAGCAAGAACCTAACAACACGAGCAGAAGATTATTCAAAATGGTACAATGAGTTGGTTGTTAAGGCCGATTTAGCTGAAAATTCAGGGGTTAGAGGGTGTATGGTTATAAAACCTTACGGGTATGCCATCTGGGAAAAAATGCAAGCAGAACTTGATAGAATGTTTAAAGAAACAGGACATCAAAATGCCTATTTTCCTTTGTTTGTTCCAAAGAGCATGTTTGAAGCCGAAGAGAAAAATGCAGAAGGATTTGCAAAAGAATGTGCTATTGTAACTCACTATAGATTAAAAAATGATGAAGATAGGCCAGGGAAACTGATGGTGGATCCTAATGCGAAATTAGAAGAAGAATTAATTGTTCGTCCTACAAGTGAAGCTATTATTTGGTCTACCTATAGAGGATGGGTGCAGTCCTATAGGGATTTACCTTTGCTGATTAACCAATGGGCTAATGTGGTGCGTTGGGAAATGAGAACTAGATTGTTTTTGAGAACAGCAGAATTCTTATGGCAGGAAGGTCATACGGCTCATGCGACAAAAGCAGAAGCGATTGAGGAGTCTGAAAAGATGATGAATGTATATGCTGATTTTGTAGAAAATTTCATGGCTATTCCAGTTATAAAAGGATTAAAAACCGAAACAGAACGTTTTGCTGGAGCAGAGGAAACGTATTGTATAGAAGCCTTAATGCAGGACGGAAAAGCATTGCAAGCTGGGACTTCGCACTTTTTGGGACAAAATTTTGCTAAGGCATTTGATGTTAAATTTGCTAATGCAGAAGGGAAGCAGGAATATGTTTGGGGAACTTCTTGGGGGGTTTCGACCCGATTGATGGGCGCTTTGGTAATGACACATTCTGATGATCAGGGATTGGTGTTGCCACCGAATTTGGCTCCGATTCAAGTTGTTATTGTACCTATATATAAGAGTGATGAACAATTGGATACTATTTCAAATGAAGTGGATGTTTTGGTTAAATCCTTGAGAAAATTAAACATTTCAGTGAAATTCGATAACAGAACGACTCAAAAACCAGGATTCAAATTTGCTGAATGGGAATTAAAAGGAGTGCCTGTTCGAATTGCAGTCGGGCCAAAAGACCTAGAAAACGGAACTTATGAAGTGGCAAGAAGAGATACTCTGGTCAAAGAAGTAGTTTCTAAAGATGGAATTGAGACCTATATCAGTAATTTATTGGAGCAAATCCAAAAAGATTTGTTTGAAAAAGCATTAAATTATAGAAATACACATATCACTGAAGTAAATAGTTTTGATGAATTTAAAGCTGTTTTGGAGACTGAAGGAGGCTTTGTTTCAGCACATTGGGATGGTACTGCTGCGACTGAAGAGAAGATCAAAGAATTGACCAAAGCAACAATAAGATGTATTCCTTTGGATAGAGTAGAACAGGCGGGAAGCTGTGTGTTTACTGGGGATCCGTCAGTGGGAAGAGTGCTTTTTGCTAAGGCGTATTAAAAAAAAATAATTTTTTTTGCGTTAGCTATTGTGCAAATAGAAAATAGTTGTATTTTTGCATCCGCAATAGAGAAGCAGGGTCCGTTCGTCTATCGGTTAGGACGCCAGGTTTTCATCCTGGTAAGGGGGGTTCGATTCCCCCACGGACTACAAAAATGTTTAGATTGAAATTCTGAGAATAAAAAAACAACGGTCCGTTCGTCTATCGGTTAGGACGCCAGGTTTTCATCCTGGTAAGGGGGGTTCGATTCCCCCACGGACTACAATTTTTTTTAATCTAGAATGTTCCAGAACTTAGAGGGATATTGGTCCGTTCGTCTAGGGGTTAGGACGCCAGAATTTCATTCTGGTAACAGGGGTTCGATTCCCTTACGGACTACAAAAAATGAAATAATTAAGATAAAAAGATAACAAAATGGCAAATCATAAGTCAGCTCTAAAAAGAATTAGAAGTAACGAAAAGAGAAGAGTATTAAACAGATACCAACATAAAACTACTCGTAATGCTATTAAAGCGTTAAGAATTGCAACTGATAAAGCTGATGCTACTGCTAAATTGTCAAGTGTAATCTCAATGATCGATAAACTAGCAAAGAAAAACATCATTCATGATAACAAAGCTTCAAACTTGAAGTCTAAGTTAACTAAGCATGTTGCTAAATTGTAAGTAATATAATTTATATAAAAAAAAGCTCCTTTATTTAAGGAGCTTTTTTTTTTGTCTACTTTTTTGAAATGGACTTGCGATTTTTTGAGTTAGAGGCTTTGCGGTGAATCTTCTCTGTGATTTTGTGGATAAGGTGTTTAATTTTTGTCGTGAGATATCGATATTAAATTTTGGTTTTCAAATTGTCCAGCATCTCAACGGTAATAGGCTTAGGTAGGAATTCAATAACATTAAGGTATGATTTTGATTTCTTGATGTCATCAGGATCTATGGTTGAGGTTAAAATGACGATTTTTGTATTGTTTAGGTTAAAGTAATTGGAACTGTTGAATAAATCGATAAATTCCCATCCGCCCATAACGGGCATATTTAAGTCTAAAAAGATTAATTTAGGTTTGTTTTCTTTTTCAGGATTGTTGTTTGCTTCATTGATTAGATTGATTGCGTCTTGACCGTTGGAGGCGTTTATTATTTCTTTTGCAAAAGAGGCTTTCTGTACTACTTTTTTGAATAGCATCAATGTAATAGGGTCGTCATCAATGCACATGATAAGTTCTAACATTTTTGTTATGATTTAAAAGTTAGTATGAATTCGGTTCCTTTGTCAACTTTACTTTTTATGCTGATGTTGCCTCCCATTGTTTCTATTTGTGATTTAACCAGGAATAAGCCTAAGCCTTTGCTGTCTGGATAATCATGAAACCTTTGATAAAGACCAAAAATTTTATTTTTATTTCTTTCTAAATCGATACCAATACCATTGTCTCTGAAAATAATTTTTAAGGTGTCGTTTTCTTCCTCTGTTATGGTGATGTCAATTATTAGGTTTCTGTCGTGTGATCTGTATTTTAATGAATTGGTGAGTAAATTGATAAAGATGCTTTCAAAATACGCTTTATTGGTGTGTATTTTGGTGATGTTTCCGTAAGAAATATTCAATTGCGGTTTTATTTCTTCGAGCTGAATATGAAGTTGGCTAAGGATATTTTTGAAAACATCCTGGATAAGTAATTCTTCATTTTGTATAGAGGCGCTGTCTTTTATGGTGATTACTTTGGCGAGGTCGTTAATTGTTTCGTTTAGGAGATGAGTTGATATTTTAAATCCGTTCAGTATTTCTTTTAATTCTTCGTCCTCAATAGTAAGGAATTCAGTTAGGTTTAACAATCCAGTCAGGTTTGATAAAGGTGCTCTTAAATTGTGAGAGGTTATATAAGAGAATTGTTTTAAGTCTTTGTTGTTTTGGGTTAATTCCCGAATAAGTATTTCTTTTTCTTTTTCTAATGTTTTTTCTTCTGTAACATCTCTTTGTATGGATATCCAGTGCGAAAGATCGTGTTCGACATTATAGACGGGTAAAAAGGAAAGTCGAACCCAGTATTCGGACTGGTCTTTTTTGTAAAGAATGATTTCTAGAAAGCATTCTTTTTTATTTTTTATTGAGTCTGTTAATTTTTCAATTTCCAGTAAATCTGAATTTTTTCCCATAAAGGAATTAAGGGATTTACCAATAACTTCTGAATGATCGTATCCCGACATTGTATTAAAAGCTGGATTGGCAAAAACTATTTTCGGAATTTGATTGTCATCTGAGACTGCTTCGGTAATGATGATTGCGTCTTTGGCTTCTGTAAAAACAGTTTCAAGTAATTTTAAACGGTTTTCTTCTTCTTTTTGCTTGGTAATATCCTGTATGGTACCAATCATTCTAATGGCTTTATCGTTTTCGTCTTTTATAATAAAACCTCTGTCTAGTACATATTTATAAGAGCCGTCTGAACATTTAAAGCGATATTGATCTTGCCATTTTTCTGTTTTTTGTTCCAAAAAAGAATAGAGTTTAACAGACATCTTTATGCTGTCCTCCGGGTGAATGTTGTCAAACCACCATTTGGAATTATGTCCAACCTGATTTTGACTGTAACCAAATATTTCTTTGATTCCCTTGTTCCAGGTAATCTGGTCTTCCGGGATTTTCCAATCCCAAATCGTGTCACTTGTTGCTTTGGCGACAATATCATATTTGTCGTTGGATTCTTTTAACTTGTCATTCGTGTGTCTGAGATTTTTGTTAATCTCGGAGCTTCTTTTGTCATTTTTGTATAAAATGTATCGAAAAAAGAGACCAGTGGCAGTTATAAAAAAAAGGTCTTTTATGAAATTAAAAGCATAATAATTAGAGAAAGAATAGAGTTTTGCCAATTTAAAGCTAATAATAGCTAAAAATAATGTGGAAAGGGTATATAGTAGGGCTATTTGGTTGGCTTTGTTTTTCATTGAACCAAATATAATTAATAAATGTTAAAATTTGAAATTTCTATATAAATTAATTAGACTCAAATAAAATTTAATAGGGAATAAGTGCTTATATGTTAGTGTAATATCAAAGAATTGCGTAAATGTTTTTTGTGTTAAAATAAAGTGTACATTTGCACCCATTAAAAATCACAGATGGAAGCTATTAGAAACATTGCAATTATTGCCCACGTCGATCACGGTAAAACAACTTTGGTTGATAAAATTATGTATCACTGTCAATTATTTCGTGAAAACGAAAATACAGGTGATTTGATCCTTGATAACAATGACTTAGAACGTGAAAGAGGTATTACTATTACTTCTAAGAATGTTTCTGTAGTATATAAAGGTACCAAAATTAATATTATCGATACTCCTGGCCACGCCGATTTTGGTGGAGAGGTTGAGCGTGTATTGAATATGGCTGATGGTGTTTGTTTATTGGTAGATGCTTTTGAAGGACCAATGCCACAAACTCGTTTTGTATTGCAAAAAGCAATTGATTTAGGATTAAAACCATGTGTTGTTATCAATAAAGTTGATAAAGAAAACTGTACTCCCGAAGAAGTTCATGAAAAAGTTTTCGACTTAATGTTTGAATTGGGCGCTCAAGAATGGCAGTTGGATTTCCCAACAGTTTATGGTTCTGCTAAGAATAACTGGATGTCTGACCACTGGGAAAATCAAACAGAAAATATTGAGCCACTATTGGATATGGTAATTTCAAATGTGCCTGCTCCAAAAGTATCTGAAGGAACTCCACAAATGTTGATTACTTCTTTGGATTTCTCTTCTTTTACAGGACGTATCGCAATCGGTCGTTTGGAAAGAGGTGTTTTAAAAGAGGGAATGCCGATCTCTTTGGTAAAAAGAGATGGTAAAGTTATAAAATCAAGAATTAAAGAATTACATACTTTTGAAGGTCTTGGACGTAAAAAAGTAGAGGAGGTTGTAGCTGGGGATATTTGTGCTATTGTTGGTATCGAAGGTTTTGAAATTGGAGATACTATTGCCGATTTTGAAAATCCTGAAGCATTGCAAACAATCGCTATCGATGAGCCTACAATGAGTATGTTGTTCACGATTAACGATTCTCCTTTCTTTGGAAAAGAAGGTAAGTTTGTAACTTCTCGCCACATTAGAGAAAGATTGACAAAAGAGTTGGAAAAAAACCTAGCTATGAAATTGGGAGAAACTGATTCTGCTGATAAATTCATGGTTTTTGGTCGTGGTGTATTACACTTGTCTGTTCTTATCGAAACAATGAGAAGAGAAGGGTATGAGTTGCAAATTGGTCAACCACAAGTTATTATCAAAGAAATTGATGGTGTGAAATGTGAGCCGATTGAAGAATTGACAATTGATTTACCAGAAACGCTTTCAGGTAGAGCGGTAGAGTTTGTTTCTATCCGTAAAGGTGAAATGTTGAGTATGGAAGGGAAAGGAGACCGTATGATTGTAAAATTCAACATACCATCTCGTGGAATCATCGGTTTGCGTAACCAATTATTGACTGCAACTGCAGGTGAAGCTATCATGTCGCACCGATTTATTGGATACGAACCATACAAAGGTGAAATTCCTGGGCGTAACAATGGTTCTTTGATTTCTATGGAAAATGGAAAAGCGATTCCTTATTCTATCGATAAATTGCAGGATCGTGGTAAATTCTTTGTTGATCCAAACGAGGATATTTATGAAGGTCAGGTTATTGGTGAAAACACTCGTAGCGACGATATGACTGTTAATGTTACAAAAACGAAAAAACTTTCAAACGTACGTTCTTCTGGAGCAGATGATAAAGCAAGAATTATTCCTGCTATCAAATTCTCTTTGGAGGAAGCTTTAGAATATATTCAAAAAGACGAATATGTAGAGGTAACTCCAAAATCACTTCGTTTGAGAAAAATATATTTATCTGAAACAGATAGAAAAAGATTTAAATTCTAATAAACACTTTTTATAAAACAAGAAACCCATTCATTGATTTGAATGGGTTTTTTGTTTTTTGGGATTAATGAGCCTTTGTCATTATAATATTGATTTTAGAATCGGCAGTAACGGTGAATTTGGCATCATCATATTTTGGAGGTCCCATGAATCCTTTTGCATTGTTGGAACAGGCAACAGGTTCTTTGGGCATTCCGATGATGTATTTGTCTAGTTTTCCGTTTTTGTTTATGTCATGATATACAAGAACGGTATATTCTCCTTTTGGGATTCCTGTAAAAGTAACCGAAGCGGTGTTGGATTTAATTGGAGAAGAGGCAATCTTATAAGGTGTTTTGAGGAATTTTTCTTTGGTATTGTACAATTCGGCGGTAAGTGATCCGGTATTGTTTTTTAAATCTGAAACTGAAACAGTAAGATCTGCATTTTGGGCAAATCCAAAACTAGAAATGAATACTAGGATTGGGATGAAGTGTTTTAACATAGTTGTTTGTTTAAAAAGCATTTAATATATAAAATAAATTTTTTGAGGCAAAATCCATGCCAGCTGTAGGTTTTTGCGTAATCAAAAGTGTAGGGTTGAAAAGAAAATGCTCTTTATTGGCAGTGAGCGTGTGAGGGCAATGTCATCAAGTTAAGGATATAAAACCATCGTTTTGTCATTCCGAGGCACGAGGAATCTCACTAGTGACTCACGTTATGTGATTTCTCCTTCGTCGAAATGACATGAAAAACGCTTAACTTAATGACATTGCGCGTGAGGGATAGTAGTGGAAATCCTTTTTTATTATGAAGCGATAGCGGAATAATAAAAAAGATTGAAACGGATAGCCCGACCCCGTTGTGGAAATGGGCTTTCTATGCGTTACTATAAGTAAGCCCATTTTCTCAACGGGGGCACGCCCCAATGAATTTTATCTTTGCAATGAAAAATGACCTTTGGCTTCTCTTCCGTCATCCAGTTTTATGGTGTACCAATAATCATCGGAAGGCATTGGGTTGCCAATGTAGGTTCCGTCCCAACCGTTACTTGAGGCAAAGATTTGTTTGATTGCTTTTCCGTATCGGTCATAAATAAAGATTTTGGCCCCGGAATTGAACATTTCATTTGCTCCTTTGATGTTCCAATAGTCGTTATAACCATCATTATTTGGAGTAAAAAATTTAGGGATTCCCAGTACTGCAATCGTTTTTGAAATGGTTCCGCAACCATTTTTGTCATGGATGTAAAGTTCGAGTATGCCTGGAGGGACGTTTTCGAAGTAATTGGAATCTTGAAATGGTCCGTTTGGAGCATTAATGCTGTAATCGTAATTTCCAGATCCCGAAGTGTTTACTTCAACAGTGTTGGATTGCGATAAGTCGGATATGTTTACCGAATTAAGTGTTGCAATATCTGAGGCTGTTACGGTAATGGTTCTGGATCTGCTACAGCTATTGTCTTCTTTGTTGGATACTTCGACGGTATATTTTCCTTCTTCATTGACATCCAAAGTCTCGTTGTTTTCTCCGGGAATTATGCTTCCATCCTTAGACCAAACATAATTGTAGGTATCGGCTGGAACATTGCCAATAATTCCGGCATTGAGTTTGACAAAAAAAGTAGGCAAATTGGAGCAGATTAATTTATTGGCGCTCAGATCACTGTTGATGTCTATATTTGGTTTTGCATTTACTTTGAGTGTTACGTAATTTCCTAATCCAAAACAGGCATTGTCTAGATTACTATCGACGCGTACCCAAATTTCCTGCTGGTTTGGAGTTGTATTTCTATAATTTGAAGTATTTGTAATTGCGTTTATTTCTGACAGAGCATCGGCTTCATTGGCGTAGTATTTTATAATGTAGTTTGTGCTTGGAGCCGGAAGCATGCCTTGAATATCGGCTGTTACGCTACTGAAATTAAATGCAGTAATGCCGTCTTTGTCATCATGTACGGCATCAATAAAATCATCACAAACTTTAAATATTCTTTTAAAACCTGAATTGATTTGGGTTGTAGAGACTTTTAAATCCAATTGAGCTACGCTAAAACATCCGTTTGAATTTTCAACTCTTGTCCAAATACTTTTATTGCTGCTTGAAAATACTAGAGGATTTGAAATAAGTACAGAAGAATCGTTAGTATTTGCTCCAGCCAAAGTGGTGAAATAGGTGAACTTTTGATTGGAAAAATTAGACGATATAAAACTGTTCTTTTCGGTTATGTTGAAATTAGAAATTCCATCAGTATCATCGTCGCATTGAATGATAGTAATGGGCGAGTTTAAAACCGGTAAGTCTAAAATATTTAGTTTCGCCGTATTGGCAGAAGTTAATCCACAGGCGTTGTTGTTTCTGTTTAAAAGTACACGATATTGGTAACCATTCATTGGGAGAGTTGTTTTTTGGATGGTAACAGCTGTAGTTTTAACTCCTGAATAAATAGTATTGTTTACCAATGAATTCCAAATGTTACCACTATCAGTAGAAACTTGCCATTGAAAACTGTCTGCATTGGATTCAATAGTGAAAGTTACATTTTGTGATTCACAAACGGTTTGGTTTTCGGGTTGTTTGGTTATTATGATAGGAATTGAAAGTATGTAGTTGGAATTGGGTAGCGTATAACCATTTGTACCACTGGTTACTACACCATTGGTGTTTACCGTAACAGGCGAGTTGCCTAATATGCCATCAAAATTTGGGTCAGAAAACCCGGCTTCGATGACATCGTTGCAACCGTCATTGTCACTGTCTGTTTCGGTAAAGTTTTTTATGCCATCTGTATCAGAGTCCAAAACGGTGTATTTTAAAATGCCGCTATCTGTAGTTGTTTCTAATGAATCGGATAATCCATTGGTTCCAAATGTAGGAGTGTCAATAATCCCATTTTTGTTAACGTCTGGTGCATTGCTTCCTGATTCGACTATATCGAATATTCCGTCATTGTCGCTGTCCAAATCAAGATAATTAGGAACTCCATCATTATCAGTATCTAATGGGGGGATTTGTGGTTCAAAAATATCATCCAATCCATTCAAATTGGTGTCTGTATTGGAAAGTGTTTTTGGTTTCACTTGATTTTCGATAAGATCTGGAATTCCGTCATTATCTGAATCTAAATCCAATTGATCTGGAACTCCATCTCCATCAGAATCTTTTGGTACACAAGTCGCTGTGAGTTTGAATGTTGATTTGTTTCCGGCATTTTCTAATAGATTTTTGTGAGTGATTTTGAGTGACTGGGTTTGATATGACAAGAATTGGAAAGTACCAGTTCCTGCCGGCAAAGGAATACTTCCGTTTAGTCGAAAACGAATTTCGAAAGAGGAGAATTGTGTCACGCCACTTTCATAAACACCGTCATAATTGGTGTCTATTAATAATTGGTTGTTTGGATTCAATACCGTAATGGTTTTGTTAATGTCTGAATTGACGATGTATTCGGCATCAGAATTTAATAAATCAGTTGTATTTGAACTTGAAACATATTCTAATGCCAGATTTATCGGTTTAGCAAAAGTCAAATTGTAGCTTGCCGAAAATCCTTTTCCAGCCAAAACTTCGGTAACAAAACTTCCATCTGCTTTACCGACAAAAGGGACGGCTGCAGCCGGAACCGAACTGGTAACTGATCCCGAAAACGTATTAGAATAGGTTCCTGTTGTTAAAGTTCCCGAATTGGAATTTGAAAGATTAACAGGAAGGTTTCCGTATGATTCCGTACAATTTGTTATTCCGTCATTGTCATAATCAATATCGACATTGTCATTTGCTAAGTCATTGTCGATGTTTATCGGGCATTCACTTACCGGAATTTTGTCCGAGAAAATATTGCTTACACAACCCGAAATACTTCCTCTTACTTGATAAAATCCGGGTTGGGTAGGAGTGTAGCTATTCTTAATTTCTCCCGGTATCACTACATCGTCTTTATACCATGCAAAAGTATCATAAGAGGATAAAGAGTTTATTTTTAAGGAAACATTCGGGATACAGGACGAGCTATTTAATGCAATTTTACCGCTTACAATTTCCGGTTTCAAATCAAAACCAGAATAATAACCTCCGTAGGTTGCGGCACCATTAGTTCCAAAATAGGAAACATATACTTGCTTTGTTGATTTTACAGCAATATTCCCTGATAACCCCGATACAGTATAACGAACAAATGCCGATGTTCCCTCAATTGAAACTGGAGGGACTCCAATAGGGCTGTCGTTTAATAAAACGGTAGCTCCAGTTTCGGTAACGACATTCAAATAACCATTAAAAGAATTATTGCCAATCGACTGAATTTGTGGAATGTTATCTACGGTATTAGGCGTCGAACAGTTAATAGGAGGTACAAAAAATAAATTTTGATTAGCCGGATTAGGAGTTCCTGCAATACATTGATAGGCAAAAACATTTTCGGTTGTGGACACATACATATTTCCATTAATGAAATTACTTCCGTCGATAGCAATATATTCTCCTTTATTTAGTATCTTGAATGGTGAAGAAGTATTACCGTTAAGAAAAATTTGGGTGTTATCTGAATGGGCAACCAAAATAACGCGTTCTAAATCATTTGTTCCAAGTCCTTTTATAAATACATATTCTTTTCCTGTTTTTTCTAATGAAACAATTTGGTCAAAGCCAACATCTCTTCCACTACTGGAAATAGCACTGTTGCTTCCGCCAAAAGAGCCAGAATTGACTACAACAGGTTTGTCTGAAGTCACTAATCCGCCTATTATCTTGGAACTATTGGAAGGAGTGCCGCCATAATTATTGTTTTGCATGGCAATCACATAACTTTCGTTTTTATTTAGTATAGCTGTTATTGGTCCTGTAACCGTAGTTCCATCAACAAGAATAGTTCCGTTTGGAATATTTGAAATCGTGATTTTTGTACCGTTTTCTGTGGCTAGAACCGAAGCAAAGTTCAATAAAGTCATATCAAAAAGCGGATTAAGCATTGCTCCAAGCCTAAAAGTAGTTCCCAGTGCGCTATTTCCTTTGGAAACCAATCCTCCGGCGTGACTATATGAACCATTGTTGCTATTGTAGCCAGCATTGACTCTGACGCTGACATAAATTAAATCTTCGGCCTCAATCACATATCCTCGGTTGTCTACTTTTCCTGAAGTAGGAGTGAATAGCTGTGTATTGCTTCCAGTTCCAACGTAATAATAGTACGGGCTACTGCTATTTACAGTTCCGTTAATTACAGCTCCCCCATTGGCAATTATTTTGAAATTGACATTGGTGAGACTAGGTGTCGATATATATATGTGTTGGTCTGCAACTAATCCATTTGACGAAATTAATGGTGGAATGTAATGGGTTTTACTAAATTGTGCAAAAGAGTTTATGGCACAAAATAGAATTAACAATAGGGGGAATTTTGTTTTCATAGTTTGGTCAATTGCTATATAATGAATTGGATAGCGAAACCAAAAATAGTTTTTTATTAAACAATTTTAGATTTTGTTGGTAAAAAAAACAATTTAAATGTAAATTTTTTTTAAATGTGATTTTTTTCTTCTTAATGTTCTAAAATGAATTGGGTGAGATTCGTTTTTTGAATCAAATTGATATAATGATTTTTTAACGCATTATAAGCTTTTGCAGAAAAACTGAGAGTAGTTGATTAAAACTTAAAAATAAAAATTTTATCTTTTCAAAGAAAAATGACCTTTTATTGTTTTTCCGTCTTCAAAGGTTAAGGCAAACCAATAATCGTCAGAAGGTAATTCTCGACCTAAGTAAAAGCCGTTCCATCCAGTATTCGGCTCATTAAGTTGTTTTAGCAATTTTCCGTAGCGGTCAAAAATAGTAATTGACGATTTTGGTAGGAGATCAAGGTTTTTAATCTTCCAAGTATCGTTGAATCCATCATTATTTGGAGTGAAAAAACGAGGATAATCAAGTACATAGATTTGATAGGGAGCCGAGATACCACAGCCATTTTTGTCATTTGTGGTTGCCCAATACATTCCAGGGCTGAGTCCATTAAAAACGGGACTGTCCTGATACAAATTCCCGTCCAATGAAAATTCGTAATCTCCCTTGCCGGAATACGAAATGGTGACAGAATTATCATTGCCTGCAAAATCAGATACAGCTGCATTGGTTATAGTTCCGATACTTGAAGGATTTACAATGTATTTTTTTGTTTTTTGGCAACCTGCTGAGTTGGTCACGGTAACAGTATATTCGCCGGGAGCGATCACGGTTGTTGTGTTTGTTGTTGAGCCATTGCTCCATAAATAACTGGTAAATCCGCTTTGAATAGTTAATGTTTCAGTCGAATTTTCACAAATAAAAGAGCTTTCGTCTTGAAAATCGTTTGGGTTAAAAACGTTTACAACCAGTGTTTCTGGAGTTATTTTGTAACAATCGGTGCCATTTACGATTCGGGCATAAATAGTTTGCTGATTTGCAATCGTATTGGTAAAAAGATTTGGTAATTGGTTTTTTTGTGCAATGGCATCCGTTTGATTTAGATAATATTCAACTACTAAGCCAGAAGGCAGTCCATTAATGACTTGTGGAGTGACTTTGGCATTCAAATCAAATTGGGTTAATCCGTCCTGCGTTGCATCATTATCACAACTCTGTATTGGATTTTGTGGTGAAATGGCATTGTTGGAAATTACTAGATTCAATTGGGCATAATCGAAGCAATTAAATGCATTGCTAACTTTGGCGACAAGCGTTTCATTTGGCACCGAATTAACATACGAAGTTGTATTCAGAATAGGATTTGTTTCATTTTGGGCATCAGCCATTGATTTATAATAAACTAGTTTTGTCAATGAAGGATTATTGTTTTTAATGATGTTATCTGCTTTTGTTAAATTAAATACTGAAATTCCGTCACCGTTATCGTCACATTGGTAAAGGGTGGAATTATTTAAAACAATTTGAGGCGCATATTCTATTTTTATCTCATCTTCGGCAGTACAAGCAGCAGGTAACAAAGGGACTTTGACTTTGTAAGTGCCGGGAGTTGTAACAGTAAGGCTTGGTTTGTTTTCACCAGGCATAGGGATTGTTGAACCATCTTTATACCATTCATAAGCGTAAGTTAAAGGAAGTTTTGTGTCAATAGTAAAACTATCGCCATAACACAAAGGATTATTTGTTGCAGCAGTACGATCAGGACCTAAGTCAATATCAGCAGTAAAACTTCCCGCTTCTAGAAAAACGGCTGAGTCATATAATTCGGAATTGTCATCGGCAATTACTAATTTGATATGATATGTTTTACCGATGACTACATCGGCATAAGCGTTTAGTGTTTTGGTTTGACCGTTATAATTAATAGGACTCGAAGAGGTAATGGTATTATAATTTCCAAAAAGGGTTTCGTTTATAGCAGGACAACCATTTTCAACAGGACCAGGAACCGGTGTTGAGGGGTCATCAATTATTGTAGGATGAATATTTTTGGAAGACACTGGAGTTGTTGTTCCTGGGATTACTGCGATATTTTTATAATTATCGGTAGTTCCTTTTTCCTTAATCAAAAAAGCAAATGCATCTGAGTACTTACAAGAAAAATCTTTTTGGTATTCATTTGATGCAAAAATATAATTAAAACTAATAGCACTAGTTAATGGGACAAAATCAAATTCAAGAACCGTGGCGTTAATGCTGTGAATACCTAATGCTAGATCTAAATCAGAATCACCTTTCCATTCAGAATTCCCTCCTCCTGAATTGGCTGTATAAGGGCCTCTTGCAGCTCTACTGGTTGAGGTTGCTAATATAACACCTTCTCTAAGAGGGAAATTACTAGTGTCGGCATTGAAATAGCCATAACTATTTCGGCCTGGGGTAAACCTGTCTCCCGTTGCATTGAAATTTGAAACATTGGCACAAGTACTTTTGACCAAAACATTCTCAACCAGTTGTTGGGCAGTTTTGTTGTCATCTACTGTGATAAACTGCGCTTTTACTGAAGTTGAGAAAATGCAGAGTATTAAAAAAAGAAGATTTTTAGTGCCTTTCATATGTACAAATATACTATAAATCTCTGTTTTTTAGTGTTTTATAGGATAGAAATATAAATAGAAAAGCCCAGCACAAAACAATTAAAATACTTGAAAAATGCACGCTGTAATCTTTGAGGTTTTCTACTCCCATTTGGGTTCCGATTGTTTTTGCAATAGACGTTCTTGTGAAAGGTTCAACTATTAAGTTTGCCATAGATTCCAACGGGAATAGTTGTGTAATGTAGCTCGCTGTTTTGCCTTCCGGAAAGATGCTGAAGTTTAAAATCGTTTTTAGAATTCCTTCGACAATATTCCATATTAAAAGAAAACCCAATGCAAATGCAGAACGTTTTACCAATATCCCTAAAAACAAACAGAAAGAAAAGAAGCCAACTAATTTTACAAAAAAAGCCAAAAGATATTCCAAATCGGAGAAAACAATACCAATTTCGGTATATGATGAAAAACTATAACCTAAAATTAAGGTCAGCACAAAAACAAAAATAGTTGAGCACAATGAGAAAAAAACAATAGTCAGGAATTTGGAGAGAATGAATTCTTTTTTGCTCAATCCGTCAATCAGATTTTGTTTTAGAGTCCCATAGCTGTATTCATTTGCCATCATGGAAACAATTACGATAGCCAGAAAAAGTTTCAAAAAAGCAGCAACATAAGTGTCGAAATGCCAAATATATGGAAAGTTGAAAATCCCCATTTCGGCAACCTGAAAATGAATATTCCCAATTTCAAATTTAATGGAGGCAATCAAAGCAATAAAAGAAAGCAATACAAAATAAGCCAGAGTAAGCGTACGGCTGGCTTTGTTCAGCCATATTTTTTGTAATTCTATAGAGAGTAATCGTTTCATGTTTTTAATTTTAGTTTTCAGAATTTTGATTTACCATTGTCATTGATATTGTAATTTGCCATTATCATTGATTCTTGGTTAATTCTAAAAATTGTTCTTCTAGGCTGTTTTTGCGTTTTACCAAATGGCTTAAACAAATATTGTTGGAAAATAAAAATTGGTTTAAATCCTTTGAGTCCAAATTTGTTTTCAGGTAAACCAAAACTTTTCCTTCAGATATAACCGTTTTTTCAATCGCCGGATGGGTTTTCAACACCTGAATTAAATTGTCGGTATCATCTGCCTGCAATTCAAAGAATCCTTCATTGGCGGTAATTCCGTCTACAGCACCAGAGTAAAGAACTTCTCCTTTTCTTAAAACCAAAACATGGGAGCAAACTTTCTCGACTTCGTCCAATAAATGAGAAGCCAATAAAATTGTGGTTCCTTTTGATGCAATTTTCTTTATAATATCCCGTATTTGATGAATTCCCTGTGGGTCTAGTCCATTTGTTGGTTCGTCCAAAATCAATATTTCCGGATCGTTCAATAGGGCAGAGGCAATAGCTAAGCGCTGTTTCATTCCTAAAGAAAAAGCACTGAATCGACTTTTTTTTCTGTCATTGAGACCTACCAATTCTAGTTTCTCCGAAATTTTGGAGTAATCAATGTTTTTTATTTTGCAAACCAGTTTCAGGTTTTCCTCAGCGGTCATATAAGGGTAAAAATTGGGTCTTTCGATAATTGCTCCCACTTTTTTCAAAGCTTCATGCGTTTGAAGATTCCCGTTAAACCAACTGTATGTTCCCGAAGTTTTGTTTACAACATTTAGAACAATGCCCAAAGTGGTTGATTTTCCGCTTCCATTAGGGCCCAGGATGCCGTAAACATTGCCTTTTTTTATTTCCAATGAAACATTTTTTAAGGCCTGAAGACTGCCATAACGCTTGCTGAGGTTATGTATTGAAAGAATTGTTTCCAAATTGGTGTTTTTTTATATTGGACGGGTTACTCTTGTTTTTGTTACTCGTATTGTGATTTTTTATCAGACCAATTTCAGAGAAACGTTTTTGTTTTATTTTTATTGCTTTTATAAAGTCAAAACCTTGAATAGACAAGGGTTTTAATGTAAATTTGCAACAAAATTTGTTTGCAATGAGTGAGAAGTTAATGTTTTTTAAAAAACCTACTTATCCAATAAATAGTAGTTTGTTAAATTATTTGGCACGATATGACCGAATTTCGAAGGTGCCTATTGTGTATGATGATTTATTGCGTTTCTCGGGGGCTATAAACGTTTTTGATAAGAATGATGTGGATACATTGTGGATAAGGGTTTATTACAATGAATTTGAACGTGCAGAAATAGACCTGACCTTAAAGAAAATTTATTCGCTCCTCCATTCTGACGGTAATCTTAATATTATAAAATATCTAAATGTTGACTGCATAGATTATTGCACTTTTGGTAATTCGAAACCTTTCAGAATTAAAATCAGAAATATTTTAAACGACAACTACACTCATTTTTATGTAAAAAAAGCCGATGCATCAAGGGTTTATGGCTTAGAATTAGAACATTTGTTGTCACCAGACAAAATGAACTATCTTATTTATAATAATACTCTTGTTGAAGAACACATTATGGGAATTGCTGGTGATGTTTTTATAAAAGAAAATCTAAAAAAATGTAGTGAAACTGAAAAGGCTCAAATTTCAAAAGAATTTGTGAAATTCAACGAGCGAAGTATGATACGTCTTTTAGGAGACATGAGGGCTTACAATTACGTTGTGATTCCAATACATGATTTTGATCAAGTGGTTTATAAAATCAGGGCAATTGATTTTGATCAACAATGTTTTGAAGGTAATTTGAAAGTTTATCGTCCTCAGTTTTTTAAGGAAAATTATCCAATGGTAATGATGATTAAGGAAAAACTGCAAGTAAGCTCTATTGAACAATACAAATATGAAGAAAGGGCACTCTTGGCAAAAAGAATTATTTCTGCAGGAAGTAGAACTGAGCGATTAATGGAAGTTATGGCCGATGATGTTATTTCTACAGAAGAAAATTTGGCTAGACTAAAGGCAGAACTTTACAATTATACACTTGACCTTAACTTTAAAAAAGCAAATTCGATGGGCAAAGTGATGGCAGCCGCTTTTGAATACATTACCCGAAACTTTAAGAATACAAAAATATTTGACAGTAATTTCTAAAAGTAAAGAAATCTCAATATTGTTTATCATTATTGAGGTTTCACTTTAGTTTTGAAAGTGCTGATTTTATTTTTTGATTCTTTTGCGAAAGGAATATAAGAATTTGAACTACTTCAAAAAATTAAATGGAAGAAAGTTTCCTTCTGTTGTAATTCAATAAAGTTTCGTTTATTTCTTTCAATTGCGGAGTCAGAAATGTTTTTCTGTCCTGTAAGTCATTGGTCAATTCTACATTGCAAACCGTGCATTTGTATTCTTTGAAATGTCCTGTTACGTTTCTGACAGTTACTATTTTATGTCCAAAAATGGAACAGGCAGTTTTTTTGTCGGTGAATTTCGA
This sequence comes from Flavobacterium gilvum, assembly GCF_001761465.1. Lineage (NCBI taxonomy): Bacteria > Pseudomonadati > Bacteroidota > Flavobacteriia > Flavobacteriales > Flavobacteriaceae > Flavobacterium > Flavobacterium gilvum. Next base: position 4,069,997 of record NZ_CP017479.1, on the reverse strand, counting down.
CATGAAGTTTAAGAATCTCATACTGTGGGGGTTAAATTTTTTTTGACAAACCTATAATAAATACACTTATAATTCAAAAATAATCGATGAAATGCATATCTTTTTTTGATAAGAAATGTAAATCTTACAATAAAGTTATGTTAGATAAATCCTATAGGGTTTGTTTATTGAAAAAAAATCCCCAACTACTTCAGCAGTTGGGAATTGCAATTTTTATTGAAAAAGATTCCTCTTTATAGTTTATGATTTTTGTTCTTTGTTGAAATAAACCAAATAGTAATACATCTGTTTTTCTTCATCCCAGCCTTTTTCAACAAATTTTTCGGCACTTTCCGGATTAATAAAATCCATTTTGATTTGGATATGTGTATCCAGATTGATAACGTTTTTTATTGATTTTCTAGCATCACTCACAGCGGCATTGGCGATAGGGAATGAGGTTACATCTTCAATGCTGTATTTCTCTCCTTTGTCAACTTTATAATTTTTAAACTCTGGAATCAAATCGGGATTATCCAATACTTCATTTAGGAAGTTGGTTTCTTCGAACTGATCGTTTTTTGCGAAATAATTCACAGAACGGTTCATGAACATTACTTCTTCTTTCTTGTCTTCGGCAGGGAAAACTACATCTTTTGCAAATCCCTGACAGAATTTCAAATATTTTTTGGTGATAAAGTTTTCATCTTCAAAAGCATCTACCGAAAGGAAGTGTTCTAACCAATAACGAGCATCATAGCGATTACTGTCAACAGACAAAATTTTGTATCCTTCTTCTTTTTTATAATTAAAAATAAGACAGCCTTTGTCCATTTTGTTAAGACTTACACCGTGTTGCAGAATCATTTCCAACTGAGTTCCTTTTTCTTCAAACTGTAAAAAGTCGGATTGGATTTCACTTTTGAAAACTCCTATGGCATCCACCACATTATTGTCAATATTCAAATTGGTCAGGTAGGTTACATATACTTCACCATTTTTGATATGTGGGTGATTGGACTGCTCAAAAAGATGTTTGGTTATTTTTTTGGAAACATCATGCAACGAATTTGGATTTGCAAAAATTTCGGTAGCATATTTAAACATATCATTGTAGTCCAAATCTACCTCGTGTGCAAACTGAAAGTAGTTTTCTTCCTTTTCTTTAAAAGGTTTAAGGAAAAACTCTTTCATCAAAGGCACAATTTCGTCACTTAATTTAAAAGGTTCTTCCGATAAAAAAAGAGGTTCGTTGCGACTCATGTTTCCCACGCGGTGAATAGAGAGCGTTTCAATGTGTGTGTTGTATAGGTTGATCATTTTTTTTAAGTTTCTGAGATGCTAAGTTTCTGAGTTTCTAAGATTTTTAATTGCTTTCTTTTATTTTTTTTATGAAAGCAATTAGCATTCTCTCTAACTCTCTACTATCCTCATATAGGTTATTAAATTCTTTTTCTTTTAAAAAATCTATGTTTTTCGAAATTTCTAATTGAGTTTGCAGTTCAAATAAAGAACTTACTGAAATATTAAGAAATCTTAAGAGTTCATTTTTACTGTCTCTTCCAAAGCCTTCGGCAATATTACTAGGAATTGAAATGACGCATCGTCTCAATTGTGATGTTAAACCAAAAATTTCTTCTTTTGGAAATAATTTTGTGCTTTCGTAAATTTTTGTTGTCAATGACATGGCTTTCTGCCAAACTAATAGTTTTCTAAAGTTGCTCATTTTGTGTAAAAGGTACTAAGTTTCTGAGTCTCTAAGTTACTAAGATTTTTATAGATGTAATAAAAATCTTTAAAAATAAAGTATTTAATCTTAGAATCTTAGCGGCTTAGTATCTCAGCAACTCAAAAAAACTAATTCCAATTCTCCTCAAACCCGTAGTCTTCAAAGTTGTCGTCGCCTTCGAACATATCCAGGTCGTCTTCGTCTAAATCGTCTTCAAATTCACCGTAAATATCATCGTGCATATCATCAGCTTCAAAGCTTTTTTCCAAAGCTTCTGCAGGCATTTCGCCATGCGAAAATAAAGTTTCAGGATAGGTTGCCCCCACATGCTCCTCTTCTATAGCGGCCAATTCTACAAGGAAAGTCCACATATTAATGAAATCGTAAACATATATAATTTTGGTGTTTTCCTCGTCTAATATGTCTGAAAGCTGATAATCACTCATGATTTTTTGTTCACCCTGAACATCGCCTGTGTCAAAAAGCGAAATTTCGTCTTCCTGATTCCAGGTTTCATCACAAGTATAGAAAGAAGCTACTTCCATTCCGTCAAAACCAAAAGAATTAAAAATAGCATTGTGTAAATCTTCTAAAGTGTCTTCTGCCAGTATCGCAATGTCTCTAAAAATGTCTTCTTCGGCATCAAGAATGACTCTGAATTTATAAACCATAATCTTTATTTTTTTGAAAGAGCAAATGTAAAGTTTAATTTTAGATTTTAAATTTATGAATTGGGTTTTGTTGAAAAGATTTTAATTCAACTTAATATTAGGTCTTGGTTGTTTTATTGCAAATTATTTTACCGCAAAGCTTACAAAGAATTACGCAAAGTTCACAAAGCTTAGTGTTCCTTGTGCTTCCTATGTGAACTTTGTGTTTAAATATTTTTTATTTTGAAGAAATTCTTCTCAAACGCTTTCTGATTTTATGATAATGCTTGTGATAAGTAGAATGAGTAGGATAAGTTCTGCTTGAAGTCATATTGTTAAAAATTAATGCCGTAAATAGCAAAATCAAAACCCCAAGCAAAACTGGCGAGAACACATACATATACCCCAAAGCTTTTATTTTGTCCGAACCAATAATGGCAATTAGTGCAGTTGCTCCTCCGGGCGGATGCAAAGTTTTTGTAATTTGCATCAGAATTATGGCAAATGAAACAGCCAGCGGAGCAGCAATCCAAATGATATCAGGAACGATTTTATGGACGGTAACGCCTATTAATGCCGAAACTAGATGTCCTCCGACCAAATTTCGAGGTTGCGAAAATGGACTTTGGATAATACCGTAAATCAATACACTCGATGCTCCAAAAGACCCAATTAAATAGACAGCATCGTTTCCCTTAAAGTGAATGGATTGAATGTAAGCAAGGATTCCAATGCCAACAAATGAACCTAAAAAAGACCAAAAATGCTCTTTGTAATCAACGAGAGTTTCTTTGTAAAGGATATATCTTGTTTTGCGATAGGTTCGCTTTATTTTTTTAACAGGCATGAGGGAATTTTTATTTTACTAAACTTGGTGCGTAGGTATAAACGGTGAATGGGTAAAGCATTTTTGCGGTGTATTTGGAAATCAAACAGGCCGCCAAAATAGGTAGGAATAGTGTATAATCATTCGTCAATCCACAAACTAAAAATATAGATGTAAAAGGGGCGTGAATACTGGCGCTAAGGACTGCAGCCATGCCAATAATGATGAAATTTAAAGGAATTACGTTGGCCGAAAAATAGGTGTTTAAAACCATGGCAACCAATAACCCCAAAAATGCGCCAGTAAAAAGGCTTGGTGCAAAAACACCTCCGTCACCTCCCGAAACCAAAGTAGCTGAAGTAACAATTGGTTTTAGAATTAGGATTCCGATGAATGTCAAGACTATCGAAAGGGTTAACTGCGTCTCATTTGGATTGACAGTAAGTTCTTTTATGGAATGATAACCTTCGCCATACAATTGTGGGAATAGAAGCAACGAAATGCTTAAAATGCAGGAACCAATTATGATTTTATGGTAATGAACATCTATTTTTGAAAATTGCTTTTTGAAAAACAAAACGCATCGAGTTAAATAAACCGAGAAAAAACCAGCCAAAATCCCCAAAAGAATAAAATAAGGAATCGCTTTCAAGGACCAAGAGGTAATGGTTACAATAAACAATGGCTTTTCATGCAAAATAAAAATAAGCCCGAAAGCGGTAAGTACAGCAATCAAATTTGTGATTAAAAAGGTCTTGGTAATTTTTCTAGAGATAACTTCCAATGCAAAAAGGATTCCTGCAACCGGACTACTGAACAAAGCGGTAATTCCCGCGGCGATTCCGGCACAAATCAATTCGGTTTTGTATTCCTTAAAAACATTTTGCTTTCTTTGAGCCACCGAACCAATAGTTGCGGATGCTACGACAGTAGAAACTTCTATTCCGGTGGAACCACCAAAAATAACCGTAAGCAATCCGTTGATGAAATGGGACGAAATTTTGTAATTGGGTAAATTCTGTGATTTCGAATTCGTGCTTTCAAAGATTTCCTTGATGCCTTTGTTTTCTTTTTTCTTAAAAAGATATTCTCTTAGAAAATAAATGACAGACAGTCCAAAAATCGGGAAGAAGAGATAATACAAAGGATTCATTGTGGCCTGATGAGCAAATATTTCTTCGTAATACTCGGTTAATCTTTTTAAGGCGATTCCTAAGAATGCCGAAAGAAAACCTATTAAGATTGAAACAACTACTAATTTTTGAAGTTTTGTGAATCTTAAATGGTGTATGGCTTGATTCATTTTTCTTTTTTTGCAAACCCAATAAATAGGTTAAATTAATTTTGATGAAAAACGGATGTTTTTATCCGAAAAAGGAACATAGATTTTTTAGGATTACAAAGCTAAAGAAAGAAAATAGAAAATGGTCTATACCACTACTTTAATTGTATTGTTTTGTGATTTTTTTAAGAAATAGCAATGTAAAAAGATACTAGAAAGGTAACTGATGTCGAGTTGCCACTCAATATCTATGCCCAATATTGTCATTTCGACGGAGGAGAAATCTCAGTTGCTAAATCGACAAAGAGACTCATTTTTTTTACTTAGATTATCGAGCTACTTGCTGAGATTTCTCCTTCGTCGAAATGACAAACTTGTGGAGAGAGGAGATGTTAAAAGACGCTTTTGGTGATAATAACAAAGAAAAAAATCTTTTGAAATTAATAGAGAATAAATTGCAAATCACCTGTTGCGGATTTATCTCTCGTAAAACTCTATCGGTGTGTCATCCGGGTCAGACATGAAGAAAAATTTCTTTTCTGTAAATTCATCAACTCTTATATCCTCGGCGGTGCAGCCTTGTTCTAAAATGTGTTCGCGAGTTTGGTAGATATCATCAGTTTCAAAAGCCAGATGGCGCAATCCTGCGGCTTCGGGTCTTGAAACTCTTTTTGGCGGGTTTGGAAACGAAAACAATTCAATAATATAATTTCCGTTGAGTGCCAAATCCAATTTGTAGGATTCGCGTTCTTCACGATAAACTTCTTGGAGTATGGTCAGCCCCAAAATATCAGTGTAAAAATGTTTTGATTTGGAATAATCCGAGGCAATTATGGCAATGTGATGTACTTTGTTTAGTTTAATCATTGTAAATAGGTCATTTTAGGTAAATTGGCGTTTGGGTCTTGTTCCAATGCTTTGGTGTGTAATCTGTCGATTAATTTTTTGGTGTTGTCAATAGAATTTATTCTAAAAAGAAACAGCACTTCATTTTCATCATCGGCATTTTGCCAAATATGCTCCAAAAACATTTCTTCGGAAGCATGAAAAGCCCTGTCGTTTTCTAAAACCGCTTTGATGGTTTCAAACGGAACATTTCTGAGAGTTGCTAAAAGATGTGGCATTTTATTGGGTTTTAGTTTTTTTTGAAATCAAGGTATTATTTTAAAAAAAACCTAGAACTATTTTTTTGTTATTTTTTCGTGAATCTTTAGTGTTTCCTGCAATGCTGCAGTTCCGTACCAGGGAGTCAATTCGACTTCAAAAATATTGGCTTTTACTGCTGGATCAGTAGCAACTAGCGCTTTTGCTTCTTCGATGGTGGCAACATTAAAGATGTAAATTCCCCGATAGTTTCTGTCGTTTTTCATGAATGGTCCAGCCAGTACCAGTTTACCTTCTTTCGCTAATCGGGTTATGTTGTCCATGTGTCCCTTGAACAGATTGTTTTTTTCTTCGGCAGTTGCGGTGGTATTGCTTCCGGTTTTCAAAATACAAAACACATATTGCTTCATGCCGCGTTCGTCTGCATTTAGGGATTTGGCTAGTTTTTCGTCATAAGCTGAATTTGTTTCTTGCGAAAAAACCAAATTGAGATTGGTTATGAGCAATAGGGTAAGGAAGGCTTTTTTCATAGGTAGTTGATTTTATGAATCAAATTTACGAATTCTAGTGGATTTGTGAACCTGAGTTTGATTGTTGCTGTTTTTCTTTTTGGAATGATTATAAAAAAAAGTAATCCGAGCAAAAGTATAATGTCATTAAGTTATTTTTTTGTTTTCTCGCAAAGGCGCAAAGGCGCAAAATTTTGCACAGAATTCTTTGCGTCTTTGCGTCTTTGCGAGAGTTATATTTGGAAAAAGCTTATCGAGAAATCTTTAACTTAATGACATTGAGCGATAGCGAACCGGCGAAGCTAATCTCCCTGCTCCAAAAATTAATAATTGAACTCAGATTGCAAAGAAAAAAACTTAGAATCTTAGTCTCTCAGAAACTTAGCAACTTAAAAAATAACAATTCATCCATTAAAAATGACAATTCGGTATCAATAAATTTTAATGCCGGCATAACCAACATAAATTTGTTCAAGAATTAATTCTACAATCAAGAGTTTCAATCACAATCAATCACAATTAAAAATTAATCGTCATGCTAAAAATCATCACCGCAATTGCTTTTTTTATGATTAGCCTAATTTTTGGCTAAAATGTAAATCGTATCGTTTTTGTTTTGGATTTAAAAAATAGGAAAGAATGGAGCGGAGTTGATACAAAACCGCTTCGTGCACAGGTAGATAAAGCAATAGAACTTTTTGCTACTTTTAAGCCAGAATCCGCTTTTTCTCCAAAATGGGATTTGATAGAGCGTTGGAAGCTCAGAAAAATTGTAAATATTTTAGAATAAAATACGATGGAAAATAAACAAATATATGTTTTCTCAGAAATAAAAAAAGGAGCTTTAATGTGTTTAAAGATGGCTTTGATTTTTACTTTGATATTTTCTGTGATATTTGGAAACGAATTCAGTTTTGAAAATCTTTGGAAATCATTTTTTATAAGTTCGTTGTATTGTTTCGGGCTTGGTTTTGGAAACGGAGTAATCAATCTTCTGTTGGATAAAAAATGGGATTGGTTGGAACAAACCAATATGAGAGTCTACTTTGGTGTAATTGCTGCTGTTTTGTACACCGTTCCGGCTGTTTTAGGGGTGAATTATCTCATTTTTATTGTCTATCAAAAAAATGACCCATCCGTGTTTTTTAGTTCAAAAATGATACTGATACATCTGTTTTATGTCATTTTATCATTAGGAGTTTCTGTTTTTATGCACGCAAGAAGTTTTATGCTGAATTGGAAACAAGCTTCGAAATCTGAAGTTACCCAACAACGAATCATTGCCGGTACTGCCAATGCAAAATTTGAAACACTAAAAAACCAAATCGACCCACATTTTTTGTTTAACAGTCTGAATGTTTTGAGTTCGCTGATAGAGGAAAATCCAGAAAATGCCCAGCGATTTACAACCTCCTTGTCAAAAATTTACAGATATGTTTTGGAACAAAAAGACAAAGAATTGGTTTCGATTTCCGAGGAATTGTCTTTTGCCAAAACGTATATGAATTTGCTCAAAATGCGCTTCGAAAACAGCTTGTTCTACGAATTGCCTGAAACGAATATAAATCCAGAAGCCAAAGTAGTGCCACTTTCGTTGCAGTTGTTATTGGAAAATACAGTGAAGCATAATGTGGTCAGCGAACAAAAACCGTTGCATATTCGAATATTCATTGATGGAGATTATTTGGCGATTCAAAATGATTTTCAAAAGAAGGAAGTAATGCAGAGCCGTGAGGGAGTGGGATTGCAAAACATAGTGGACCGCTATGGAATTATTACCAACCGAAAGGTTTTGATTGAACAAAATGAACAAACATTTACAGTGAGAATACCAATTTTAACCAAACAAATTAGTGCTATGGAAACAAATTCAGACTATAACGATGAAAACAGAGCTTATTTCAGGGCCAAAAAAAGAGTGGAAGAATTAAAAGGATTTTACGGAAACCTCATTTCGTACTGCTGCGTAATACCGTTTTTGGTTTTCATTAATTTAAAATTTTCACCAGGATTTCAGTGGTTTTGGTTTTCGGCTTTGGGCTGGGGATTTGGAGTTGTAATGCATGCTTTAAAAGTTTTTGGTTATAGCTCAGATTGGGAAGAGCGAAAAATACGTGAAATTTTGGAAAAAGAAAACAACAGACAAATCTGGAAATAATCATGGAAATGAATTTTAACGAACAGGACAGATATTTTTTGGCAAAAAAGAAAGTCGAAAATATCAAGGGATTTTATGGAAATTTAATTGCTTTTGTAATTGTAAATGCAGTTTTGCTTTTCATAAACCTATACACATCACCACAGTATTTATGGTTTTACTGGCCTTTGTTTTGGTGGGGAATTGGAGTGGTTTTTCACGGACTAAAAGTTTTTGAAGTTTTTCCCGCTTTTGGGAAAGACTGGGAAGAAAGAAAAATCAAAGAGTTTATGGAAAAAGAAAAACAGAATCAAAATAAGTAGAAATAATTAAATAAACGAATATGGGACGATTTAGAAGGCAATTCCGCGACGAATTGGCACGAGAGCATGAAAAACACTATGGAAAAGATTTTGTAAAGGAATTTAGCTCAGAGGAACGATTTATTGCCGCGTACAAGAAAGTAAAAAAGATAAAAGGATTTTACACGCATTTGAAGATTTACATCATTGTGAATGTAATCATCATTGCAACGAGTTTAAATCGAGAGATTTTCAGCGAAGGAATTCAATCAAGCGGTCTCCTGGAGTGGCACACGTATTCGACCGCATTATTTTGGGGAATAGGTTTAGTCGCCCACGGATTATCTGTTTTTGGCTCTGATATCATTTTTAGTGAAGATTGGGAACAAAAGAAAATCAAAGAATTTATGGAAAAAGATAAAAGTCAAAAATGGGAGTGAGAAGGAGTTTTCAGTTAGCAGTTTTCAGATGGCAGAAAACGGTAATCTGAGAAATTTAAAATCTACAATCTACAATCAAAATCTGCAATTTAAAAATGACTACAATAATAATCGAAGACGAAAAACCGGCAGCAAGATTGTTGCAACGAAAACTCGAAAAAATAAATATTCAGGTACAAGTAATGCTTCACTCTGTTGAAGAAGCCTTGAATTGGTTTTCCGAAAATGAACACCCTGATTTGATTTTTCTGGACATACAATTATCGGATGGATTGTCATTTGAAATCTTCGAAAAAACGAATATAAAAAGCGCTGTTATTTTTACAACTGCTTATGATGAATATGCGCTTCGGGCATTCAAATTAAACAGCATCGATTACCTTTTGAAACCCATCGATGAGGATGATTTGGAAGTGGCTGTTTCAAAATTTAAAGAACGTTTTCAATTTTTAAAAACAACGCTAAAAGAACCCGTGCAATTGGATTTTGAACAGATCCGAAAAATGCTTTCGAATCCATTTGAAAAAACATTCAAAAAAAGATTTACTGTAAAAATAGGGCAGCACCTCAAAGTAATTTCTGCCGATGAAATTGAATGTTTTTTCAGTGAAAATAAGGGAACTTATCTTCACACTTTTGATAACAGAAATTATTTATTGGACTCAACTTTGGAGGTTTTGGAGCAGGAATTAGACACAGCTGAGTTTTACAGAATAAGCCGAAAATTTATTATTTCGCTTAAAGCAATAAAAGAAATAGTGGTGCACAGCAATTCCAGACTCAAGATAATTTTGCCTACTTATAGAGAAGATGAGGTGATTGTAAGCCGCGAAAAAGTGTCAGATTTCAAAAATTGGATCGGTTAATGCTTGTTTAATGTTTTGCTTTACTTGTGTGATTTTAAGTATCTGAATTTGTGTTTTTTAATATACTTATATAGATTTTGTTTATAACGTGTTTTTGTAAGTAAATTACCTTTAAAAATGTTTCTTGTGAAATTGTTGAATACGGGTTGATAATAAACTGACTATTTAGTCATTTTTTTGTTGAATCAATAAAAAAAGCATCATGAAGTTGATGTTTTTTTTGAACCAGGAATTTTCTTTTTATTTCAAAATAGAAATTGATTTTCCTTTCTGAAGTTTTTTTTTGGTTTAAATTTTATATTCAGTCTAATAAATTTTTGTTAATCACTTTCATAAAATTATTTAAAGATCGTACATTCGTTTAGTCGGTCATAAATAATTTTTTCAGGATGAAACATTTATTCTATTTGGTTTTTTTACTTCTATTTTCAAATACAATTAGAGCTCAAAAAGTAGCTGTTTATGATAATTATGTAACTTTGGAAAAAGAGGTTTTGAACGATAAAAGTGCTACTTATGTTGTCAACTTTTGGGCGACTTGGTGTGCGCCTTGCGTGAAAGAATTACCCCATTTTGAAAAATTAAATTCGGAGAATAAAAAGGTAAAAGTGGTGCTCGTAAGTTTGGATTTTAAGAATCAATATGAGACGAAATTGCTTCCATTTGTGAAGAACAAAAAGATCAAATCTCAAGTCGTTTTGCTGACGGATAAAGATTACAATTCGTGGCTTCCGATAGTGGATAAAGATTGGTCGGGATCGATTCCGGCAACACTGATTATCAAAAATGGAAAGAAAGTTTTTGCCGAAAAAATCTTTTCAAGCGATGAGGAACTCAACGAATTTGTAAACAAGAATAGTAACTAAACCCCCTTAATATTATGAAAATTTTGTCAGGACTTTTATTGTTTGTTTCCGTTTTTTTCATGACGGGATTTGCTCCAGATACGCCAACCCCTTATAAAATTGGTGATAAAGCCACCGATTTTAAATTAAAATCGGTTGACGGGAAAATGTATAGTTTGTCTGATTTTAAAAACGCAAAAGGCTTTATAATCGTTTTTACCTGTAATCACTGTCCGTTTGCCAAAAAATACGAAGACAGAATTAATGATTTGGCAAAAAAGTATAAACCGCAAGGCTATGTTTTATTAGCGATTAATCCAAGTGATCCAAGTTTAGAGCCAGATGACAGTTTTGAATCGATGAAATTAAGAGCCAAGGAAAAAGGATTTGTATTCCCATATTTGGTTGACGAAGGGCAAAAAATCTACCCTCAATATGGTGCGACAAAAACTCCTCATGCCTTTCTGTTGGATAAAAATCTTGTCGTAAAATATATTGGTGCTATTGATGATAATGTGGATAGTGCCAGTGAAGTGAAAGAAAAATACCTTGAAAATGCCATTGCAGCCCTTGAAAGCGGAAAAACACCTTCGCCCGAAACTACAAAAGCTATTGGCTGTTCGATTAAAGCAAAGAAGTGATTTACAGCATAAATTGATTTGAGAAGAGTAAAGACAGATTTGTTTTTACTCTTTTTTATTTGATGTAAACTTTCCTGATTCCTATCAAAACTAAAATCAATACTGAATAGAAAACAAAAAATGGAGCTATGATTTCTATCCCGCCCAAAGGTAAAAGCAAGGCAATTAAAAGCAACTGAAAGCCTAATCCGTAAAGGGAAACCAATGTCATGAACCAATTAGGAAATGTTTTTACTTTGTAGGCATCGCTGTCCAAAGTGTGGATTATTTTGTCAAAAATGCCATAAACAACTGTGTAGACCGCAAACAAAATATCTACCCATTTTTGGCTTTCGCCCGGAAGGGCCCGAGGCGATTTGTTTTCGAAAATTTGGCTCGTGGCGTCTCCTCCCGCCGATTTATTTCTCAAAATAACATAGTAATAATTGTATAAAGTTCCCTGAAGTTGTATCCCGATAAAGGCTAGTAGAGTTATCCAAAAAGTGGTTTGGGAAACGTAGCAGATTGCCATAAAAATCAAGAAATTAAGGATAAGGTCGAATATGCTGTCGAGGTATCTTCCTGTATAAGAAGGTGTTTTTTTAACGCGTGCTAATTCTCCGTCAACTGCGTCGATAATTGATTTTAAAATGATAAAAAAGGAAGCAAAAAAGTAATGGTTTTGTAAAATGCAATAAATCGCAATCAAACCCGAAATGCCAAATAGAAAGGTTATATGAATGGGGGTGAAGCGGGTATTTTTTAGTTGATTTGCAAATAGTCGTGCCAATGGCCTGCCGTAATCGGATAAATCTAGGAATTGGTGTTGGGGAGCGAGTTTTGGCATTTTTTATGATAAAACAAAAGGGTGAGACAATATTGAGGAACTACAAAAATAACGTTTTTTTTTCGTTATGTCTTTGAGAGGAACGAGGCAATCTCGCGTAGTTTGTCCTTTTTAATGATTGATTTTATGTACTAAGCTTCCTGAGATTGCTTCGTTCTTTGCTGGAACATAAAGAACAGGAGATGTTTCCAAAAATGGACTATTGCTTATTCTTTAGCCCTGATAGAAGCGAAAATCCTTGTGAACCGTTTCGTCCCAAAGGCGAGACGGTTCACAAGGATTGCAACGGATAGCAGGAATCCATGCCTGCTGATAAAGCCTATTCTTTCGCTCCTGAAAAAATTATTTGCTCAATCGATGAAGCGTGTAAGTCATTGCGGTCAGCAGGAAGAAGGCATTTACCTGATGAGCCAAGCCCAACCAAAGCGGAACATAGTATAACAGGGTATAAACACCTAGGATAAACTGCAGAAATACAAGTGCAACCAAAGCGTTTACTCCGCTTTTTTGCTGATTGTCGAGCTTGCTTTTTTTGCTTTTGAAGAACAAAAATAAAATGAATCCGACTACAACATAGGCTAATGTTCTGTGAACGAATTGCACACCGCTTTTTCCTTCAACAAGGTTTAGGAAAAGTGTTTTTTGTTCCAAAAAGACTGTTTCGTGAACGAATTGCCCGTCGCTCATCATTGGCCAATGGTTGTGGATAAGTCCTGCATTTAGTCCGGCAACAAAACCTCCGTAGATGATTTGCAAGAGCAGGAAGAATAAAGTGAATTGCGCTATTTTTCGTAACGGGATATTAGCCGGTTTTCTGTCGGGATAGATTAGGTCTAAGGCTACCCAAAGCGTGTAGGCAAAGGTGATGAAGGCAAATGTAAGGTGCAATGAAAGACGGAAATGACTCACATCTGGGTTGTCTACCAATCCGCTTCTTACCATAAACCAACCAAAGAATCCTTGCAAAGCGCCCATTCCTAGTAGGACAAAACATTTGTTTAGAGTAGCTTTGTCGATTTTTTTCTTGAATAAAAAATAAATAAACGGAACGACGAAAACCAAACCTATTATTCTTCCGATGAAACGGTGAAACCACTCCCAGAAATAGATGAATTTGTAATCGGAAAGTGTAAAATCGTTATGAATGTTGATTTTTTGATACTCGGGAAATTGTTTGTATTGTTCGAAAGCTTCCTGCCATTTGGCTTCGGTAAGAGGCGGGAGGGTGTCGGTTACCAAATGCCAATCGGTCATGGATAAACCAGAATTGGTTAATCGGGTGATGCCACCTACAACTACCATTACGAACACTAAAAAGCAACCCGATAGGAGCCAGATAATTACGGATTTGTTTTTTTTTATTTTCATTGAATTGGAAAATTTTGAGGATTTTGTCGAGTGTCCCAGATGTCTAGGATAAAAATATGTGTATCGGTGACGGACTAAATAATTTCGAAGTGACTTGCTATTTTGAGTCTTATATTTTGATTGTTAGATTTTATTGAACTTTCGGGGAAAACTGTAAGTTGCATCAATGATTCTTGAAATAAAATATTAAGTTTTTTGCTGTAAGTTTTGGATTTATTTCTTTTGTTCCAATATGAAAAAATGGAAGTTCTTGATACTCTGGCAAAACTTGTCCAAACAATTATTCTTGTTCTTCGAACCATTTTTCTATTTCAATTTGGGCTTCTTCATCAGAAATATAATCGCCATTTTCAACTTGTTTTAAGGCAATATTTATTCTTCGTTGTTCTTCTTTTGAAAAAACTCTGATTTTTTCATAAGTCATAGTTGGTTCACTAACTAAGAAGTTTGGGTTATTGGAGATTATGGCTTCTTTAATTTTGTTCAAAAGAATGACATCATCAATTGCCACAATTTGTGTTATTAATTCTAATTTTAAGTCGGAAATACTCATGGTTTCTTGCTTTTTGTAAAATTAACCAAAATGGAGAAAACTAATAAAGAACATTTGTTAAACTTTTTTCAATCCCATTTTTTCTCCTTTTTTCAATACAAAATCATAAGCTCGTTGATATTCGTTTGGGATTTCTCCTTCCAAAATAGCTTCTTTCACTGCATCTTTTAGCATTCCGATTTCTCGTGAAGGCTTTAAGTTGAAAATTTCCATAATTTCCTCGCCAGAAATGGGTGGTTGGAAATTACGGACATGGTCACGTTCTTCGACTTCGACGATTTTTTTTCGAACAATTTCAAAATTTTTATGGTATTTTTTGAATTTGTTCGGGTTTTTGGTTGTGATATCCGCTTCGCAGAGTGTCATTAAATTTTCAACATCTTCTCCAGCATCAAAAACCAAACGTCTAACGGCTGAATCGGTGACGATATCCTGTGCCAAAACGATTGGTCGAGAACTCATAATGACCATTTTTTGTACAAATTTCATTTTGTGATTCAGCGGCATATGCAGGCGTTCGAATATCTTTTTTGCCATTTTTCCACCAAGGAATTCATGTCCGTGAAAAGTCCAGCCTTGTTTTTTGTTGAAGCGTTTTGTCGGTGCTTTTCCAATATCGTGCAATAAAGCAGCCCAACGCAGCCATACATCATCAGTGTTGGGACAAATGTTGTCGACTACTTCGAGTGTGTGATAAAAGTTGTTTTTGTGGGTGTGTCCTTCTATTTCTTCTACCTGATTTAAGGCGGTTAGTTCCGGAAGTATAATATCCAAAAGTCCAGTTTTGTATAACAATAAAAAACCCACCGAAGGTTTGTCTGTCGAAAGAATTTTGTTTAGTTCTTCGACAATTCGTTCTCCGGAAATGATTTTGATTCGTTCTGCATTTTTGGCAATTGAGTCCAATGAATTTTGGTCTATGGCAAAACCCAATTGCGTAGCAAAACGAATCCCTCTTAGCATTCGCAAAGGATCGTCCGAAAAGGTTATGTCGGGATCGAGAGGAGTTTTTATGATTTTGCTCTCCAAGTCAGATATACCTCCGAAAGGATCTGAAAGGTCTCCGAAAGTTTTTGGATTTAATGATAAAGCCAATGCATTGATGGTGAAATCACGTCTGTTTTGATCGTCTTCGAGCGTTCCGTTTTCTACAATTGGATTTCGGCTGTCGAGATTGTAGGATTCTTTTCGGGCACCAACAAACTCTATTTCGGTATCTTCAAAACGCAACATTGCGGTTCCATAAGTCTTAAAAACTTGTACTTTTGGTTTTTTTGGAAGTAAATCCGATACTTTTAATGCTAATTCGATTCCGCTCCCAACGGCCACGACATCAATATCTTTTTTGGAATCTCTGTTTAAAAGTAAATCACGGACAAATCCCCCAATCACGTAACTTTCGATATTAAGTTCTTGGGATGCCTGCGAAATGACTTCGAATATTTTATTGTTTAAGGCTTCTTTGTATGTCATTATTTTTGTCTAAAGTTTAAAGTTTAAAGTGGCTAAACTGAAAACTAAAAACTATTTCCGAATGATTTTCACTTGCGAATCGCTTGTCAATTTTATAATAGTGGAAGGTTTTCCAGCGATTTTATCGTGGTGCAAATTTACAACATAGTCAACGCCTTTTATAATTTCGGGACTGATTTCTTTGAAACTTTTTGGTGTTGGCTGCCCAGAAATGTTTGCCGAAGTTGAGACTAACGGTTTTTTCATTCGCTCCATCAGTTTGAAACAAAAGGGTTCTTTGACAATGCGGATACCCAATGTGTTATCGGGAGCGATAATATTTGGAGCCACATTTCGCGGTTGATCCAGTATCAAAGTAGTTGGGTTTTCAGAGAGATCCATGATTTGCCAGGCAACTTCGGGAATTTCTTTGAAAACATTATAAATCATTTTTTCGCCGTTCATTAGGCAAATCATACTTTGGGTTTCGGCTCTTTGTTTGAGTTTGTATATTTTGGCAATGGCTTCTGGATTGGTTGCATCGCAACCAATTCCCCATACAGTGTCAGTTGGGTAAAGTATGATTCCGCCTTCTTTTATTACTTCAAATGCGTTGTGAACTTCTTGATTAATGTCCATTTTGTTTTAATTTAATTGTCTTTTTCCTCGTATTTTGTCGGTCAAATTTCTGAAAAAATAGAAAATTGGGTTGTTTTTTTTTAGCGAGTTTTCACATTTTTTGAATAAGTTTAAATAAATCTCTGCAATTTCATTGAAATTTACAGGGAATTCTTCTTTAGCTTCCTTAGATGCTGATTTAAATTTTAGATAATTCCGATAGTAGACTTTGGCTAATTGATTGTATTCCTTAAATGATTTAGGCTCATCAAGACCTAATATATAGTTGCTTTTTAATTGGTACTTTTTTGATTTATCAGCCTTAAGATTGTTACTAAAACCACTTTGTTGATTGTTATGAATTCTATAGGAAATCAATTTATCGGTTAAATAGCCTAAATTATTTCGGTTGGCAATTGCAATTGCAATCCATTCGTCATGATAAAATTTTTTAATATTAGGAATAGGCAAAATTAAATTTCTAATTTCCTTTTTGAAACAAAGTGTAGCACCAGTAACCATATTTGCTTTAAATATAATATGGTTGTATAAGTTAATTGGTTTTGTTAGTTGATTTTCCATGAAAAAAGTAAAGTCCCAAAGGCTATTTTGAGAGAATTTTTCACTTTTTTCATTGATTAAATCACCGTTGGTAAAAACCGCTTCGGTTGATTGATTCGCTATAAAATATTGAATGATTTTTTCAACTTTATTTTCTTTCCAAATATCGTCTTGATCGCTCAAAAAAATGTAATCACCTGTACAAATAGAGATGGCTTTTTCAAAATTTTTGGTACTTCCTAAATTATCCTGATTTTTAAACAATAAAATTTTGCCAGGGAATTCATCCTGAAATTCTCCTATGATTGCAATCGTTTTGTCATTAGATCCATCATCACAAATGACAATTTCATCGAGAGCCATTGTTTGGTTTAAAATACTGTGAAGTTGTTCTTTGATATATTTTTCACCATTATAAGTGCACATGGCAACAGATAGTTTCATAGTATTTTGGTTATAATGAAAGAATCAAAAAAAGAGCAATTTTGAAGAGAACAAAATTAATTATTTAAAGACTATTGTGAACTGTTTGTTTAAATAATAAATAAATTAAAAAACAGCATTTTTAAAATGCTGTTTTCTGTTTTATAGTTGATATTGCAATGACAATTGAAACTGCATATTGAATTTATTATCTTCTTTCTGATACTGGAAGTTTCTCATTTGGACGAAGTTAAGTTTTGCTTGAATTCCCAAATCTCCATATTTTTTATAAGCATAAGTATTTAATTGTAAATCGACCCACTTATGGTCGTAAAAGGTATATGCATCATAATAAAAATCCATATTATGGGCATAACGTTCTGCTTGTATTCCCCAAACCAAATCATTTTTCCATACACTAACATCCAGAGTTTGTAAATTACTTCCCGGACCGATTCCTGCTCCAAGTACTTCTCCTTTATTGGTATAGCCTTGTAAAACAATCCCATGTTGATACCATGCACCAGCTGGTCTTACAATTCGATCAGCACTTTGTTCCATATGAGTGCTTTCAAAATTAAATTTTAAATATTTATTTTTTTCTTTATTCAGCATAAATATTTTTGTGAATCCAGCAAGATAGGCTCTAGAATGTTCTGGGGAATCAAATAAATCCCAAATAGTTGCAGAATGGTCGTTCCAACCACTTTCGGCATAGAATTCAAATTTAGATTCTTTCATCACCCATCTAAGGAAAAGTGATGCCAATTGATCTCTGTTTTTAGCATCTTCTTCAGGCAAGTTTTTTTTCTGAAAAGGATCAAATATTGGCATATAATCGGTGAAACTGTGTCCCATATCATCACGATAAACCTGTATCGTACGGTTCAATCCTAGAAACAAGCCAGGAATCCATTTTGGGTGGTAGTTTATGGAAAGACCATTAATATAACGCCAATCATCTTTTTTAGCAACTTCATAATCTACTCCATCAATAATAAATTGTGATTTTGGGCTTGTTCTCCCTGATCCTACGAGTTTTCCGGATATTATTTGTCCCTCAAAACTTCCAATGCATGTTTCAACCGGTTGTCTCGTATTCAGGGTAAAATGCAAAAATCCTGTAGCATTGTTACTCATGACTAACGAATTTCGGGTTCCGGGACCCCACCATAAGTTTTCGGTAGATACACCAACTGAAAATTTATTGATATTTAACTTAATATTACTTTGTCCCCAGTTCAAATTATGATAAGATTTGTCACCATAAGGTAGTGGTAAATCAGTAGTGTTTAAGTAAGAAATGTTTGCAAATCGGGCCGCATTGGACTCTGTTAAAGGGAAAATATCAAAATTTGGATTAGCCGCATATACATTTTCGGGTTTCAGTTGCATACTTAAAATTCCATATTCGGCAAACAATCCTGCGCTTAACAATGATTGATAACCTTTTGCAGGAATCATCGAACCGTCATTCCAACCATTAGGATAAAAGGAGTTGTACTGTTGGGTTAAGGTTATTGGGAGAATTTTTATGTTTACTTTTTTATCAGATTTTGTTTGTGTTGAGTCAACAAGGTCCAAAGCTAGAGGTCTTAAAGTATAGGAAACAAGTGGATTTGCATTTCCTAATAATTGTTCGTTTCTGCTCCTTTGTTCTATCATGTCGACTGAGCCTACAGTGACGTTTTGTGCTTTTAAAGATAAGACCGTCAGGATGATAAATACTAATGTAAAATTTATTTTCATGAATTTATTTTTTGGAGACATGATGTTTTTGTGAAAACATCAAATAGGTTTACTATAAAAAATGCAAATATACTTTTATAGGAGGTTTTATGTACAATATTTTGTTATATTTTGTAAGAATCAATAAAAAACTTGTTTGATCCATTGGTCTAACGTATATTTATTAGAAACGACTTCCGGTATTTTTTCATAATCAGTATTGAAGAAAGTCAATGGGATATCGGGCTTTTGTTCGTCTATAACCAAGATGTTATTAGGGTTGTAGAAATCATAATTAATAATGTCGGTATTTGTGGTAATTAGTTTTTTTTCTAATCCAATGCTTTCAAATACCCTAAAAGTTAATCCCTTTTGATGTTTCCTGTTAATATCCAATAAAACTTCGGAGTTGTTCAGATAATCGTTAACCTCTACTAGAGGAATTTGTTTCGATGTGAATTCGACATTTGATATTTGAGTTTTATTTTTTTTGTCAAACACTATAATTTTATAATTGATATTTTTTTCTTTTAAACTTGAGGCTATTTTTTCTGTTATCGTAAAACGCCTGTCTTTGGAACTAATATTAAAAACCTGATACTGTTTTTGTTTATTGGTCGATGGGGTGGTGTAAATCCAATTGGTTATAAATTTCAAATTATATTTTAAGCAGTCTTCTTTTTCAAAAGAATATACTTCGTCAAAACAGGTGATAACATTTTTTGTTCGAGGGCATCTAGAAATACTGTCGTTAAAAAAGGCAATTGATTTTTTGGTGTATTTCTTAAACTCCAAAATAGATTTAGGGTCAATAAATTCTCCTTTAATGGTTAAAATAACGTCTTGGGTTTCGTTGTTTTCTCTTAGTATTTTTAGTATTTCGTTTCCGTAATAAATGTTTTTTATGTTTTTGCGAGATATTATTTTTAAAATTAGATTATAAAGTTTAGATCGAAAATTAGGGTATTTGTATTTAAAATCAAAAAAATTAATATGACGGACAGTATGCCCATTTTTTTCTAAAGCAATTTTTAAATGATTGTTGAGTCCCCAATTGTCATAGCTTATTATTGTAATTTTCATTTTTAAGCGATATTGATTGTAAACATGAGAAGAAATACTTTTAAATGTTTAATTTAATTTCAATCTTTTCTTTTCGTAATAAATTTGGTTTTATTTATAATGTATTAGAAGCCAGTGTTTTTTTCGATTTATTATTTGAACGAATAATAAAGACATTTATTTTAAAACTTGTCTTTTTAATGCTTCAAGGAATTTTGTTCCCCAGCGTAAGTCGGGTTCCATATAATTCCCTTCTGCCCATTCGTTCCATGATTTAATAAAAATAATTTTATGTTCATCATTTTTATTTTTTACAATTTCAACTGCTTCTTTAACGTGTTTTTCAAACAATTCAGGATTAGCATCTGTTAAAATTAATCCTTCACGACCACTGCGGGGACTATGATCCCATCCGGGAATAATGCTAGGGTAAACATTTTCTTTTTTATCTAGATCAGGGGAAATAAATTTTTGAGAAGCAATTTTATAGGGGAATACTTTAATATTGTTTCTAAAAATCTTGTTGTATCTTTTATAGAATTTTCTGGAAAGCGATTTTTTGTCAGACAAAAAATCGTTTAATCGAACCGTATTTATAGCATCAATTCCAGTTTTCAATAGTTTTTGGTCGCTGATTGTAAAATCCATACTGTGTCCTATGAAATAAATTCCCATTAGTCCATTTTCAACTGCTAGTTTACGCCAAGTTTCTATAAACAAAGGGATTTCTGGGTCGGCTAGCGGTTTGTAAATCATGAAAACCGGTTTGTTGTCAATTGTGATATATCTTTTGTCTTTAAACGCAGGCAAAACTTCATTAAAATGAGCCGTATAGTCTTCAATACCAGGGTACAATTGTTCGATTAAAACATTTCGATTCTGTAGCCCATGATCAAAACCCTTCCATGTTTCATTAGCCCAAGCCAAACAAAAAGGAAAATCTGGTTCGCCTGATTCGATTACTTCATTAAAAGGTCTCTCTATTAATCGTTTGCCATTGCCAAACCAATAATGCCAATAGCAAAAACCTTCAATACCATATTCACGGGCCATATCCGCTTGTGCTTTACGGGTTTCTGGAACACGGAGATCATAATAGCCTAAATCTGCGGGAATACGGGGCTGATAATGTTTTTTAAACAAAGCTTTTGCCTTGCCCACATTGGTCCATTCAGTAAAGCCTTTTCCCCACCATTCATCATTTTCAGGAATTGGATGATATTGAGGTAAATAAAATGATATGATTCGGGCTTTTGTGTTCATTGTTGTAATTTATCGATTTGTTTTCGGGGTAATAAATTGAGCGTCAATTTGTCTTTTGCCTTTCATTTTATCTTTTCTTTTTCTGAAAAAATAACGAATTGGGTGCTTCTCTTTCATCTCAAGATCAAACTTAGTATAAAATTCGATAACGGCATTTATTAATTCGAAAATGATAGGAGAATCAATATTTTGATCTTTTAATTTTACATATCTTTCATATCTGGAGTAATATAGATTTGTTAAAAATTTATAATCCTTATATGATTTTGGCTTTTTTGTTTTGATTATAGTTTTTTGTATTCGAATTACATTATTGCTATAATCACTAAATTTATTTTCATCCCCAATTCCTAACTGCTGAGAATCATGTAAGCGGTAAGAAATTAGTTTTTCAGTTGTATAGAATAATGTCCTTTTTTTTGTCAAAATTGAAGCAAGCCATTCGTCATGTAAGAAGTCTTCCATAGTCATAAAAGGGAAGCAAAAAATTTTCACTTCTTTTCGAATACAAAGTGAGGCGCCCGTCAAATAATTACCGTTTGTAATAAGAAAATCGAATAGATCAATCGGTTTGTCTATTTTTGATTCATAAAAAGAAAAGGAATCCCATAATGAGTTGTCTTTGTAAATAACTTCTCCTTTATTATTTATTAATACTCCATTAGAAAAAACACCTTCTGCGTCTGGATTTTGATTAAAAACGGCTAGTGTTTTTTCAACTTTGTCATTTCTCCAAATATCATCTTGATCTGATAAAAAGATATAATCACCACTGCAAAGTCCAATTGCCTTTTCGAAATTCTTATTGCTCTTTAGGTTGACCTCATTTTGATTAATTTTAAAAATACTTGGATTAACTTTTTCATACTTTTTCAATATTGATAAAGTGTTGTCCGAAGAACAATCATCACAAACAATTATTTCATCAACTTTAATCGTTTGATTCAATATTGAATCTATCTGTTCATAAAGAAATTTTTCACCATTATATGTACATAGTGCAACTGATATTTTCATTTTTTGAATTGAATATGGATGTCAAAGTTACTTAAAATGACTTTAAAATTATGACATTTTTGTTTTAGGGTATTTCAATTGGGGTATGACCGTCAATTTCTAAAATGTATTTAATCCAATTGGTGAAGCTGTATTTGTTTTTAATAACGGGATCAATTTCTTTATAATCGGAATTGAGAAACTCGTCCATTTTACTTAAATTATTTGTCTTTTGTAGAAAAAAAACATTTTGCGGATTATAAAAATCATAATCCTTAACTGATAGATTTGTTGTGAGTAACTTTTTGTTATAGCCAAGAGCTTCGAATGATCTAAATGATAACCCGTTGTGTATTGACTCATGATGCAAATCCATAATACACTTTGTGTCGGATATTATTTTCAAATATTCATAGTAGCTGAAGGGAGTTCTACTGTGTTTTAAAAAAGGATACGAATTGGGTTCTCTTTCGTCAGGACAGAATAGAAAAATATTTAATTTATATCCTTTATTGTACAATGATTCACAGATTGGTATTAATTTCTCAATTCTATTGTCGTAAGATCCTATGAAAGTAATATCATATTTAGGATTTCTATTTTCAAGCAAATGTGGGTAGCAATCAAAATAAAAGTTTGTTGTAGGATAGGTTTTGTTTTTTTGTGATAAATCGGTTTTATCAAAAACATAAAACTTAGTAAAGTATGGAACCAATTTAATTATCCTCTCATATCTTTTTAATCCATCCCATTGGTATGAATAATTTTTTGGTGAACATTTTAACAGTTTGTGTATGAAATCATCTTCGAATCTATCGGCACGAATTGTAAGGGTGTAATCTGCTTTGGATAGTTTTTTTAAAAGAACTTCACGTTCAAAATTTTGTCTTAATGTTTTTTTATATTCTTTGTCTCTAAAAAGGTTTTTCCGAATAAAATTTAAAGCCCATTCCTTAAAATTTCTATATTCAAATTTTTCAGTTACTTCGGGAATTATAGCTGTAACTTCGAAACCTAAGTACTTTAAATTATCTTCAATACTACATCTGATTTTGAAATCATCTGTGATTGCTAAAATTATTTTTTTATTGTTTACTATTTTCATAAAAAAGTGTCAAACTTTATTGGTAAATCAAATGTTTAAAAGATAACTAATTTTGTTCTTTTTTCAAATTTAGTTTTTTAAAGTCAATTTATTTTAAAGTAATAACTTAAAATTTTAGGGAAGTTTGTTTGTGTTTGAAGCTTAGGATTTTATTGTTTTTTTGATTAAACCCTTTTTTCTAATTCTTAGAATCAATTATTAAATTTACTTTTGTAAAAACATTTTTTTAATGCGAATATTATATTTCTATCCAGAAAATCCTTTATTACCAAATCAAGGTAACAATTCAAGAGCAAATGCATTGTTACACTATTTTAAAAGCCGTTCAATCGAAGTGGATTTGGTAGGTGTTGAAACAAGTGTTTATTCCTATGAATCAATCAAAGAGATGGAAGAACGCAATTTAATTCGTAGAGGATATTTGTTGAAAGAATTCATTTTAAGGAAGAATAAATTAAAATATTCTTTATTTTATTCTATCCCTAATAAGATTTTGGGCAGAATAAAGCATTTCAGCAGGATACGTTTCACACATCAATCCGATTTCAATAGCATTTTGAAGTCGAATCAATACGATTATATCATTATTTCCTATGCCTATTGGGCAGGATTTGTAATTGATAATCCGTATGTTAAAAATACTAAGCTCTGTATCGATACACACGATTTTTTGACCTCTCAATTTCAAAATTTGAAAGGTTTTAATCTCGGAAAATATTTTCAAAAAGAAATAGAAATACTCAATCGTTTTGATAAGATATTCGTTATTTCTGCCGAGGAAAATTATCTCTTTTCACAATTTCTAAAAAAAGAAGTTATTACGCTTTCACATATAATTGAAAATAAATTCAGTAAAGTTTCATCGAGTAAAAAATATGATTTAATTTATGTAGCCAGTAGTAATTCGCATAATATTGATGGAGCAAATTGGTTTTTTAAGGAGGTTTATCCTTTGTTAAATAAAAAATTAAAAATTCTAGTAATAGGTAAAATTTGTAATTATATTTCTGATTTTGACAATGTTGATAAGTTGGATTTTGTCGAGAATTTGGATGATTATTATTCTGATTCAAAAATAGCTATTTGTCCTATGCTGTCCGGTACTGGCCTTAAGATTAAAGTAGTAGAAGCGCTGTCTTTCGGGCTGCCAGTAGTATGTAATGTTAGGGGAGTGGACGGTATGGTCAACAAAACGAATAATGGATGTTTGGTGGCCAATGTTCCTCGAGAATTTGCAGCTGATATAGAATTGTTAATCAACAATGAAAAGGTATATTCTGAAATATCAAATTACGGAAAAGACTATTTTGCCAATAACAATGACAGGGAAACATGCTACAATATAATTGATGCTATTTTTAAATAAAAGGAAGAAGGGGGGCTAGTTAATTGAGCTTATTTTTAGAAGTGTTTTCTTTAACATTTCACTAGAAAAAGGGTATAAACTAGCTTCAGAGTTGCTTTGCAGCTTTTCCCATAATTCTTTATTGGTGTATAAGTCAATTATAGCTTCGGCAAATCCTTCTTTTGTGTCTTCAATCAAAGCATTTTCTTTGTGTATCAAATGCATTCCTTCTGCTCCAATTGATGAGGTTATGACAGGCAAATAATATTCAAAAGATTGTCCTATTTTTCCTTTCACGCCGGCTCCATATCTTAGCGGAGCAATCATGAATTTATTTGAGATAAAGAGATCGTCAATGTTTTCAACATAGCCCAAGAAAACTAAGTTAGGGTGTTCTATATCCTTGATAACTTCATTTACGGTACCAATAATATTTACTTTTAAATCCGGAATTTCGTTCCAAACCAAAGGCATGATTTCATTATATAAGTAATTCAGTGCATCAACGTTTGGCGAGTGCGTAGAACCAATGAAAAGCATGTCTTTTCGCTCTTCAAAAGGTAAGGTTTCCTCAATGCTTATTTTTGGATAATGAATGTTAGATATTGTAATTATTTTATTTTTTGAACAGATGGATTCCATGTAATCTTCCTCAAATTTTGAAATAGTGATTACATAATTAGCTAATTCAGAGGCTTTTAATTCCATTTTCTTGTATTTTAAATACTTTTTTCTAAATGAAATTCTTAAAGGATCCAGTTCAATTCCCCTTTTGTATCTTAAATGGTGAATATCTACCATATCATAAATCAATTTTGTTTTTGGCATTATTTTTTTTACTGATTTATAATATGATACAAATTGTTTTGGACCGTAAAACCAAGTAAAAGAGGCTTTTATTTTTTGATTTATTAGGTAAAATCTAAAACCGGCAAACATTTTATGCTCATAATATACATTAACCCCCATTTTTTGAAAAAAAGGAATGTAGTAATTATCTTTATAAACAGATGGACATATTAAGGTAACATGAAAGTCAAGTTCAATGTAGCTCTTTATTATTTCTTTCAATCTATTGGAGCCAGAATCCCTGTCAAATTCAGGAATCATTGCATTAAAGAAAACAATAGATTTTTTATTGTAAATTTCTTGAATCCTATTTTCAATAGTTGTGGCTTTTATTCCGTTAAGCTGTTTTTTCCATTTTGCTTTGAATTTTTCAAAATTGGCTTTGTAAAGTGCTTTGCTTTTAGATGAATTGTAAGTTTTGTCATTAAAATGTACAACCTTTGAAAACGGAGTGTAGTATATTTCTTTGTTTTGTACTTGTTTTAAGTTGAGACAAAAGTCTTTTTCTTCAAATAAGGCTGGTGAAAATTGCTCATCGAACAAATTGATGTTTCCATTGTCATCATTTTTTTTAAACAACAAACTGGAATCCGAGCAATAATCTACTTTTACAATATAATTTACTTCGGGATAATATGTTTTTTTAGAAAGACCAATTTGTTTGTAATTGAAGTCTTTTTTAAAAACAGCTCCTGCTTCGAGAAGATTTCCGTTTGGATTGAGTAATTTGGAACCGACGGCCCCAACATTTTTGAAATTTTCGAAAACAAAAAATAATTCGGTCAAGAAATTTTCTTGTACTTCAGTGTCGTTGTTTAAAGTGTAAATATATTCCCCTTTGGCTAACTGAATTCCTTTATTTATGGTTTTCAAAAAGCCTAAATGTTCAGTGTTTTTATGAATTGAAATTCCTTTTATTAAATTGAAATCACATTTTTCAGAGCTGTTGTCATTAATTAATAGAATTTCATAGGGGATATCATTTGTCAAATATTTGTTTAAAAAAAATAAACAATTCCAAGTGTAATTTTCTTGATTATAAAAAGGGATTATTATAGAAACTTTTGGTTTTTCCGATGGTTCAAATAATAACGGAACTCGATTTAATTCCTCCAAAGGTTTAAACTTTATTTCAGAATTCTCTCTTTCGATTCTATAGATTTTTCGAATTCTGGTGAAATAATGTTTTATTTTTTTGGTTATTTTCATTCTAAAGTTGTTATCGTTTGCTTTGATTTCAATGATTTACTTATGTGAGCACCACCAAGTATTAAGATAAAAAGGGACCAGTTTTTTGGTTTAAAAAGACTGCTGAAAAAATACTTTACTATCTGATGGACTAAAATAATTTTATGCCCAAAGAACCCGTAATGTTTTCTTATTACATATAGCAACGATATTTTTATTTCCTTTTTTATGTCAATAGATTTTTGTTCTGTGCTTGCACCATGTAAATGAATGAATTTTGCATCAGGAACCAAACAAGCATGTTTGGATATTTTTTTCAATCTGAGGCACAAATCGGTTTCTTCATAATAAAGGAATATATTGGTGTCAAACCCTCCGATTCTATTAAAATCCTCAGCTCTTAGGAACATAAAACTGCCTGGTACAAAGCTGACTTGTGTCGGAGTTAAATGTCTTATTTTTCTTTTCGGGTATTTTTTGGGGTTAATGAATTCAAGAAAATCCCGGCCAGCAATCTCTTTTAAAGGTGACGTAAAATGATCCAAAGAGACCATAAAATCACCATTCTCTTTATGTGATTGCCCTCCAGCGAGTCCTATTTCTGGATTATTGTCTAGGGTGTCTTTTAGAATAGACAAACAATCGTTTAAAAGTAAAGTGTCATTATTGATAAATGCATAATATTTTGCATTTGAATGTTGGACTCCGTTCATGTTTCCTCCACCAAAGCCAGTATTAATATTACTTCTGTAGAGTTTTAAATTAGGAATTGAAATTGTTTCACAAAAAGTTTTTAGCGAAAAATAATCCTCCTTTCTAGAACAATTATCAGTGATGATAATTTGATAGTTAATTTTTTCGGAAGTATTATCTACTATGGATCGAATACAATTTATAGTATGTTTACTTGAATTATAATTAATAAGAATTATGGCGATGTCAAACATGTTATAAATATTGATTTATTCCTTTTTCGATAAAAATTAATTTCTTTTCAGTAGTCTGTTTTAAAATTTCATCATTTATTGCAAGCTGGCTTCTAGATTGTTCAACGTGATAAATATGATATACCACACCACAGTTTTTGAGCCTTTTTCCTTGAATGTCAATGTTGTGCATTCGTTGAATCATTTCAGAGTCATCGATTCCCCACCCAACCAAATTTTCGTTGAATCCATTGATCTTTATGAAATCAGATTTCCAAAACGACATATTACAGCCCCTCAATTTTGGTGAACGTGTATTGATGCTTTTTGAAAAACGCATTAAATAAGGTAATCGTATAGTTCTGCCTCTTTTTTTTATTCCTTTTGAGTGAATATTAAAATGAATTTTCTTTTTTGAAAATAGTTTTGTTAAATAACCTTTTTTAATATTAACCCGAGAACCAAATAGATAGTGACCTTTTTGTGCATTATCCAAATGGTCTTTTATAAAATGTTTATTCATTATTATATCGCCATCTATTTCAATAATGTAATCATATTTTGAAGCAGCGATAGCTTTATTCATAATTGCCGGCTTTCTGTTTTTTAAGTCTTCATGCCAGATATGTATTAATGGAACAGGAAATGTTTTTTGAAATTCTGAAATTAATTCCTTTGTGTCTTTAGTCGAACCATCATCTGCAATAATTACTTCATTTGGTAATATAGTTTGATGTAAAATGCTCAGAAGTAATAGGTTTAATGCTTCAGGCCAATTATATGTTGGGGTAACTAAAGTGCAATTAGGGTAACTCATTGATCGAAATTTGGGTAAAATTACATAAAAAATTTGAAGTCTAGAATGCAATTCTTACTTTTGTCTTTCTAATATTTTTTCAATGAAATATCAAACGTCTCCCTCTGTTAAGTCAATCGAGAATAAAATTTTACTTTGTATATCAGATTTCAAAACTACAGGGAAACTCTTTGGCGATGGCAAAAGAAATATCATCAAGTTGTTTGATCTTGATGGGGTGACGATGAACATAAAATCATTCAAGATTCCAAATTTAATCAACAAGATAGCTTATAGGTATTTTAGAAAATCTAAGGCCAGACGTTCTTTTGAATATGCCACACTTTTGTTGGAAAAAGGAATTGGAACACCGCAACCCTTAGCTTATCTCGAAAATTACGATTGGATAGGGTTGAAAGATAGTTACTATGCCAGCGAACATTTAGATTGCGACCTGACTTATAGAGAGTTGCTAGAGATACCTTCTTATCCCGATCATGAAAATATCCTTCGCCAGTTTGTCCATTTTTCTTATTCTTTGCATCAAAAAGGTATAGAATTCAAAGATCATTCTCCAGGGAATACATTAATTAAAAAGAATTCTGAAGGGAAATATGATTTCTTCTTGGTTGATTTGAACCGAATGAGTTTTCATGAAAAAATGTCGTTTGATTTGCGAATGAAAAATTTGTGCAGGCTAACTCCTGTAAAAGAAATGGTTGTGGTAATGAGCAACGAATACGCAAAACTTTCGGGGGAACCAGAAAATCTCGTTTTTGAGACACTTTGGAAACATACTGCTGATTTTCAGGAAAAATTTTACAGAAAAAAAAGATTAAAGAAAAAGCTTAAGTTTTGGAAGAAATAAGTCTCCTGTTTTGATTCCACAATTTTTTTAATTCCTGATACCGAATAACTATTGAATAGGCATTTAGGTAACAAATAATTACGCCTTTTTTGCCATCAAGAAACCCTAATCTGATGAAATAATTGTATAGAAAATTATAAACTGGATGGAATAACTGATGCAACACTGTTGGTTTTGTTTTTTCTGAAAACTTTTCCAAGGCTTTTAACTTACCATAAAAAATAATTTTTTCCCTGTAATCTTGGTAACTCAAATAAGTATAGTGAATGAGTTTGTTTTTTAAAAAGGCAATTTTACCATTTACAATCAGTTTTTCGTGAACCAATTTTTTTTCATCGTATCGAGCCAAATTTTTATTGAAAAGTCTAATGATTTTATCGGTTTGATTGCCACTGTATTTAAGAACCGAATCCTCAAACATAAAAATTCGTTCAAAAAAATAAGCTGAATAGGTTTGATTGTTTTGTAATGTCTCTATTATTTCTTGTTTTAATTCGGGAGTCAAAACTTCGTCGGCATCCAGAAATAGAATCCAGTCGTTTTTTGATTGATTGATTGCAAAATTTCTTTGGTCAGAAAAATTTTCAAACTTATGCTGTATAAAGCTTACTTTGTGGAATGATTTTGCAATGTTTTCCGTTTTATCAGTGCTAAAAGAATCTACAATCACAATCTCATCGGCAAAATCCAAATCCGATAACAAAGCTTTTAAATGCTTTTCTTCATTTAAAGTTATGATTAATACGGACAATTTATAGGCATTGCTATTTGTCATAATTTAAAGATTGTTTACTTAACCAAGTTTGCTTTTTTATGGCGTAAAAATAATAAGTGCAAAGATTTTTGAGAATGTATCTATTGGCTTTTAATTTTAAATTAGAAAACAAAAATAGACTTAAAAGCGACAGAAAACTTTTTTCAAGAAGCGTAAAAACAATTAGGGATAGGTGAGCCGGTACTTTAGAAAAAGTATTAAAATTATTGTTTATGTAAATATGTTTCGAAATAATAACTTCTGTTTTGCAGATATATTCTGTTTCAAAATCATTTCTCGATGAGCCTCCATGTTCGTGTAAAACTGCGGTATTTTGGGTTACTGCGATTTTTACTCCTTTTTTACTTATTTTTTTGCAGATTTCAACATCTTCAAAATAAAGCCAATAGTCCTCATTCCAGCCATTAACTTCTTTAAACCAATCTTTGCTGATGAAAATCAGTGCTCCAGAAATCCAGTCAGGATAAAACAATTCCCCATTTGAATCAAATTGATTAATTGTTTTTCGATACAAAAAACGGCTTATTCCAAAAATCAGAATCAGTGATGGGAAAATATTTTTCTGGTAATAAGGGCGGTTGTTTTTGTCAACCTGAATGCACGACAATATACCTATTTCTGAATGTTTTTTGTATGAAAAAAAAAGAGTTTCAAGTGTGTTGGCCGAAATCTTGGTGTCGGGATTCAAAAAGAGAAAATAGTTCCCTTTTGCCTGTCTTGCGCCCAGATTACACCCATTGGCAAAACCCAAATTACTATTGTTTTTGATGAAAATAAAATCCTTAAATTTATTTTGAAAGAAATCAAATTGTCCATCATTCGAGAAATTGTCAACTATGATTACTTCAAAACGGATGTTTGTTTTATTTGTGCAAAGTATCGATTCCAGACAATTAAGTAATGGTTTCCAACTTCGGTAATTGACTATAATAATAGAAACATCCATTAATACGATTGGATAGGTTTTTGACGGATTTGATTTTTATAAAATAAAAAGTAAGCGGTATTATGAATTGTTGGTTATAAAAAAATCGATTTTATCTTTAAAAAGTTCAGGTGTGAGTAGTTGGTACAACGAAGTGTGGTTTTTCTTTATCTCTTTATGGTCAATATCCGTAAATAAATCAGGCCTGAAGTCTTTTAGGTGAACGGATATATTTTTTGAACCATCTTCAAATGTTGCCCAGATATTTTTTTCCACAAATGGTGAAAAAATTGTGAAAGCAGGTTTGTTCAGCGCTTTTGCCATATTGATAGCTCCTCCGTCATTGCCAATAATCAAATCGCATTCGTTCATTATGGCTACAAATGACCTTAAATCTTTACCAAACAAATCGAAACGTATTTTTTCCTGAGTCTCTTTGGAACAGGAATTATATATCGTTTTGGCATCTTCAATTTGACTGTCAAAATAATTAAAAAGAATTGTTACATCTTTATGATTTGCAACATATTCTACAATTTTGGTCATATATTCCAATGGATAAGTTTTGTTTTTTTCGCTGCCAAGCAAACTTATCATTATTGTTGTTTTGGTTCTGTCAATTTTGTGTTTTTCAAAAAGTGAAATCGTTTCTTCTTTTTCTTTTGGGCTCACAAATAGTTTAGGATATGGATCTATTTTGTTTTTATCCAGTTTTAACGGTTCCAGAAGCAAAAGTCTGTTATCAATGGCAAAACCATATTTTGGTTTTTCATTATTGTCAAAACGTTTTAAATTATGAGTATAGAAAACAGTTGTGTACCATTTATGGTAGCCAATTTTAATTTTGGCACCGGTAAACATCGTAATTAGATTGGTTTCCAGTTTGTTGTAAACATCAATGACAACGTCATATTTTTTTGCTCGAATCTCAAAAATAAACTTAAATAACGAGAAATAATTTTTTCTTACTTTATGAGGAAGAGGTATTACGTTGTCAATATTCTGATTTCCTATTAGTACATCAAGACTATTGGTATAACACATGTAATCAATTGTAGCATCTGGATATTGTTTTTTTAAATTATTACATATTATCGTACTTGTAAGTACGTCACCAATCCTTTTTTGTTGAATGACTAAAATTCTCATTATTGTATGGGCTATTTATAAATAAAAAAGTTAAATTTGAAAAGTCATCAATATTACAAAAAAAAAAATTAATGTCGAAGTTGCCAATCTTAATGTACCACAATGTTACAGATGATGTTTTAAAATCCAAAGATTTAACTGTTTCTACCGAAAAACTTGAATCTCATTTTAAGTTTTTGCATGACAATGGCTATCAGACATTTCATTTTGATGAATTGGGAAGTCGTAATTTTTTGCCTAAAAAAAGCGTTATTATTACCTTTGACGATGTTACTGAAAATCAACTTATTTTTGCCGTCCCATTACTTGAAAAATATCAATTAAAAGCATCTTTTTTTGTTCCATTTTCTTATGTAGGAAATTACGATTATTGGATTGAGGGAAAGGAGAAGATAATGAGTGTTGAACAGTTGAAAGGGCTGGATAGCAATCTGATAGAGTTAGGATATCAT
The DNA here is from genome assembly GCF_001761465.1 of Flavobacterium gilvum. Taxonomy (NCBI): domain Bacteria; kingdom Pseudomonadati; phylum Bacteroidota; class Flavobacteriia; order Flavobacteriales; family Flavobacteriaceae; genus Flavobacterium; species Flavobacterium gilvum. Next base: position 4,037,459 of record NZ_CP017479.1, on the reverse strand, counting down.
TCTTTTGAACATAAGAGATATGCAACAATGTCCAAAGAAGAAATATTGAGTGATTTTGAGAAAAGTAATTTTTTTATAAAAAATAACGGACTTAAAATTAAACCTGTTTTAGCTTACCCTTTTGGGAACTATCCCAAAAAAAGTTATGAATTTGGCATTTTTGAAAAAATATTATCCGAGAACGGTATAATTTTTGGGCTGAGAATAGGCAATAGAGTCAATCGTTTTCCGTTTAAAGACAGGTATTTAGTGAAACGAATAGACATAAAAGGCGAAGACAATCTATTAAGATTTAGATTAAAATTAAAAATTGGCAAACTTAAATTATTTTAAAAGAGATTATGAAAATTAGTGGATTGGTGATAACCTATAATGAAGAAAAGCATATAGGAAAATGTATTGATGCTCTCTATAAAGTGTGCGATGAGGTAATCATAATTGATTCACTAAGTGCTGATAATACCGTCCAGATAGCCGAAAGTAAAGGAGCCAAAGTTATTTCGCAAGCTTTTTTGGGCGATGGTCCCCAAAGAATTTTTGGACTTGATTATTGTAAAAATGATTGGATTCTAAACCTAGATGCCGACGAGATTTTGGCAACAGACGCCGAGGAATTTATTTTGTCAGGAAAATATGAAAAGGATGATTATGATGTCTATGCTTTCCGATTGTATAATTATATGGATGATAAACTAATCAATTTTTCTGGTTGGTATCCTGATAGAACGTCGCGTTTTTTTAATAAAAAAACAGCATCTCCATCAAAAGATATGGTGCATCAAAAAGTTTCCGGACTTAAGAAAATAGAGTCAAATGTTCATATTCATCATTATGCATGGAAAGATTTGAATCAATTTATTGCCAAGAAGAATTTGTACTCTACATGGGCTGCACAACAACTTTATGACGACGGTATCAGGGTTTCGGGTTATAAACCGATGCTTAATGGATCAGTTGCATTTATACGATGTTATTTTTTCAAAAAAGGTTTTCTCAATGGACTTGACGGGTTGACCATTTCGATGGTTCAGGCTTTCTTTTCCTATTTAAAATATGCTAAACTTATTAAACTCCAGATTAAAAATAAAAAATAAATTTAGGTTTTATTGACCACTATTTTGGTCGAATAAAATAGTTGCCAAAAAGCCAAATCCCTGTTGTTTCAATTGGGATTTGGCTTTTTTATTTGTTGATGAAATTAGTGTTGAATAGTAATGTTAAACCATTAGGGGTGAGTAAGGAAACTTTTTTCTTGGATAAAATTTCGTTTATTTTTTCAATGAATATTTGTTAAGTATTTGTTAAAAAAAATATAGGATTAAACTTAAGGAAAGTATTTGAGTCTAAAATAATAGATGTTTTTTTCTGTTTGATATAGATAAGAGGCCAAATCGATGATCATGATGAGATTATTGAAGCGTATTTGAGCAATCAGGCATTATGGTATCAGTGACAAAAGAATAGTTTTTCAGTTTTATAATATATCTAAACAGAACAAAAGTATATGGCAATAAGTGGTTTGGTAATTACTTTTAATGAAGAAAAAATGATTGGAAAGTGCATAGATGCGCTTTTTAAAGTTTGTGATGAAGTAATCATTATTGATTCTTTGAGTAAAGATAGAACGGTAGAAATAGCAAAAGAGAAAGGGGGAATTGTTATTGAACAACCTTTTCTAGGAGATGGTCCGCAGCGCTCTCATGGGTTGCCATATTGTAAAAACGATTGGATTCTTAACTTGGATGCCGATGAGTTTTTAGATTCTGATGCTGAAGATTTTATCCTAAAAGGAAACTATTTGAAAGGCAATTATGATGCTTTTAGTTTTAGGGTAAAAAACTTTTTGGATGACAAATTGATAGATTTCGCAGGTTGGTACCCTGACCATAAAGTTCGTTTTTTTAATAAAAAAACAGCTAGACCTTCAGATTCAAGAGTGCATCAGACTATTGTAGCAAGCAATGAAAAGAAAGTTTCTGTTCATATATTGCATTATGGTTGGGATTCGTTGCAGCAAATTGTTGCCAAAAAAAATCAATATGCAGGTTGGAATGCCCAACAGCTTTTTGATCAAGGGTACAGAGTGTCTGTTTTTAAGCCCTTTTTAAACGGAACAGTTGCATTTATACGATGTTATTTTTTTAAAAAAGGTTTTTTGAATGGGTTAGATGGTCTTACGATTTCGATTATTCAAAGCTTCTTTTCTTATGAAAAATATTATAGGCTCATAAAAATTCAGAATGGAAACCGAAAATGATGTCAACAAAGGGATTTAATAAAAAATTCCAAATTCCAATTGAAACATTAATTGGAATTTGGAATTTTTAATATAGGAGTTTAAATTTTAAACCGCTACATCATATTCGCGCAATGCGTTGTTCAAAGATGTTTTTAAATCAGTTGAAGGTTTACGAGTTCCGATAATTAATGCACAAGGGACTTGATATTCCCCAGCTGCAAATTTTTTGGTATAACTTCCAGGAATTACCACAGAACGAGCAGGAACAAATCCTTTCATTTCTACAGGAGTTTCGCCAGTTACATCAATAATTTTTGTAGAGGCAGTCAAACAAACGTTGGCACCAAGAACAGCTTCTTTACCTACGTGTACACCTTCAACAACGATACATCTTGATCCAACAAATGCACCATCTTCAATGATAACTGGAGCGGCTTGTAGTGGCTCTAAAACACCACCAATTCCAACACCTCCGCTCAAGTGTACATCTTTACCAATTTGAGCACAGCTACCCACAGTTGCCCAAGTATCCACCATAGTTCCAGCATCAACATAAGCACCAATGTTTACGTAACTTGGCATCATGATAACACCGCTTGAAATGTAAGCTCCATAACGTGCAGAAGCACCAGGAACGACACGAACTCCTTTTTCGGCATAGTCTCTTTTCAACAACATTTTGTCGTTGTATTCAAAAATTCCAGCTTCCAATGTTTCCATTTTTTGAATAGGGAAATACATTACAACCGCTTTTTTTACCCATTCGTTTACTTGCCATCCGTCTCCTTTTGGTTCGGCAACACGTAATTTTCCTGAGTCTAATAATGCGATAACTTCTCTGATGGCATCAGTAGTTTTTGTTTCTTGCAGTAAAGCGCGGTTTTCCCAAGCTTGTTCTATTATAGATTGTAATTCGTTCATTTTATTAAAATTTTTCGGCAAATATACCATTTTTAGATGATAGCAAAAAAGAGAAATGAGGTGAAAATGTTATATATTTGTAGTTCAAATAAAAGCATTATGGAAACTATCCGATTAGAATTTGAGTCCAGCATAAAAGCCAAAATTTTGGAATTATTAAGTTCTTTTTCTTCTGATGAATTAAAAATTGTTCAGGAGGATTCCACTTTTGAAGACGATAAGCGAAAATTACAAAGCCGCACAGATAAAATTCATAATGGAACTGCAAAATTTTATACTTTAGAAGAAGTAGACTCAATACTAGAAGAAACAATTTCGAAGTATGAGAATTAAATAATTAGTTTCTGTTTTTATATATTCGGTTTCACAAAACACAAAGAATCTTTATAAAAATGCCAAGAATACTCTCCATAGATTACGGTCAAAAAAGAACCGGAATTGCCGTTACAGATGAATTACAAATAATTGCTTCGGGATTGACAACAATTCCTTCTGCAACAGCAATTGATTTTTTAAAAGATTATTTTGCCAAAGAAAAAGTAGAAGCGGTTCTCATTGGCGAACCCAAGCAAATGAATGGCGAACCTTCTCAAAGCGCATCAATAATAAAAGGATTTGTGACTCATTTTACAAATCATTTTCCGGATATGAAAGTGATCCGGGTAGATGAGCGTTTTACTTCCAAGATGGCATTCCAAACAATGATTGACAGTGGACTCAATAAAAAGCAACGTCAGAATAAAGCACTTATCGATGAGATTTCGGCAACAATCATGCTTCAGGATTATTTAAATCGTAAATAGTGTATTTTTTAACAAACGATTGTTTTTTATAGGTGATTTATAACTTAAAAAATGTTTTTTATTGAGGTTTTTAGAGCTAATTTTGCGCTTTTTTAAATTTCATTGAAAATGCCAGATTCAACAATTCGTTCAAATAGTGAAGTAGTACTTATCGGTGCGGGTATAATGAGCGCCACTTTGGGGATGATTCTTAAAGAATTACAACCCGACATTAAAATAGAAATTTACGAAAGATTAGATGTGGCTGCCGCCGAAAGTTCCGATGCTTGGAATAATGCGGGTACGGGACATTCCGCTTTTTGTGAACTCAATTATACTCCTGAGAAAAACGGCAAAATCGATCCTAAAAAAGCCATTAGTATAGCCGAATCTTTTGAGGTTTCCAGACAGTTTTGGGCTTATTTGGTGCAACAAAACTATATAGAATCTCCAGAAAGTTTTATCAAAAGTGTACCACATATGAGTTTTGTTTGGGGGGATAAAAACGTCCTTTATCTTAAAAAGAGATTTGAGGCCTTACAGCCTAATGCGCTGTTTAAGGACATGGAGTTTACTACTGATTTTTCTAAATTGAAAGAGTGGATGCCGTTGGTTATGGAATCCAGAAAAGAAACGGGTAAATACGCGGGAACAACAATGAAAATTGGTACCGACGTGAATTTTGGTGAACTTACCAGATCGATGTTCAATCATTTGTCCAAAATGGATGGGGTTTCAATGTTTTTTAATCATGAGGTTAAAAAGTTGAGACAACGTGAAGATGGATCTTGGAGAATCAAAATCAAAGATTTGGAAAGCGGACAAAAGAGAAAATCGTATACTAAATTTGTGTTTATAGGTGCAGGAGGAGGTTCGTTGCCATTACTTGAAAAAGCAAATGTGCCTGAAGGAAATGGATATGGCGGTTTTCCTGTAAGTGGTCAATGGCTGAAATGTACCAATCCCGAAGTTATTGCTAGGCACGAGGCTAAAGTATACGGTAAAGCAAGTGTTGGAGCTCCTCCCATGTCTGTTCCTCATATTGATTCGAGAATGATTAACGGTGAAAAAGCATTGCTTTTTGGACCATTTGCAGGGTTTTCAACTCGTTTCTTAAAAAATGGAAAGTATTCTGATTTGCCTTTGTCAATAAAAACAAACAATGTAATTCCGATGATTGCTGCTGGGTACAAAAACCTGCCTCTTACAAAATATTTGATTGAGCAAGTGCGTCAATCACCAGCAGATAGAATAAAAGCCTTGAAAGAATACGTTCCCAAGGCTGCCGCAAAAGACTGGGTTTTGGAACGTGCCGGTCAAAGGGTGCAGGTAATCAAGAGAGATGAAAAAGAAGGCGGGGTACTTGAATTTGGAACCGAAATGATTACCACTGCTGATGGTACTTTGGCAGTTTTATTGGGGGCTTCACCAGGAGCTTCAACTGCGGTTTCAATAATGCTGGAACTGGTTGATAAATGCTTTAAAGAAAAGAGCCAAACAACCGAATGGCGTGAAAAATTCAAGACAATGATTCCATCTTTTGGACAAACCTTAAATGACAAGCCTGAGTTATTGGCAGAAATCAGAAAAAATACTTCTGATGTTTTAAAACTTAATGAATAGATTTTTTTTTTTTTTGCAGCCACAGTTTTCATTTGAAAAATGTGGCTGCTTTTTTTTTTGTCTTATTCTTCCATTAATGTTTTGGTTGTTTTCAAAATATTCTCGGATAAATTAGTTAACCATACTAATTGTTCGATAACCAGCTGTGCTTCCTGCATTTTTATAGCAAAGGCTTCTTCGTCGATTGGAATTCCTTCTTTTATTTCTTTTTGACGAATGTTTTTCAATTCGGTAAATCGGTTGGCCAATTCTTCGTTGGTAATTTCGTTTTTGTTCTCAATCTTTTCTTCTTTTAAAATAGCGATAGCTTGCTCCAGATTTTTGAGTACTTTTTCGACAACAATTGTAAGTGCTTTGGAAGAAGGTGTTGTTTTGTGTGATTGCGTATAGGTTCCCAACGAAGCTATGGACGAAAGCAAAGAATGGTTGAGTTCTGTCAGTTTGTACACAATGAGCCTGTTTTTCTGTTTAGATTTTGGCTCTTGTGAAATTCTTTGGAACGAAGCCATAAGATTTCCAATTTCAATAAATGCATTTTTTCTGGCCAAACGGTATGAAGTGGTGACATCTCCTTTTTTGGTGTAGAAATCAAATATTTCTTTGAGATATTCCCTATTGGCAAAAATCGATTTTTCCAGATATTCGGGAGCTTTAGTATATTCCCACGAAGGCCAAAGGAAATGATTGGCGAGGTAGGCAAGTAGCGCTGCGGTTAAGGTGTCTATTACTCTAAATTGGATAACATTAACAACGTTAGGCGTTAATATACCATATAAAAACACGATATACATTGTAACAAATGCAGCGCTTACAGTGTATTTTATTTGATTGAAAACAAAACCCAAGAGCATACATATTATCGCTAAAACACTCAAAGTGTAATGATCACGAATACCCAATAATATGCTGAAGGCAATGATTCCTCCAATTATGGTTCCGATGGCTCTTTCTATTGAGCGTTGTTTTGTTAATCCGTAGCCTGGTCTCATGATGATGATAATGGTCATGAGAATCCAGTAAACATTTTGAAAAGGAAGAAAGAGTCCTATGGCGTATCCTATTGCCAAAGTCGTTGTTAATCGTAACGAATGTCTGAAAAGAGTTGACGAAAAACTAAGGTTTTCTATAAATGTACTAATCGGATAATATTGCGGAGTCAGGAATTTTTCTAAATCTTTATCTTTTCCTTTAAAGTCATAATTGTTGGTTACAACTGTGAAGGCACGTTCTACAATTTTGATTTTCTCAACTTGTTTTTCGGCATATTCAAGCATGGTCTTTAGCATAAAAACCCCTTCAGAAGCTTCGGTTTTTCCTAGTTCCTTTTCATATTCTTCAATGGCAAGTTCCAGTGCCTGAAGGTCTTTGAACAAGAAGTGTTTTGGAATATATTTGGTTCTGTTCTCGATATTTTTGGATAGTCGTTTTAAAGTCGATGCAAGGTTGTAAGCAAGGTTTTGATACGTGCTTAAAACTTTGGGGTGTTTTTCAAATTTTTGATGTAATTTATTATGGTCAAAAGAAGTTGATAATGCTAGTTCCAGTATTTCAACCAAAGAAATAAATACTAAAAGCATTTTTCGATTTTGGTTGGAAGAAACAGAGTTGATTTGTTTTCCAATAAGAACTCTCCGAATGTTATGGTGAATATCATTGAGTTCGACCTGCAAATGCAATTGTTTTTCGAGTATCACTTTTCTGTCGGCAATACTGTTCCATAAATTGCCTCTTAATTTCAGGTATTTGGCCGTCAATTTGATGCATTCGGTGACTTGCAATTCGGCATATCGATACGGGCGTAGGTAGTGAAATAGTAATGAAATAATGGTGTAAAATAATCCTCCGGCAAGTATTAATGCAGAATGTTGCAGCATTTGCCATCCGGTATACATATGGGAAAGTGACAATGATATGGTTAACAGAGCAGAAAATGAGGTAAAAGTAGCTCTTTGTCCATATACCGAAATCATGGCCAAAATAAATACCAGTAAACAGAAAAACGGATAAAAAATTACAGGATAAGGATACGTTAAATTGATTGCCAGATTTACTCCCGCAACGAGAAAAGCCGTTACGATTAATCCGTTGATTTTGTGCTGCAAGCTGCTTGGAATATCACTTGGATAAGTAAGTAAAACACCAAGTGCCATGGCAAAACCCATATCAAAATATCCTAAATAACTGAGTATTAAAACAGGCAAAACTGCCGATAATGTTGCTTTAAGACCATTGGTGAAATAGGTGCTAACCGTGAATTTTTCTATTTTACTAATCATGAATTTTGATTTGATGCAAAGATAAGAGATATAAGGATTGTGGCGATTTGTAAAGCCTTTTTGAGAACTAATTTACTAAATTATGTTAATTTTTTTTCAGAAAATACTATCTAGTTCATGTTTTATCTCAATTTATAAAGAAATCGAGGTTTTGTATGGTCAAAAATAGAATACTTTTTCGGCAGAAATTAATCGTTATCTATTTTTTTACTACTTTTGCGATCCTAAATAAGTGGAAATTTTTCCTTTATTTAAGCCCATTAATAATAAATAAAAGTCAAATGATATTACCAATTATAGGATATGGTGATCCTGTTTTAAGAAAAATAGGGGAGGAACTTACTCCGGATTATCCAAATTTGAAAGAAATTATTGCAAACATGTATGAAACCATGTACAATGCAAGTGGTGTTGGTCTTGCTGCTGAGCAAGTAGGTTTATCAGTGCGATTATTTGTTATTGATACCACTCCGTTTAGTGATGATGAGGATTTGGAGGACAATGAACAAAATAAATTGAAAGGTTTCAAAAAAACTTTTATCAATGCCAAAATAATAAAAGAAGAAGGTGAAGAATGGGCTTTTAACGAAGGCTGTTTAAGTATTCCTGATGTACGTGAAGATGTGTACCGAAAACCAACAGTTACAATTGAATATTGCGAAGAAGATTTTGTTATGAAAACTGAGGTTTTTGATGGTTTGATTGCTAGAGTGATTCAGCACGAATACGACCATATTGAAGGGATATTATTTACTGACAAAATATCTTCTTTAAAAAAACGTTTGATTCAAAAAAAATTAAAAAACATCAGTGAAGGGAAAACGTTTCAGGATTATAGAATGAAGTTTTTTGCCAAAAAAGGAAGGTAGATTTTAAATAAGCAGTTGGCCCCCGAAAGCTATCGGGGATTAGTATTCAGATTTTAGTAAAGAATAAATAAAAAAAATAAAAATGAGTTTAGAGAAAATATTATCGATTTCAGGAAAACCAGGATTATATGTTTTAAAAGTGCAAACGCGTACAGGTTTTGTAGCTGAATCATTATTGGATGGGAAAAAAATTACAGTAAGTTTGAAAAGCAATGTAAGTTTGTTGTCTGAAATTTCTATTTATACTTACGAAAGTGAAAAACCTTTGGCAGAAATCATGCAAAACATTGCCAAAAGAGAAAATAACGGGCAAACTATTTCTCATAAAGAAGACAATGCAACTTTATTGTCTTATTTCAGAGAAGTGTTGCCAGAATACGATGAAGAAAGAGTTTATGCTTCTGATGTGAAGAAAATCGTTAGTTGGTATAACACGCTTCAGGAAAAAGGCTTGCTAGTGGCTGATGCTCCAGCAGTTGCAGAAGAAGATACTACTCCTACCACAGAAGAAGTTGTTGCTGAAAAAGCAAAAGCTCCAGCTAAAAAAGCAAAAGCGAAGAAAGAGTAAATAGAGTGATTAGTAATTAGTCTTTAGTAATTAGCTTTGTTGTTCGATTGATAGCTAATTACTTGTTACTAAGGACTAATTACTAAAAACTAATCCTGTCAAGATGTTTTCCTGACAGGATTTCTTATTTTTACCAAAAAACAATACACAATGAGCGCTAAGCAAAAACAACTCCAGGCCTTTGAACGATTGTTGAACATCATGGACGATTTGCGTGAAAAATGTCCTTGGGACACAAAGCAAACCATACAAACACTTCGTCATTTGACTATTGAGGAAACCTATGAATTGGGTGATGCGATTTTGGATAATGATTTAAATGAAGTAAAAAAAGAACTCGGGGATTTGTTGTTGCATATTGTTTTTTATGCCAAAATAGGTAGTGAAACCAATGATTTTGACATGGCTGATGTGTGTAATGACATTTGCGAAAAACTGATTCATAGACATCCGCATATTTACAGCGATGTTGTTGTTAAAGATGAAGAAGAGGTAAAACAGAATTGGGAAAAACTGAAACTAAAAGAAGGTAATAAATCAGTCCTTGAGGGTGTTCCAAGGAGTTTGCCGGCACTTGTAAAAGCTAGCAGAATACAGGATAAAGTAAAAGGAGTAGGGTTTGATTGGGAAGAACCGCATCAGGTTTGGGACAAAGTGCAGGAAGAATTGCAGGAATTACAAGTTGAGGTTGAATCTGGTAATCAGGATAAAATAGAATCTGAGTTTGGAGATGTTTTGTTTTCTATGATTAATTACGCCCGTTTCCTGAATGTTAATCCCGAAGATGCTTTGGAACGAACTAATAAAAAATTCATCAAGCGTTTTCAATACCTTGAAAGCAAAGCCGATGAACTTGGAAAACCATTAATGGATATGACACTTGCCGAAATGGACGTTTTTTGGAATGAAGCTAAGAAACTTTAGATTTCAGATTGCAGACAAGAATTATATTTTTTTTCAAATTTATTAGGCATTTTAAAGGTCGCAAGAGTAAAACTTATATGATCTTAAATACCTTATATGGTAAAAAAATCACATGGTAAGAAATAAAAAATATATGGTAATTAATCTTACTCAGCTAGTTTTTTAAGTTTTGGAAGGTCTTTCAGAACAATTTTTTTACCAACTAATTCGATTAGTTCCATTTTGTTAAAATCGGACAATAATCGGATACAGCTTTCGGTAGCTGTTCCAATCATACTAGCCAATTCGTCTCTTGATAGCTGTACTTTTAAGGTTTTGTCGGTATTTGTTCCAAAAGTTTCATGCAAGTAAACCAACGTTTCAGCCAATCTTTCTTTTACAGATTTTTGAGCCATATTGACCATGTGGTCATCCGCAGTTCTCAAATCTCCACAAATCGATTTCATAACATTCATCGAAAACTGATTGTTTTTGTCAAAGAATCCTAAAATTTCATTTTTAGGAATAAAACAAACTTGCATATCCTCTAATGCTATGGCACTCAAATTCGCAGGCTCGTCACTTATCATCGAGCGCTGACCCAATAGCTCACCTTTAGCAATCAATTTTACGATTTGGTCTTTTCCGTTTGGACTTAATTTGGTCAATTTGCAAATACCGTCTTTTACACAAAAAATACCGTTGACATTTTCACCTTCTTCAAATATAGTTTCTCCCTTTTTGATGGTTCGGGAGGTTTTGCATTCTGAAATTCTTATAAGTTCGTCTTTACTTAGTGCTTTCAAAGAGCTAAATTCTCTCACTATACATTGTTCACATTTACTCATAACGAAATTGTATTTTCGGGTACAAAGTTATACATTTATATGATAAATATCATTGTTGGGACACAATCAATTTGTGAATTTTGTTCGTTTTAATAAAAATTTACCCCCTTTCGTTTATGGAAAATAAGAATTGTTTTCATTGTGGTTTAAATATAGAAATAGAAGACAAAATTGTCTTTGATAAAAAGGAGTTTTGCTGCAATGGATGTAAAACCGTTTACGAAATTTTTAGTTTGAATGATTTGACCTGTTATTATGATTTCGAAAAATCGCCAGGCGCAACTCCACAAGATATTAATGGGAAATATGATTTTCTAGACAACGAAAGTATTGTTTCAAAATTATTGGAATTCCAGGAAGACAGCACTGCGATTGTTTCCTTGAGCATACCTCATATTCATTGCAGTTCCTGTATTTGGATTCTTGAAAATTTACAGAAACTTCAAAAAGGTATTACTATTTCTCAGGTTAATTTTCCCGAAAAGAAAGTGCGAATTAATTTCAATTCTGAAATTGTTTCTCTAAAAAGTATTGTTCATTTGTTGAGTTCCATCGGCTATGAACCCTATATCAGCCTAGAAAATTACGAAACAGGAAAAAGCAATATTGACAGAAGTTTGACTTATAAATTGGGAGTTGCCTTCTTTTGTTTTGGAAATATAATGCTGCTTTCTTTCCCTGAATATTTCGAAGTAAAAGAATATTGGCTGGATAATTATCGTCCTTTTTTCCGGGGATTGATTTTTGCATTGTCTTTGCCTTCTTTTTTGTATTCGGCGAGTGGGTATTATGTTTCGGCCATCAAAAGCATAAAATCCAAAATGCTTAATATAGACATTCCTATAGCATTGGGAATTGTCGTGATGTTTGTTCGAAGCACATTTGATATTATAATGGATTATGGTTCAGGCTTTTTTGACAGCCTGACAGGTTTAATATTTTTTATGTTATTGGGAAAAATGTTTCAGATTAAGACTTATAGTTTCTTAAGTTTCGAAAGGGATTTTAAATCTTATTTTCCAATAGCTATAACAAAAATAAATACTGATTTCACCGAGGAAAGTATTCCTGTTTATGAAATTGAAAAAGGCGACCGATTATTGATTCGTAACCAAGAACTGATTCCGGTTGATGGTATTTTGATATCTGATAAAGCCGAAATTGATTATAGTTTTGTAACCGGAGAAGCTGTTCCAATTACAAAAAAATCTGGAGATAAGGTTTTTGCCGGAGGAAAACAGATAGGGAAAGTTGTTGAAATGGAAGTTTTGCATTCGGTTTCCCAAAGTTATCTGACTCAATTATGGAGTAATGATGTTTTTCAGAAAAGGTTTGAGCAAAAACACAAAACAATCACCGACAGGATTAGCCGTTATTTTACGCCAATTCTTTTGATGATTGCCTTTGTAGGATTTGGCTATTGGATATTTTTTGATGCCAATACCGCTTTCAATGTTTTTACTGCAGTGTTGATTGTTGCTTGTCCTTGTGCATTGGCGTTGACTGCACCTTTTACGATGGGAAATATGCTTCGGATTTTTGGCAATAAACATTTTTATCTAAAAAATGCCTTGGTGATTGAACAATTGGCAAAAGTAGATACGGTTGTTTTTGATAAAACCGGAACGATAACTACCAATTCCAAATCGAATATTTTTTATGAAGGAAAAAGTATTGACGAATCCAATTTGACAATACTGAAAAGTGTACTTCGAGCATCAAATCATCCTTTGAGTAGGATGTTATATGATTTTCTTCCAGAAACCAAAAGATTAAAATTGGACTCATTCGAAGAGGTAACCGGAAAAGGAATTCAGGCTGTGGTTGATGGGATTGAGATACAAATGGGTTCTGCCTATTTTATTAATCAAAGAGGAGAAAACGAAATCCAGCAAACCGCTGTCCTTGTTAAAATAGCCAACGAATACTTTGGGAAATATATATTCAATAATCAATACCGAGAAGGTTTGTCTGAATTGTTTGGTAAAATGAGTTTGCAATATGAGCTCAAAGTTTTGTCTGGTGACAACGAAGGAGAACGAAGCGTGCTAGAATCAATTTTGCCCAAAGGAACCGAAATGGTTTTTAATCAAAAACCGGAACAAAAATTACAATTCATAAAATCCTTGCAGGAGCAGGGCAAAAATGTAATGATGGTAGGTGATGGTCTTAATGATGCCGGGGCTTTGGCTCAGAGTAATGTAGGTGTTTCAATATCCGAAAACGTAAATGTTTTTTCTCCTGCCTGCGATGCTATTTTGGATGCAAAAGAATTTAAAAGACTTCATTATTTTTTAAAATTATCCAAAAAATCTATTACTACAATCAAAATGAGTTTTGTTTTATCTCTTTTGTACAATGTTGTTGGATTGTCTTTTGCTGTTACCGGAAATCTTCTACCGTTGGTAGCTGCAATCATTATGCCGTTGAGTACCATTACGATAGTAAGTTTTGTAACGGTGATGAGTAACTATTACTCATCGAAAATAAAGTAGTATAATAGGGAATTGCTTTAATTTTTTTCATAAATTTAACATATTGGATTAAACATGATATTTGTCATGTTTTCTTAAAAGTGATGAAATTACATTTGTTAACCTAATATTTTTATATGTTATGAGTGTTATTTATTTGTTAATCGCTATCAGTATTTTTGTTGCCATTTGCTTTTTTATTGCATTTGTTTTTGCAGTAAAATCCGGTCAATATGATGATGATTATACGCCATCTGTCAGAATGCTTTTTGATGATGAATTAATAAAGGCTTCCTCGAAGGAATCTAAAAATAAAAGGTAAATGACTCTTTAATCTTCAGCGATTAATAATTCTTCTTATAAAACAACTTTAAAATCAATTATAAATATGGAAATGGAACAATTTTATTATGACAACAAAATTGTAAAGAAGTTCATTTATGCTACCATACTGTTTGGAGTGGTGGGGATGTTAGTGGGTCTTATACTGGCTACTATGTTCCTTTTTCCAAACATGACCGAAGGTATTTCGTGGTTAAGTTTTGGTAGATTAAGACCTTTACATACCAATGCAGTGATTTTTGCTTTTGTGGGGAACGCAATGTTTGCGGGTGTTTATTACTCGTTACAGCGTTTATTAAAAGCCAGAATGTACAGTGATTTCTTGAGTAACCTTAATTTTTGGGGTTGGCAATTAATTATTGTTGCTGCTGCAATTTCACTTCCATTAGGATATACTTCATCAAAAGAGTATGCCGAACTCGAATGGCCCATTGATATTGCCATTGCTTTAATATGGGTGGCTTTCGGTATCAATATGATTGGTACAATGTTAAAAAGAAGGGAACGTCATTTGTATGTTGCCATTTGGTTCTATTTAGCCACATTTATAACCGTTGCAGTATTACATATTTTTAATAGTTTGGAGTTGCCAGTTTCTGCAATGAAAAGTTACTCTGTTTATGCAGGAGTACAAGATGCATTGGTGCAGTGGTGGTATGGTCATAATGCGGTTGCATTTTTCCTAACCACACCATTTTTGGGATTGATGTACTATTTTGTGCCAAAAGTTGCCAATCGTCCAGTGTATTCTTATAGATTGTCTATTATACATTTTTGGTCATTAATATTTTTATATATCTGGGCAGGACCTCACCACTTATTGTATTCGGCTTTGCCAACTTGGGCTCAAAATTTAGGAGTAGTATTCTCTGTAATGTTGATTGCTCCATCTTGGGGAGGTATGATTAATGGACTCTTGACTTTAAGAGGAGTTTGGGATAAAGTGCGTGAAGAACCGGTTTTGAAGTTCTTTGTGGTAGCCATGACAGGTTACGGTATGGCAACTTTTGAAGGTCCAATGCTTTCCCTTAAAAATGTAAACGCCATAGCTCACTACACTGACTGGATTATTGCTCACGTTCACGTTGGAGCATTGGCTTGGAACGGTTTTATGGCTTTTGGTATCATTTATTGGTTGATTCCAAGAATGACAAAAACGACTTTATATTCAACGAAATTGGCCAATTTCCATTTTTGGGCAGGGACACTCGGAATTATATTGTATGCGTTGCCATTGTATTTGGCCGGATTTTTACAGGCTTCTATGTGGAAACAATTCAATCCGGATGGAACCTTAACGTATGGTAACTTCCTTGAAACCGTTACGCAAATTATTCCGATGTACTGGATGAGAGCAATAGGAGGATCACTGTATTTAATAGGAATGCTGACATTGGTTTATAATATAATCAAGACTGTTAAAGCAGGAGAAGATGTTGAAGATGAATTGGCTGAAGCTCCGGCTCTAAAAACAATTAGTGCAGGAAGATTAAAAGGGGAGAAATACCATACGTGGTTGGAGAGAAAACCAATAAAAATGGCTGTTTTCGCAACGATTGCTATTTTAATTGGTGGAATTATCCAAATTGTTCCAACGATTATGGTGAAATCAAATATCCCAACAATTTCAAGTGTTAAACCATATACACCTTTAGAATTGGAAGGCCGCGATTTATATATCCGAGAAGGTTGTGTGGGATGTCACTCACAATCCGTTCGTCCTTTCAGAAGTGAAGTGGAGCGTTATGGGCCACAATCCAAAGCTGGAGAGTTTGTGTACGATCATCCATTTTTATGGGGTTCAAAACGTACAGGTCCAGATTTGTTGAGAGTTGGAGGAAAATACAATGACAATTGGCATTTTAATCACTTTTGGAGTCCGCAAAGTATATCGGCAGGGTCTATTATGCCTAGCTACAAATGGTTGTTTGACAACAAAGCAATGGATATTTCAATGACCGAAAAGAAAATGAAAGCCATGAAAACACTTGGTGTTCCTTATACTGATGCTCAAATCGCAGATGGTGTAAAAGATTTAAGAACTCAGGCCATTGCGATTGAAGAAAGCCTTAAAAACGACCCTGACTTTGTGAAAAGTTATGACGAAAGCAAGAAAAAAGCTGAAGCAAGAGGTGAGAAATTCATCCCGATGAACGAAAGGGAAATTGTAGCATTGATTGCTTACATTCAAAGATTAGGTACTGATATTAAAGTGAAAGAATAAAAGTAAACGTTATGTTTGAGCAAATAAAACACAATATGGAAACCATTGCCGGTGTTGCAATATTTCCAATACTATCGTTATTGATTTTCTTTTTCTTTTTTCTTGGTCTCGGACTTTGGGTTTATTCTTATAAAAAAGAAACTATAGACGAAATTAGCCAAATCCCTTTGGAAGATTAAATTGTACAATTTCAAAATATATAAATAATGAAAAAATTAATTCCGCCTTATATAAGAGTTCTTTTCATATTTTTCTCCGTCTTGGGAGCAATGGAATATTTTATTGATTCGGGAAATCAACCGGCATTTATAAAATACCCAATGGTTGCGGTCTTTTTGTTTGTATTGCTTTTCCTTTTGATTGCAATCGAAGTAACATTGAATGCTGTTAATGCAATCACTTATAGATTGTTGTCTGATGAAGAAAAAGCAAGATTGGCTCATGAAGATACTTTAAGTCTGAAAGAGAAAACTTGGTACAAAAACCTGATGCAACGATTAACAAGAACAGTTCCAATCGAAGACGAGAAAGAATTATTGATGGATCATGATTATGATGGAATCAAAGAATTGGACAATAATTTACCGCCTTGGTGGGTTTATTTATTTTATGCCTGTATTATTTTTGCAGTAGTTTATTTGGTTCGTTTCGAGGTATTGGGAGCACCAGATCAGGAGGCTGAATTGAAAAGTGAAATGGCGCAGGCCAAAATTGAAGTAGCCGAGTATATGAAAACGGCCCCAGATTTAATGGATGAAAAAACAGTGACATTGTTAACAGATCCAGCAGATTTGGATAAAGGTAAAGCTATCTTTCAGACCAATTGTGTAGCTTGTCACCGTGCCGATGCCGGAGGGCAAATTGGTCCAAACTTAACAGACGATCATTGGATATTGGGAGGTGGAATCAAGAATTTATTTCACACCATTACCAATGGAGGTAGAGATGGTAAAGGGATGATTGCCTGGAAAGGAACTTTAAAACCAAAAGAAATTCAGGCGGTTGCAAGCTATGTTATCTCCTTAAAAGGAAGTAATCCTAAAGATCCAAAAGCACCAGATGGTGAAATATGGGTTGAAGATAATGCTTCGGCTCCTGCAGCTGGAGCAACAGAAGCAAAATAAACCTTAATTATTGCTATGAAGAGCTTTGTCAAAATTCAATACTTTGAGAAAGCTCTTTTTAATTTAAATGAAATAAAATGTCAAGTAAACTGGACGAATCTTTCAGAGATACCATTGGGACTGTTGATAAAGAAGGTCACAGAAAGTATGTTTATCCCAAAAAGCCTTCAGGTAAGTTTTATGACTATAGAAAATGGGTGAGCTATTTTTTATTGATAATTCTAATTGTCAATCCATTTATAAAAATAAACGGGAATCAGTTCATGATGTTCAATGTTTTGGAACGTCGTTTTAATATCTTTAGTTTCCCTTTTTGGCCTCAGGACTTTTATATTTTTGTTCTGTTTATGGTAATTGGGGTAGTGTTTGTTATTTTATTTACGGTTATTTTCGGAAGGATTTTTTGCGGTTGGATTTGTCCTCAGACTATTTTTATGGAAATGGTTTTTCGCCGAATAGAATATTGGATAGAAGGTGATAGGGGAGCGCAAATTCGTTTGGAAAAACAAGAATGGAATGGTGGAAAAATAAGAAAGAAAACTTTAAAATGGTTTGCTTTTCTTTTTATTTCATTTTTGATTGCCAATGTATTTTTAGCTTATCTTGTTGGTAGTGACGAATTGTTTCGAATGGTTGAAGACGGACCTTTGGTTCATTCTAGCAGTTTTATCTCATTGTTGATTTTTACAAGTGTTTTCTATTTTGTTTTTGCCTGGTTTAGAGAACAGGTATGTATTATCGCCTGTCCTTACGGAAGGTTGCAAGGAGTTTTACTAGACAAAAAATCAATAAATGTAGCCTATGATTTTGTTCGTGGCGAAAAAGAAGTAGGTAGAGCCAAATTCAATAAACAGGAAGACAGAGCCGCTTCGGGAAAAGGGGATTGTATCGATTGTAAGCAATGTGTCCACGTATGTCCAACAGGAATTGATATTCGTAACGGCGTTCAGCTGGAATGTATAAATTGTACAGCTTGCATTGACGAATGTGATACGATTATGAAAAGCGTAGGATTACCTTTGGGGCTTATCCGTTATGCATCTGAAGATGAAATAGAGACTAAAGCCAAGTTTAAATTTACTGCCAGAATGAAAGGTTATACCGCAATTTTGGTGATTTTAGTAGGTGTTCTGACGGGTTTATTGTTTTTAAGATCCGAAGTCGAAGCCACTATTTTGAGATTGCCGGGGCAATTGTTTCAACATAAAGGAGAAAACATCAGTAATATATATACCTTTAAAATAATTAATAAAACCAATCATGATATCAAAGACATGAATTTTAGATTGGTTGGAATCAAAGGAACTTTGAAAGTGGTTGGTGTTCAGGAGCTAAAAGTTCCTAAGCACGGAATGTCTAGCGGAACTATGTTTATTGAAATTAACAAGTTTTTATTGGAAAGTGATAGGACTAACCTAGAAATAGATCTCTATGAAGGGAACAAAAAAATAGAAACTACACATACTAGTTTTCTGAGTCCGCGCAGTTTTGATTAATTTTGATAGTATTCACAAGGTTTAATTTTATAAAAATGAAAATAAAGATTAATTGGGGAACTTCGATCGTTATTGCATTCGCACTGTTTATCAGCTTTATTATGTATTTTGTTTTAAAAGTGCAGTCAGACAGTAAGTATGACAATGAGTTGGTAGTTGAGGAATATTATAAGCATGATGTTCATTTTCAGGATGAAATGGCTCGAGCTCAAAATGCTCATGATTTAAAAGAAAAACCGGTAATTTCTGTTCAAACGGATGGAATTACAATTGCTTTTCCAGCTAATTTTTCGCCAAAAGAAATCAAAGGAACAGTTGCTTTTTATAGAGCCTCCAATAAGAAATTTGACTTTCAAGCACCACTTTCATTCGCGGATTCGGCTTCTTTGCTTATTCCTAAAGAAAAGTTTGTTGGAGGCGAATGGTACATCAACATGGAATGGAAGTATGGAGGGAAATCGTATTTGACCAAGGAAAAAATTTATATTAAGTAAGGTTTATAGTTTGTTGTTTATGGTTGGTAGTTGATTGTTAAAGATTCAATAAATTAGTTTTAAAAAAAACGAACTTTTATTTTAAAATCAACAGAAAAAACTTTACTCAAAAAAACAATAAACCATAAACCGCAAACCATAAACCACAAACCATAAACTACAAATGCTTTACACCGCTTTTTTATTTGGTTTAATCAGTAGTTTTCACTGCATAGGAATGTGCGGCCCCATTGCTATGATGTTGCCTGTAGAGCGAAATAATCCCGCCAAAAAAGTAATCCAGATTTGTACGTATCATTTAGGAAGGTTGACAGCTTATGGAAGTATTGGTTTGCTTTTTGGATTATTGGGTAAAGGCTTGTTTTTGGCTGGAATTCAACAGCAATTGTCCATTTTTATTGGGGTTGCAATGATTCTTGTGATTTTGATTCCCGAAAAGGTTTTTTCTAAATATAATTTTTCGAAACCAGTTTATGGATGGATTTCAAAAATCAAACAAAATTTAGGAAGTCATTTCAAAAATAAGAGTTTTAAATCGCTTTTCATTATTGGCCTGCTTAATGGGTTTTTGCCTTGCGGAATGGTATATGTGGCTTTGTTTGGAGCAATTGCGATGCAAAGTGCCAGTTTTGGAGTGCTGTATATGTTGCTTTTTGGACTGGGAACGGTGCCTTTGATGAGTTTGGTGGTTTATATCAATTCTTTTTTGAGTATTTCATTCCGTAATAACATTCAAAAAATAATTCCTTATGTTGGGATTGTAATTGGTGTTTTGTTTATTCTAAGAGGGTTGGGACTTGGAATACCTTATGTTTCTCCTTCCAATATGAGTTTGTTTATACAAGAAAAAGCCAATTGTCATTAAATTGAAATTGGCTTTTTCTTGTATTGAAAAAAGATGAATTATAAATTAATTAAGATGATATTTATAAGGATAAATTGTTTCTTTTAAATTGTCATTGAAAACAAAGCAGTTTCAGGGGCTTTTCTTTTTAATCGTAAATCAAAAGCCATACAAATGTTACGAACGTATGGTTTTCCTTCTTCGGTAACAATTATTTTTTTATCACCAATGGTCAATAAACCATCGTTCTCCATTTCTTTCAACTGAATTAGAATTTCGGGAATTTCAGAGACATAATTTGCCGAATCCTCCCAGCTGGTTTCAAAATGACACATCAAATTCAGAATGTGTTTTCGGATAATCAAATCTTCGGCAGACAAATGATGACCTCTGTAAACCGGCAATTTATCTGATTCCAGTATTTTGTAATATTCTTCGATGGTTTTGACATTTTGTGCAAAACTGTACCAACTGTCACTAATGGACGAAACGCCCAAACCAATCATTAATTGGGTTTTTGAGGAGCTGTATCCCATGAAGTTTCGGTGCAGTTTTTTATTGCCAAACGATTTGTATAAACTGTCCGATTTTAAGGCAAAATGATCCATACCGATTTCGTAATACTCATTTTCAAAAAGTAATTCTTTCCCAACTTCGTATAATTTTCTTTTGGCATCATCTTTTGGGATATCTTCATCATGGAAACCGCGTTGCCCGTTTCCTTTTATCCATGGCACATGCGCATAGCTGTAGAAAGCCAATCGGTCGGGTTGCAATGAATTTGTTTTTTCAATAGTATCCACAACATCTTTCACTTCCTGAAAAGGCAACCCAAAAATAATATCATGGCCAATTGAGGTATAACCTATTTTTTTTGCCCAAAATGTAACTTTAGCAACATTATGGAAAGGTTGAATCCTGTGAATCGCTTTTTGAACTTTTTCGGAATAATCCTGAACACCAAAACTTACTCTTCTAAAACCCAGATCATATAGCTTTTGTAAATGAGCAAGAGTTGTGTTATTGGGATGTCCTTCAAAACTAAATTCGTATCCATCCGCTTTGTCGGCTTTCGAAAATATTCCGTTTAGTAAGGTTTCAAGGTTTTCTATTGAAAAAAAGGTTGGAGTTCCTCCACCTAAATGAATTTCTTTGATTTTAGGTTTTTCACCCAAAATTTTGCAATAAAGATTCCATTCTTTTAGAACTGCTTCAATATATGGATTTTCTACATTATGATTTTTGGTAATTCGTTTGTTACAGCCACAAAACGTGCACAGACTTTCGCAAAAGGGCAAATGAATATATAAACTGATACCCTCTTTGTCATTACTTTCTTGAAACGATTTTTTTAGGGATTCTACCCAAATTTCATTGGTGAATCCTAACTCATCCCAATATGGAACCGTAGGATAACTTGTATAACGGGGTCCAGGGACATTGTATTTTTGAATAAGGGAGGTTTTCATAGTTTAGCAGTTGTGGTAAGTGGCAAAATTAACATGACTTTTTGATGATTAAAATGATTATTATCATATTTTTTCTTAGCTATGCGTTCCAAAAACAACTATTTCTTACTCTTTTGTCGGATTTTTTTAAATTTTCGATAATGATTTAGAATGGTTAATCGTCCGTTTTCTTTTGGAATAATTAACTAAACTCGCTTAAAAGTTAATAATGTTTTTGTAAAAAAAAAGCCTCAAACGTATTAGGGTTTGAGGCTTGATAGAGTAATTTGAATTAGTTTATTCAATATTCAAATTTCGTAATTGTCTTAGTTTTTCTTTCCAAACATCTAGACTTTCTTTGTGGATTGCGATATTTTTTCGAACTTCTAATACGATTGAATTTTCTTTTTTAGCGTTTTTGGTATTGGCAAAAAACTGAATGTTATTTTCCAATTGGAAGATTTCATTTTGTACTTCTTCAATTTTGCGCATTAAGAAAATTTTCTCATTATCCAGTTTTCTGGTGTCATTGCTTTCAGAAAGATTCTCCATTCTGTTGGCAAAACGCATCATTTCAGTATCTTTTTTGCTCAGACTTAATTTTTCGAATAAGGCATCAAGAATTTTATTGAATTTTCCCTCTATATGTCTTCTTGGGAAAGGAACTTTTCCAAAGCTTTTCCATGTTTCAATATGTAATTTGATGGCGTCCAAATCAGTTTTATGGTCACCTGTCAATTGGAATTCTCTCAAAGTTTCCAAATACGCTTTCTTTTTGTCAAAAGCTTCCACTTCTTCAACGTTTTCAACACTTTTGTGTTCTTTTAATTTGTCAAAATAGTGGTTGCAGGCTTCTCTGAATTCATTCCAAATCTTGTCTGAATATTTTCTCGGTACATGACCAATTTTTTTCCAGTCTTCCTGAATTTGTTTCATTACCGGAGTGGTGTTGGCAAAATCAACGCTTTCCTGTAATTCTTTGGCTTTTTTGACCAAAGCAATTTTTTTATTCAGATTATCGTTTTGGTCCTTTTTAATGTCTTTATAAAAAGAGTTTTTGAAGCTGTTGAAATTTCTAACGGCCGTTTTGAAGGAAAGCCAAGTGGCTTCGTTTACATCGGAAGGAACTTTTCCTGCAGAGAAAAATTCAGAGCGCAAAGCCTCTACTTTTTCGATTTGGGTAAGCCATTGTGAATGTGCGTTGACTTTTTCGGTTGCCAAAGCTTCAATTTTGGCAATAATTTCTTTTTTCTTTTCTAGATTTTCAAGTTCGGTACCTCTTAGTTTTTCAAACATCAATTCACGTTTATCGTGCATTTTTTTTGTTAGTTCACTAAATTGGTTCCAAATTTCATCTCGATGTTCTCTGGAAACTGGCCCGATGTCTTCTTTCCAAATGCGGTGTAAATCCTGAAGTTCTCTAAACGATTTGTTGATATCTGCTTCTTGCAGCAATTCTTCAACTCGAGCTATAATTTTTTGTTTTTGTTCTAGATTGTACTTAAAATCAATATCTCTTGCTTCTCTGTCCAAGTGCAAATAATCATAAAAATTTTCTACATGAAAATGATAGTTGTTCCAAACATGATTGTATTTATCTTTCGGAATTGCACCTGCATTTTTCCATCTTTCCCTTAATTCATTAAAATGATTTAAGGTGTCTTTGATGTTAGTTTGTGGATTGATTAGTTCTTTTAGTTCTTCTACAATGGCCAAACGAACTTCCAAGTTGGATTTTAAATTGGATTGTAAACTCTTGAAGTGAGTGTTTTTATTGTCTTTATAGATAGTGTAATATTGATCGAACTTTGTTTTTAGAGGAGAATGATATTGGAATTCTTCATTAGGATCTTGATTTTCTTGATTGAATTCTTCTCTCTTTTCTTCTAAGAGATGGTTGTATTTGGCCAAAAAAGCTTTTCGGATTTCTTCAACATGCTCTTTGATTGACATTACCTTTTCATTTATAACCAATTTATTCAATTCAGCTACAAGTTCGTCCATAGGTAATGCTTCATAGTCGAGCATCGGAATATCGTGACGTTCTTTTAATGTTTCGTCTTCACTTTCTTCAGCATTTGTTTCGGCAATGGCATCAATTACGTTCTGCTTTTCATCCACCCCATTTTCAGAAATTGAGTGTACTGTATTTTCTTTTGCTACAGCTTCACTAATTTCATTTTCTGTAGCAACAGGTGCATCCGGTTGAATTGTTTCCTGCAATTGATTGGCAGTTTTTCCATCTATCTCATTTTCTTGAAGAGATAGGCTATCGTTCTTTTCTTCTAACATTTTGTAAATGTTTAAGGTTCTTATTTTTTGAATGCGAAAGATACTAAAGGTGAGCCAAAATACAAAATAAAAGTTTGGATTATAAGCGAATTATTAGGAAAAATATTTCTTTTAGTATCTAATTTGAAATCTTTCTATTTAGTTGATTACTCATTTTGTTGAGTTTTGCCAAAAAAGCTTTGTTTTGAATGAATTATTGAGTTGTTTCTAAAACTACTTTTTAGGTGTAATTATCAGTATATTAGCGAGTTGTGATTTTTTTTGCTAAAATTGGATTTACTATATTTACTTAAAAAGTTTTTCCCAAGGATTATCACTTCTGAAAGGAACTGCAGGAAGGCCTTCTTTGTTGATGAAATTGGACTGAGCGGCTTCATTCCACCCAAAGCGCACCGAATAGGGGTGTTGTACTTCGGGAGCAGAAACGATTACTGTATTGCCATTTATTTCCGCTTTTGCTTTGACAAATTTACCATCTGCACCAGCAATGCTAAACCAATTTAATGGTTTTCCATCGCGGCTACTTAAACCGCTTCCTGTATTTGAAAAAGTAACCAGAATGCTGTTGTTTACAATTTTCATTTTTTGGAACACTGGACCTGAGTAAACCACATTTGTTTGTCCATAAGTTTTGTTTGCGGCAAGAAGACTCAAACGGCGTCCTACTTCCCATTTGTATCCAGGATGTAAATCGGCGATGCTGTCTACCAAATCAGTAATTGCAATTGTACCGGTGTTTTTTAAATGCAAAGCCAGTTTTTGTGATTCCCAGAATTCAGGAAGATTTTCGGCGGTGATCGGTCTGTCTTTTGAACCTGAATAGTTATAAGGTGCTATTTGGACAAAATAAAAAGGAATTTTTGTGTCTTTCCAATCGCTGCGCCAACTTTCTATCAATGCTTTAAGTTTGTATGCATAACGAATATTTTCGGTTAAAAAACAATTGGATTCTCCCTGATACCATAACATTCCTTTCAGTGTATATGGAATGAGAGGTTGTATCATGGTGTTGTAAAACTTACCAGTGTCTCCGTCGTCTTGTTTTAATTTGTCAAGAATTTTTCCGTTTTTGAGTTTTGGTTCTATCTCCAGTTTAGATGCTTGAATCCATGGTTCAATTCTACTGCCAGGTACAGCAGCCGAAATCATTCCTATCGGAACGTTTAATTTGGCGTATAAATCTTTTGCAAAATAATAACCAACTACCGAAAAATCAACTAATGGTTTCCCTATGGCTGCATCCCAACCAAGATGTTCAGGACTCGGTTCCATATATTTTCTTCGGTCAAGAAAAATACGGATATTGGTGTTATTTGCTGTATTTAAATCGTCTTCAGGAGGTTTGTTTCCTTTTACTGACGTTTGGAATTTGCTGTATTTTCGCATCGCATATTCCATATTGGACTGCCCGGAGCAAAGCCATACTTCTCCCACAAGTATATTTTTCAGTACAATGGTATTTGTTCCTTTTATTACCATTTCTCGTGGTATAAAAGAGGCCTGCATCGGACTGAGTTTTATCGACCAGTTTCCAGCTTTGTCGGCAATGGTGTTTTTAGTTTGTCCTGCAAAAGCAACCGATATTTTTTCGTCTGGAGCTGCTGTTCCCCAAATGGTTACTTTTTTTTGGCGTTGCAAAACCATATTGTGTCCAAGTATTTTTGGAAGTGTGATTTCGGCAAAAGTATTGGAAGTGAATAATAATAAAACACTTAGTGATAGTAATGTAATCTTTTTTAAATTCATTTTTTGTATTGTGAAAAACCACAAATGTTTTTTTGTGTTTTTTCATAGATTAAGATTGTTAAACAATTTACTTCAATTAGGTTGTGGTTAGCGTTGTGAAGTTTGTTTGTAACATATCAATATTTTATAAAAGCATTATTTATTCCAGATTTTCCAAGCCTTTTCTGCCTGAAAAATAAGCATATCCAAACCGTTTTTTATTTGTGCGCCTTGTGCTTTGGCTTTACTAAGAAACTGTGTTTCGGCCGGATTGTAAATCAAGTCGTAGGCAATATGTTTTTCTGTGAAGAATTCGTAAGGAATAAGCGGGAATAAATCAATGTTCGGGCTTGTTCCCACAGGGGAGCAATTAATTATTATTTGGTAATTATCAAAGGTTGTCGCGTTGATAAGGCTGTAATCGATGCAGTTTTCTTTGGCTTGGCGCGAAACAAAAGTGTAGGCGATATCCAATTGATCGAGGGCAAAAGCAACACCTTTGGAAGCGCCTCCAGTACCTAGAATTAATGCTTTTTTATGATGCGGCTGCAACAACGGTTCCAGGGATTTTTTGAAACCGTAATAATCGGTATTGTAGCCCTTTAATTTTCCTTTTTTGGTAAATTTTATGGTGTTTACAGCTCCTATTTGGGCGGCATTTTTTGATAATTTGTCAAGAAAAGGAATTACGACCTCTTTGTACGGAATGGTTACATTCAATCCGTTAATATCGGTATTGCTTTTTATTATTTCAGTGAAATGACTGATTTCTGGAATATCAAAATTTTCGTAGGAGCAACCTTCAAAATGTTCTTTGCTAAATTTTTCTGTAAAATATCCTTTTGAAAAAGAGTAACTAATATTGCGACCCAATAGGCCAAAACGTTTTTTTAAAACTTCAATCATTATTGTTTTTTATGTTTGTCAATATAATTTCGAACCATTTTTTTCTCCCAAACGACAGGAAATAAATCTTCCAATAGAATGTAATTGTCATAATTCAAACGCAAAGCATTACTTAGATGAAATTTTGCTTTAATATTGTCTGAAATCATGAAATAAAGTCCTGCCAAACGGTATTCTACTTCGTTTTCTTCGGGGAAATATTCTGAGGCTTGCAATAGGGTTTGAATAGCGCTTTCGAATTCTCCCAAAAACTGTAAAATATCTACCCAAAACAACCAAGTGTCGAGTTGATAATCACCAAATTCTACCGCTTTTCTATAACCAAATTCAGCTTCCTCAAACAGGTTCATTTGTTTGTTGATGGCAGCAAATCGTTTCCAGTACAATTTGTTTTGATTGTCGATAGCTAAAGCTTTGTTGACAAAAAACAATGCTTTTTGGAAGTTTTTTTGACGAACATAAAAATCGGTAATCGCAATCCAGCCTTTGTCTAGAAGCGGGTCTTCATGCACCGTTTTGTTGAAATATTTTAGTGCCAAAACTTTGTTGCCCAATTTTTCATAACATTTTCCTATTCGTAGCAAGGCATAGGAAGTCGCATCGTCCAATTCGATAGTTCTGTTATAGCTTTCAATGGCAAGATCATATTTTTTTAGACGTTCCAATGCTTTGGCTTTTTCCATAAAAGCACCTAGAAATTCTTCGTCGATAAGCGTTGCGTAGTCAAAAGCGCGTATGGCATTTTCGTATTCTTTTACCCCATAGTACAAGCGCCCCAATTGATGCCAAGCAATTTCGCTATAAGGATTTTTGTCAATGTATTTGTTTATATAAGCGATGGCTTCCTGGTTTTGATCAAGAAATTCAAAACAATAAACTACATTGTACAAAGCCGATTGATCTTCAAAGTCTTCCTCAAGGCATTTAATGAAGCTTTCTTTGGCCAATTCAAGATTATCCATAAAAAGGTATTCCATGCCTATAAGGTTGTAAACATCGGCATAATCGTCTGTGTATTCCAGAGCAATCTTAAGCATTTCAACTGCTTTTTCATGCTGATCTCTTTTGGAACAAATATTCGCTTTTTGAATATAAATTTCTTCGTTTGTGGGTTCTATAGCATATAACTCATTCAATAGTTTTTCGGCTATTTCGAGTTTGTCGTCGTAAATAAGCATTTCAACCTGAACCAATTTAAGTCCGCTGGATTTTGGATGTTGTTCCAGAGCTAGTTTTAATGCTTTTTTGGCCAATGTAGACTTGCCCATATCGAGGTAATGAAGAATTATTTCTTCAAATTCTTCGGAGTCAAAAAAGAGTACTTTGTTGGTTTTCAACATGGACTCAAATTTGGATAGGGATAAGTTATACTCTTCTTCTTCGTTGCTTAATTGCATACTGTGTGTTTTTAAATTATCCTAAAATAAAATTAGGAAAACGTATTGTTGATATGAGGAAGAATTCTATTTGTTGTGAACAATTTAATTAACAGATTTCAGTGTCAATGGAAATAGTCAATTACAATATCAATTTTTAAAGGTCAAAAATCAAAAATCTTAAATCAGCAATATCAAATCATTATTTCATTCATTACTTCAAGAATTATGGCACTTCCTTCTTTAATTTCTTCTTCCGAAATTGTAAGTGGTGGTGTTATTCTAATGGCGCATCCTTCAAAAAGTAACCAAAATAGAATCAAACCTCTCTCTTGACATTTTAAAATCACTTCATTTGTGATTTCTGCGCTGGCCGTCATGGCAGCGAGCATCAGACCTCTTCCTCTAATTTCTTTAATCAAAGGATGTACCAAAAGTGTTCTGAAGAGTTTTTCTTTCTCCAAAGTATCTGTCATGAGGCTGGTTTCAGTTAATTCTTTCAAAGTAGCCAGGCAGGCTGACGCAATGACAGGGTGTCCTCCAAAAGTAGTGATGTGTCCTAATTTTGGGTTTTCTGTCAATAAATCCATCATTTCAGATGAAGCTGTGAAAGCTCCCACGGGCATTCCGCCCCCCATTCCTTTTCCCATAACAACGATGTCTGGTACAACATCATAATTTTGAAACCCAAAAAGTTTGCCAGTTCTTCCAAAACCCGGTTGGATTTCGTCGAGTATCATCATGGCGCCTACTTCGGTGCATCTGGCGCGTACTTTTTTTAGGAAATCATTATGAGGCTCAATAAAACCGGCTCCTCCCTGAATGGTTTCCAATAGGATTCCGGCAGTTCTAGTGGTTATTTTTTGTAAATCGGCTTCGTTGTTGAAAGTTATAAAATCCACGTCGGGAAGCAATGGGCGAAAAGCCTGTTTGCGTTCCTCAAATCCCATTACACTCATCGATCCCATTGTGTTGCCGTGATAGGCATTGTGGCACGAAATAAGCTGACTTCTTCCGGTAACCCTTTTTGCTAATTTTAATGAGCCTTCAATTGCTTCAGTACCCGAATTGACTAAATAGGTTTTGTTCAATGGTTCGGGTAGGAGAGAAGCCATCAATTTGCAATATTGCACAGCAGGGCTTTGTGAATATTCGCCATAAACCATAACATGCGAATATTTGTCCAATTGCTCCTTTATGGCATCATTTACTCTTTTGTTCTGGTGTCCAAGTGTACAGGCTGAAACGCCGGCAACAAAATCTAAATATTTTTTGTAATTAGTATCAAAAATATAAGAGCCAATTGCATGTGAAACTTCCATGCCCAACGGATATGGTGAAGTTTGTGCCTGGTATTTTAGGAAATCGGGATTCACTTTTTTAAGGTTTAATCGTTTAATGGGTTTAATTGTATAACCGTTTAAAGGTTTAATAGTTTAATCGCAATCTGCTGTCTATCTGCATTCTGAAATCTGCATTCTGAAATCTAAAATCTGCAATCTTAAATCTTTTTCTTCTTCTTATCGTAGTTCAATGTTTCTTTTCGAATTTTCATAGGAGTAGCTTTCTTGGCTTTGTCTTTTGTGGTAGCTTCCTGGATTTTGAGTTCCTCCTCGTCTTCTTCTTTACTAAAAACATCGTCTTTGGATTTTATTCTTTCGTCTCCTCTCCAATTGAGTCCTTTGAGTGTTCTCGCATTTGGAGGTAATTCGTCTTCGGGATAAATATCGCCATCCACATTATTGAAAAAAGTAATGGTTTCTATTGTGTTTTTATCAAACAGAATATTGATTTTACTGCTTACATTTTTGTTAATACCAATGAGTTCTTTGGCATCATTTCTCATGTAATATATCACCTCGGTATTTTTTATAATGTCGACATCATGCAGTTTTCCATCTTTAAATTTCCCATAAAGGTTTTGCCCTTTTGTCTGGTTATATCCAGTTCCAAGCGTGTCTTTCGAGACCAGAAAAGTGTTGTTGAGCACTTTGAGGGAATCCAGTTTTTGTGTTTTTTTATCTGCGATGAGATGCATTAGATCACCTGTAATTTGGCTCTCGCCATTCCATAATATTGGGTTTCCAATTAATTTTGTCAAGCCTAATTTGGTGCTTGAATGAATAGAATCACATTTTCCGCTCATATCCGTTTTGTAAAATCGGACATTGTTAAATCCACGAATAATTCGGTTGCCTTCTTTTCCGGTAACCATAAGCTTTTTTCCATGAATATAAACCGAGTCATTATCGACAAAATTGACTGCCAAGGCTCTTTTGGTCACAAACATAGAGTCTTTTAGTTTGTACATTTCGGCATAATGGCCTCTAATAACTCCGCGATTAATCGAGTCGGTTATTTTTACATTCCGTGTAGCCGAAGCAAACTCTTTATTTCGGTCATAATACAAACTGTCGCCTCTTATCAATCGGTCATCATACTTGATGTAGGATTTGTCCAGAAAGTGAGCCAGATTTTTTTTGGTGTCATAGAATCCTTTTTCGGTATAAATATAATTGGTTTTACTGGTTATTGTTGATGGTCCAAAAAGATAGGAATGCCCAGAGTTACTGAAATAATCCAAATGATTGGATTTGATTTCATATGATTTATTGGTAAGTGTTACGGCCGTCAGGAATTGAAATTTTTTCTGGTTTACGTAGTATCTTCCCGATTTGCTTTTTAGTGTATTGTCTTTATTGACAATGGTTCCATTGGTGTTGTAAAATACTTCCTGAACGTTTCGGTCAAAATTGATGGTGTCAGTCGCCAAAGTTGCATCTGGCGAAGTCATGACTGCATTTCCTGTTGCAAACGCTTTTTTCAATTGACCACTATATTCTGCATAATTACTATTTAGATACAAAGTGTCTCCCTGTACCAATTGTACATTTCCAAAGGCTTTCAAGTAATTTTCTTTCTGAAAAAAATAAGCTTTATTGCAGGTTAATATAACGCCATCATGGCTAACTTTTACATTTCCGGTAAGTAAAAGTGCGTCTGGAAATTTAACTTGATCAACATCGGCAAAGTCGGATTGTTCAATATGTATTTTTTTGGGAGTCTGTGCCAGAACAAGATTCGCACAAAGAAATACTAAGTAGTAGGTAATGAAATATAAAGATTTCTTCAATGTTCTTAATTTTTTTGTAAATTTATGAAAATTGAAGTAAACCCTTTAAATATTAGGATTTATTTATAATAGTTTACAATTGGATTATCAGGGTTATTTTTGATAAAAATTTTTATGAACAAAAAGATTGGCTATCACGTTGTAGTAAGGTTTTAATCTGAAAATCAGCCAGTATAGGCTTGTCGGGTCAATTGTTTTTTTTGAAAAAGAATTAAATTTATGGATTGATACTAAATGTAGCTGTAGAATCAGTTGTATATTTTTAATTTTTTATAAATATAAAAAAATGATTACAAAAAAAATAATAATTGCAGGGATAAGTATTTTGCTTATTGCCACTGGATGTAAAACGAAAGATGTAAAAATGAGTGTACAAAATAAAGAATCTGTTCCAGAAAATAAAGCAGTAGTTTATCAGGTTTTTACCCGATTGTTTGGAAATAAAAACACAACCAATAAACCATGGGGAACTATCGAGGAAAATGGTGTTGGTAAATTTAATGATTTTACAGATAAAGCACTTCACGAAATTAAAGACTTAGGAGTTACACATATTTGGTACACAGGTGTTCCTCATCATGCGGTTATCAGGGATTATACTGCGATAGGGGTTTCGAATGATGATCCGGAAGTAGTAAAAGGAAGAGCCGGTTCTCCCTATGCTGTGAAGGATTATTATAATGTAAACCCTGATTTGGCTGTAAATCCGGCAAAACGTTTGGAGGAATTTGAAGCTTTGATAAAAAGAACCCACAAGGCAAATTTAAAAGTGATTATTGATATTGTTCCTAATCATATTGCCCGTAAATATGAAGGAAAAAATAATCCGAAAGGAGTTAAGGATTTTGGTGCCGATGACGATGTTACAGTTGAATATAAAAGAGATAATAATTTTTATTATATTCCAAATACGCCTTTTCAGTTGCCTGATGGCGACAAACCTTTAAACGGGGAAAGTAATCCGCTTATTGATGGAAAGTTTGATGAAAATCCCGCAAAATGGACAGGAAACGGATCGCGAATGGCAAAACCGGATAAAAACGATTGGTACGAAACAGTTAAGGTAAATTATGGAATTCGTCCCGATGGAACCAAAGATTTTCCTGAATTGCCTGCTGGTTTTGATAAGCTTTCCGCTAAAGACCATTTTGAATTCTGGAAAGACAAAAATGTACCCAATTCATGGATTAAATTTAGGGACATAGCGTTGTATTGGACAGCCAAAGGAGTTGATGGTTTTCGATATGATATGGCTGAAATGGTTCCCTATGAGTTTTGGAGTTATATGAACTCTGCCATAAAAAATGTAAACCCTGATGCTTTCCTAATGGCCGAAGTCTATAATCCAAAAGAATATCGCAATTATATTCATTTGGGTAAAATGGATTATTTGTATGACAAAGTTGAGACTTATGATAAGTTGAAAGATATCATTCAGGGAAAAACGCCACCAGATGGACTTTCCTATATTCAAAGCGGTTTGCAGGATATTGATATTCATATGTTGAAGTTTTTGGATAATCACGATGAACAACGTTTGGCAAGTCCTGAGTTTGCAGGCTCTCCCGAAAAAGGGAAGCCAATGATGGTCGTTTCTGCTATGATCACTTCGGCACCCATTATGATTTATTTTGGTCAGGAAGTAGGGGAGGCAGGTAACGAAAACGGAGGTTTTGGTTCTCACTCCAGAACATCAATTTTTGATTATGTAGGTGTGCCAAATCATCAACGATGGATGAATGATGGCGCTTTTGATGGAGGAAAATTATCGAAAAGCGAAAAAGATTTGCGTGATTTTTATAAAAGATTACTCAGTTTTTCTGGGAAAAGTTCAGGGGTGATGGGGCAATTTCAAGATTTACAAGAAGTAAACCGTCATGCGGGACTTGGTTATGATCCCAATCATTTGTATTCTTTTGTACGTTGGTCGGATAATCAAAAATTAATCGTAATTACTAATTTTTCGTCAGATGCTTCCAATACTTTTGAATTAAAAATACCGGCAGATATTATAAATAAATGGAATTTGAAAGATGGTAGTTACACTCTGAAGGATCAGATTTATCAAAAGAGCAGTACCCAGTTAGTTGTAAATAATGGAGAAGGTAAAGCTACGGTAACAATACATCCACTGGAATCGTTTATTTACCAGTTGAATTAAAGGGTAAAATAATATAAAAAGAAAGCTGACATTTGTGATGTCAGCTTTTTTATTCTTTTAGTTCTTGAAAGTGGCTTTGTAATTTTCGTTTACCTTTTCCCAATTTACGATATTAAAAAAATCATCGATGTACTTTTTCTTTTTGTATTGGTAATCCAAAAAATAGGCGTGTTCCCAAAGATCTATTCCTAAAATTGGGATTCCGTGAAATCCAACAACAGGGGCATTGGTCATTAATGGATTGTCTTGGTCTTGTGTTGTTGATAATTGAAGTACTCCGGTTTTGTCAACTACAAGCCAAACCCAACCTGAACCAAATTGTTTGTTTGCGGTCTCTTTAAATACGGCCTTGAAATTGGAAAAAGAGCCAAAATCCTTGGTGATTTTGGAAGCTAATGTATCGATTGGCTCACCTCCAGCATTTGGTGCGATGCATTTAAAGTATAAAGTATGGTTGTAATATCCACCAGCATTGTTACGAATTTCAGGATTTGTAATATCAACATTGGTAATGATATCTTCAATACTGAGATTTTCTTTTCCAGTTCCTACTAATGCTTTGTTTAGATTATTGGTATAATACAAATAGTTTTTATAATGAGATTCTAATGTTAAAGCCGATAAATTTGGAGTCAACGCTTCATATCCAAAAGGTAGTTTTTCCAATTGAAATGCTCCTCCACTGGCTTTCAAATCATCAGGATTACCAATTTTTACTTTTTCTTGGACTGTTGGCAACGGAACTTCGACAACTTCGGTCAATTTTTTGTCATTACATGAAATTAAAACCGAAATAAAGAGTAAAGGTGCTACTATTTTTTTCATCAGAATAATAGAGTTACTTTGTTAAGGAATTAATAAGTTCGATATATTGTTGTTTGGCCTCTTTTTTTGAAAGATGCCTTATTTGGATCCAGGCGTTTGTTTTAAAAGCATTTCTTATATCAGAATCGTCTGAAATGGTAAATTTGGTTTTGTCAAATGTTGCGTGCTTATAAAAAGCATAAAGACGTAGCTGAACATCTTGAGGAAGTGATGCCTGAGTCATTGTGGAAGCGATTTCTACGGCTTCCTGAAATTGTTTGTCTAAATCTTTTCCTGCCATTAAGGTTTAATTGCAATTATAGTTTTTCCTCCAATTGCTTTTTGGTTTAATGACACATTAATTGGAGTACCTATTGGTAAAAAAATATCCACTCTTGAACCAAATTTAATAAAACCAGCATCGGTTCCTTGTACAACCTGCATGCCTTCTTGCGCATAATTCACTATACGTTTGGCCAGTGCACCAGCAATTTGGCGGTATAAAATAGCGCCAAAAGTATTATTCTCGACTACAATGGTTGTTCTTTCATTTTCTTCGCTGGCTTTTGGATGCCAAGCCACCAAAAATTTGCCTGGATGGTATTTGCTAAATTTTACGATTCCGCTTATTGCATAACGAGTAACGTGCACGTTGATAGGAGACATGAATATGGAAACCTGAATTCTTTTATCTTTAAAATACTCAGATTCATAAACCTCTTCTGTAACAACAACTTTTCCATCGACTGGGGCAAGTATGTGGTTTTCATTGATTTCCACTTTTCGTTTTGGATTTCTAAAAAATTGCAAAATGATAATCAATAGCAATAAAGCTGTTATTTCAATAGCCATTTTGATCCATTCTGTCTGGATGAAATGGTCTGCTACTAAACAAACAACGGCAGTAAAAAAAGTACCTAATAAAATACTTTGAGTTCCTTCTTTATGAAACATAACTTAAAATTTGATAAAATAAAAAAATTATTGGTGCTACAAAGATAACACTATCCAGTCGATCTAGAATGCCTCCGTGTCCGGGCATTATATTTCCGCTATCTTTTTTTTCTGAAATTCTTTTGAATTTGGATTCAACTAGGTCTCCTATTGTTCCAAAAATGCCTACTATTAGGGCGATAATAATCCAGATGTAAGTGTTTTTTTCAGGAAGTTCTAAAAAATATTTTGAGATAAAATAACTGGCAATCAATGAAAATCCAAGACCTCCCAAAAATCCTTCGATTGTTTTTTTTGGAGAAATACGTTCGAATAATTTATGTTTTCCAAAAGTTTTACCTACCAAATAGGCAAAGGTGTCATTGGTCCATATTAAAATGAAAATACTAATAAGAATGTTTGGGTTATAGCCTTTTATCCCGAAAGGAATTTTGGTAATAATGATAAAAGGTAAAACAATGTATCCTATCAGATAAGCAAATTTTGAAAAGGCATCTACTGTTAGGTTTTTATTGTCAAATAAAAAAATGATGCATTTTAATGATACAATGAGAGATAAAAAAAGTACCGCCAAGTCGAAGTTTTTGCTGTAACGCAAAATATAAAAAAGGCCATCATCTTCTATGGCTACTGCAATCTTAAAAAAAAGCAAATAAAATATAATGGCTATTGCTATTGGGGCAATTTTGTTTAAATGGACCAGATTACAAAATTCCATTACTGCTATCAACAAAAAAACTCCGAATAGAATAAAAAAAGTTTCTATAGAGTATTGTATTGAAGCTATTAATAGTAAAATGTAAAGTGCCCCCGATATTGATCTTTTTAGTGTTTCATTCATTATTAAAGATCTTCTAAAAGCAATAAATATAAATTCTTGGCAGAACTTCCGTACTGGGTGAAATCTTCCTCTTTTGCTTTTTCAAAATATTTTATTGTTGTGATATTGGTGGGGTATTCGGTCAGGTATTTTTTTCTTATTGCGCTAAGGCCATCGCTTTTTCCTTCAACAATTTGACTTGTTTTGGCAAGGATAATGATATTCGCAGGCAAATCATTTGGTTTTTTTTGTTTAATCTGATTTGAAGAAAATAAAATGGAACCTTCTTCGGCAACTAGATTTTCGCAACTTGACAATAAAAATTTAGGATTTATATTTTGACCGTAAGTTAGTTTGTTTTCTTCCAGTAAATAGATTAGTTTAGGTTCATAACATAAAGCTTCACATTCAAACCAATCGTTTTCTTCAAGTATGTTTTCAAATTGTTCCTTTACTTCATTGGCGTTTTCACAGTATAAAAATTTACCCCCGTTTTTTTTAAAATTGTAGACAAATTGTTCGTCCAAAGGGGAATTAATATCTGAATTTGGTTTGTTAGAACGACCGTCCCTTGCTTCATCTGAAGAAGGGTCATTGGTACCAAATAATTTTTTAAAAAGATTCATAAATTTCTTAATAATCGTTTTGTGTTGCTTGAAAACGTTCAAAGATAAAAAAATCTTAATTCAAAAAGGGTTTTTGAATTAAGATTTTAATTAATTGTTTTTATTTAGTAGTTAAGAGACTACTTCTCCCAAGTTTTTGTCGAAAGTTCTTTTTCCGAAGATAGCTTCTAGGTCATCTTTGAAAATCACTTCTTTTTCGATTAATATTGAGGCGAGCTGCTCTAATTTATCTTTGTTTTCTTCAAGAATAGTTATCGCTCTCTGATATTGATTTTCGATAAGATCTGAAATTTCTTTGTCAATTATTTTGGCAGTTTCGTCAGAATAAGGTTTTGAAAAACTGTATTCGCTTTGACCGCTTGAATCGTAATAAGTTACGTTTCCAATTTTTTCATTCAATCCGTAAACGGTAACCATAGCACGGGCTTGTTTAGTCACTTTTTCCAAATCGCTTAGAGCTCCTGTGGATATTCTGTCAAAAGTTACTTTTTCGGCAGCTCTACCTCCCATTGTAGCACACATTTCGTCTAGCATTTGGTCTGTACGAACAATTAAGCGCTCTTCTGGTAGATACCATGCAGCTCCAAGGCTTTGTCCACGAGGAACGATAGTCACTTTGATTAGCGGTGCTGCGTGTTCCAGCATCCAGCTTACAGTGGCGTGTCCTGCTTCGTGAATAGCAATAGCTCTTTTTTCTTCAGGAGTGATGATTTTGTTTTTCTTTTCAAGTCCGCCAATGATACGGTCTACCGCATCAAGGAAATCTTGTTTGTCAACAGCTTCTTTGTTATTTCTGGCGGCAATAAGTGCGGCTTCGTTACATACATTTGCGATATCAGCTCCAGAAAAGCCAGGAGTTTGTTTGGCTAAAAAGTCGATATCCAATCCTTCCACTTTTTTCAAAGGAGCTAGGTGTACTTGGAAAATTTCGGCTCTTTCGCGGATATCTGGTAAGTCAACGAAAATCTGACGGTCAAAACGTCCGGCACGCATTAAGGCTTTGTCTAAAACATCGGCTCTGTTTGTGGCAGCGAGAACGATTACATTTGAATTGGTTCCAAAACCGTCCATTTCAGTCAATAATTGATTTAGCGTGTTTTCTCTTTCGTCGTTACCACCAGACATATTGCTTTTTCCTCTGGCTCTACCTACAGCATCAATTTCGTCAATAAAAATAATGGCTGGAGATTTTTCTTTGGCTTGTTTGAAAAGATCGCGCACTCTTGAAGCACCCACACCTACAAACATTTCAACAAAATCCGAACCAGATAATGAGAAGAAAGGGACTTGTGCTTCACCGGCTACAGCTTTAGCTAATAATGTTTTACCTGTTCCCGGAGGTCCTACAAGTAAAGCTCCTTTAGGAATTTTACCTCCTAGATTGGTGTATTTTTCAGGATTTTTCAAGAATTCGACAATTTCCTGAATTTCTTCTTTGGCGCCTTCCAGACCCGCCACATCTTTGAATGTGGTTTTGATATCTGTTTTTTCATCAAAAAGTTTGGCTTTGGATTTTCCAATATTGAAAATCTGTCCGCCTCCGCCTCCTGGCCCGCCTGACATTTTTCGCATGATAAATATCCAAACACCAATAATGATAATGATTGGCAACAGACTTACAAAAAGATCAGTCCAGTTGCTTTTTTGTAAAAAATTAAAATCTTTTAATTTTCCTTCAGCAACCGCTTTTTCAAGTTTGGTTTGAAAGATTTGGTCATTACCAATGTCAAATGAATAATGAGGGCCTTTGTTTACATTGCCCAACACGTCTTTTGCAACACTTTTATGTTGAGGATCACTTAAGGCTTTTTGGTTTAAATAAACTTCGGCTTCATTTTTATTGTAAACGATTACTTTTTCGATTTGTCCTTTTTCCAAATAAGAATTGAATTTCGAAGAAGTCAATTGTGCCGGTTCGTGAAAGCTTGATCCTCCAGTTAAAAAACTGATTGCTAGAAAAATGAATAATATAGCAGTGTAAACTAACCAGGGGCTTACTTTAAATTTATTTGGATTTTGATTGTTTTCTTTAGCCATTGCAGAAGATTATTTCTTAATATTTGTTTTCTATTTTAGTGATTTTGGCATCACCCCAAAGGCCTTCAATGTTGTAATATTCGCGAATGTGTTTTTGAAATACATGCACCACGATGTGAATATAGTCCATCAATACCCATTCGGCCACATCCGAACCTTCAACGTGCCAAGGTTTGTCTTTTAAATCTTTAGAAACTGTTTTTTGAATAGAATTCACGATGGCATTCACTTGAGTGTTTGAATTACCGTTACAGATGACAAAATAGTCACAAACGGCTGTGTCTATTTCTCTTAAATCTAAAATGTCGATGTCATTTCCTTTTACTTCTTCTATTCCTTTGATGATGTTTGCTAAGAGAACATCGTTGTTTATAGTCTTTTTCGCCATTTATTTTTTTATATAAGTTTGTAAAGTTACCATTTTTTGTGATTAATTTTGACCCTGACATAATATTAAATTATGTTTTATCAAAAAAAAGAACACATGAAGCTAATCAAACTCGATGCCATAGATTCGACAAATGAGTTTTTAAAAGGGTTATCGAACAAGGAGGAAGTTCAAAATTTTACTGTTGTAACCGCCGAAAACCAATTAAAAGGGAAGGGGCAGATGGGGGCTAAGTGGGACTCTGAGTCTGGTAAGAATCTTATAATGAGTGTTTTGGTTAAGGATTTTTTATTTGATAATGAAGCTGTTTTTAATTTGAATGTAGTTGTGTCATTGGCTGTAATTCGAACCTTGAAAAAATACAGTATTCCCGAATTAAGTGTGAAATGGCCAAACGACATTATGTCAGCCAATAAGAAAATAGGTGGCATATTGATTGAAAATAGTATAAAAGGTTCTGGAGCCATACGTTCTGTTGTTGGGTTGGGGCTGAATGTAAATCAGTTGCAATTTGAGAATTTGCCAAGAGCGTCATCGTTGGCAGTAATCTGTGATACTTTATTTGATAAAGAAGAAATTTTGTTTGGGATTGTTGAAGAAATAGAGCAAATGATAGCGAAATACAATGCCGTAGCTTTTGATTTGTGGGAAGAATATACCGGAGAATTGTTTAAAATAGGGGTTCCTGCAGCTTTTTCGGATGAAAATCAGGATAATTTTATGGGAATTATTAAAGGAGTTTCTTCTGTTGGGAAACTTCAGATTCTTTTGGAAGATGACAGTATTTGCGAATACAATCTGAAGGAAGTGCAGATGCTTTATTAAGCCGGAATTACGCTATAGCCACAAATTAGGCAAATTTGAAGAAAGATAATTTATCTAAGATTAGGTTGTTAGATACGAATTGCACGAATTTTACTTCCGTGTAAAAAAAATCTGTGATAATCTGTGAAATCTGCTTTAAAAAAAATATAATTCTGGGTTAAACTGAAATCTGTGGAAGTAAAAAAGCCTTTTAGCAATAAAACTAAAAGGCTTTCTTTTTGGGTTATACTTGTCTTACAATTTTGTCATGTTGTTTGCTAGAGTTTCGATAAATTTGCTGATAGGGCCTTTTACCATCATAGCCATCATTGCATTAAATTCACCTTCAAAATCCAGTTTTACAGCACTTGACTGATCTGATACGGTATCGATGTTGGCTACCAAGGTAAAAGGAATTTTGTCGCTTGCAGCTCCCAAAACGATTTTGTTTGGAGCCACTTTTTCTTTCATCTTCAATTTGATTTCTGGCATTCCTTTTAATCCAAAAATAAAAGCATCTTCTGAGGTAACTTCAAATTTTGCAATATTATCGGGCATTAATTTTTCGAAGTTTTTTACATCGCTTAACAAATCAAATAATTCTTGACTTGATTTTTCAACTGTAACTTTTGGACTTTCTAAGTTCATTCTTTTATTGGTGTATTTTTTGTTTTTAAGCGTTTGGAAAAAATCAGAATATGTTGCTTAAACACTCCAAGTAGCAGGACTGCCATTCCATTCCCTCAAAGTTTGTTCTTCTTCTTCGGTAATATATTTTTTGGCAACAGCCAAATTCAATAAATTTTGATAATTACTCAAAGTATATAACTCGACTTTGGAATTTTTAAAGTTTTCTTCTGCAACATCAAATCCATAAGTAAATATGGCTGCCATTCCTTTTATAACTGCTCCTGCATCCCGTAAACCATCAACGGCGAGTAGGCTACTGTTTCCAGTGCTTATCAAGTCTTCTATGATTACTACGCTTTGTCCTTTTTGCAAAAAACCTTCGACTTGGTTTTGGCGACCATGTTTTTTGGGTTCTGGACGCACATACACAAAAGGTAGTCCCATACTTTCTGCAACCAGCATACCAATACCAATTGCTCCAGTGGCTACACCAGCGATTACATCTGGCTTACCAAATTGTTTTTCGATGTTTTTGGAAAATTCGTCCCGAACATAATTTCTTATAGCTGGAAACGAGAGGATTAAACGATTATCGCAATATATAGGCGATTTCCATCCAGAAGCCCATGTAAAAGGATTTCCTGGATTCAATTTAATTGCATTTATTTGCAAAAGCAATTCGGCTGTTTTTTCGGCTGTATTTTTATTAAAAATCATAATACAAATGTATAAAGTTTTTGTTAACGACAAACCACTTTTTTTGACAAATCAAATCTCTAAGGAGACAGATTTTCAACTTTTTTTGCTTGATAGTATTGATATTGAGCAGGTTATTGTGAAAATGTTTCAAAATAAAATTAAGAAAGCGTATCTGTATCACCCTGATGAAAGTGTGATTATGAAAACGTTGAAGGCAAAAATTGCGGTCAATAAAGCGGGCGGAGGATTGGTATATAATAAAAAAGGGGAAGTCTTATTTATTTTTAGAAACGGAAAATGGGATTTGCCAAAAGGGGGTACTGATAAAGGGGAGTCTATCGAAGAAACCGCCATGCGTGAAGTTGAGGAAGAAACAGGTGTAAATGGATTGGAAGTCATTAAAAAACTACAGAAAACGTATCATGTATTTAAACGAAACGGAAAATACAGACTAAAAATTACGCATTGGTTTGAGATGCAATCTTCATTTGAAGGTACTCCAAAAGGTCAATTGGAAGAAGGAATTGAAAAAGTAGCCTGGCTGAAACCAAGCGAAATTCCAGCTGCTTTACAAAATTCGTATGAAAATATTAAGCTTCTGTTTGAAGAAGAAAAATTAATCAATAATAAATAGTTTTTGGTAAAATGAAAATAGGGTGGTACAGAAGTTTTTTTGTATCACCTTTTTTTTTTGTATAAAACTTAATATTTGGGAGAAATAATTGTTTGTGTTATTTTAATTTGTTGATTATTAGTTTTTTGTTTTGGATAAATGGGGATTTTAATTTTTTTATCTTTAAATTCGATAGTTGAACTTTTACAATTATCTTATTTGATCTTTAAAATTTAGTTTCTGATGAAAAGAACTCTCCCCCTACTTGCATTTTTGTTTTCTGCTCTTTGTGCTTTTTCATTTTCAAAAAATGATAAGCATAGAAACCGTACCGAAGAAATGAAACCATTAAAACTTATTGGTATTTTGGATACGGTAAAAAGTGGTGACACCATCAAAAAGAAAGAAAAGAAATTTGCTTTTGTACCAATGCCTACATTAACTTATGACCGTTCACAAGGATTAGGGGTTGGAGCAATAACCATGGGACTTTTCAAGGCTGATGATTCCAAAAAAGCACCTCTTTCCAGAGTTATGGCTATAGGTAATTATGCGACGAATGATTCTTATTATATAATGGTTGGTACACGTCTTTATCTTAAGGAAGATTATTGGAGAGTGCTT
Source organism: Flavobacterium gilvum (assembly GCF_001761465.1). Lineage (NCBI taxonomy): Bacteria > Pseudomonadati > Bacteroidota > Flavobacteriia > Flavobacteriales > Flavobacteriaceae > Flavobacterium > Flavobacterium gilvum. The sequence goes on along the minus strand of NZ_CP017479.1, from coordinate 3,995,392 downwards.
ACTGCTGTTGGATATATAAATTATAATTTTCAGGCTTTTCAATCCTTTGATGAAGGCGAGGGAGGCGTAACAGGCGTTTATGAAACACCTTATACAACGAAGGGAGCTCTGTTTGCGTTCTCGTTACAGAGAAGGGTTTTTGAAAATTTTTATTTGGGTTTGGGTGGGTTCATAATGCGTTCAGATGTTACTGTCACGCTTCCAGATGATAGCAAAATTGTGGAGCCAAATAATACGAATTCACTTTCTGTACCAATAAGTTATGATACCCGAAACAGTATTTACAATCCGAGTTCAGGAATTTTTATAGATGGTAGATTCTCGACTGTGCCATCTTGGTTGGACAATGACCACGATTTTATTAAAACGATGTTATATGTGAATCATTATAAGGAATTGGGCGCTCACAAAATTTTGGCCAGCCGTTTTGCTATGAAAGCCAATTTTGGAGATGTTCCTTTTGCGTCTCAGGATTATATTGGTCAAACAGATTTAAGAGGTTATACGCAAGGGGAATATAGAGGAAATCAAACATACACTGTTCAATCAGAATTTAGAAATAATTTCTATAAAAAATGGGGATACGTTGGTTTTGCCGGACTCGGGATTGCTTATCGTAAGTCTGAAACAGGAGCCGCTTCGGGCGATTGGTATAATTCTGGTGCTTCATGGAGCAAACCATTACCAAGTATAGGAGTAGGTGCTCGTTATCGGGTTATTGAAAAAGCCGGTCAAAAAGTAAATGCGGGAATAGATGTCGCTGCAGGTCGCGGGGATTGGGGATTTTATTTTAGGCTTACCGAAGCTTTTTAGGGATTATGTTTTACCCACAAATTACTTATAGTTTTTAAAAATGTTTTAGCCACAAATTACCCAAATTACCGCAATTTAATTTGTGTTAATTTGTGTAATTTGTGGCTATCTCATAATTTAGGTTAAAAATTAGTATACGAAAGCAAAGTGTTATTTTTGATTACCTTTGCAAAATGAATAAAAAACACCACTCCAATAATATAGTATTGAATTTAGGTATCGAAAGCCTAAACGAAATGCAAGAAGTTGCACAAGATGTCATCCTAAATGACAATAACGTATTGCTTCTTTCCCCAACAGGTTCCGGAAAAACTTTGGCCTTTTTGTTGCCAATTTTCGAAATGCTACAGCCCGAAATTTTATCCGTTCAATGTTTGATTTTGGTTCCGTCACGGGAATTAGGATTGCAGATTGAACAAGTTTGGAAAAAAATGGGAACCGATTACAAAGTAAATGTGTGTTACGGCGGACATTCCATCGAAACCGAAATAAAAAATCTAAGTAATCCTCCAGCTGTTTTGATAGGAACTCCCGGTCGTATTGCAGATCATATCGACAGAGGTACTTTTCGATTGGACAAAATCCAGACTTTGATTTTGGATGAGTTTGACAAATCCCTGCAATTGGGTTTTCATGAGCAAATGTCTTTTATTATTGGAAAACTTTCTAAGTTGAACAAACGTGTTTTAGTTTCGGCAACATCCGATATAGAAATTCCAAAATATACCCGAGTGGTCAATCCTACTATTCTTGATTTTATCCCAAGCGAAGAAGAACAGGAAAGTAATTTGACCACCAAAATGGTTGTTTCCAAAGAAAAAGACAAATTGGGAAGTTTGTTTAATTTGATATGTTCGTTGAAATCACAGCAGGCAATTGTTTTTTGCAATCATCGAGATGCTGCAGAAAGAATAAGCGATACCCTCAATGAAAAAGGTATCTATAGTGTTTATTACCACGGAGGAATGGATCAGGAGGAAAGGGAACGCGCGCTGATTCAATTTCGTAACGGAAGTATGAGTTATTTAATCACCACAGATCTCGCTGCCCGCGGACTCGATATTCCCGAAATGAAACACGTAATCCATTATCATTTGCCTTTAAAAGAAGATGAGTTTACCCACAGGAATGGTCGTACGGCACGTATGCAGGCATCTGGAACTGCTTATGTGATCACACATGAAAGCGAGAAAAAAATGGATTATCTGGATTATGCCATGGAAGTTTTTAATGTGGAAAATGCAACCACATTGCCAAAACCGCCCGAATTTCAGACTATTTACATTAGTGGTGGAAAGAAAAACAAGTTGAATAAAATTGATATAGTAGGTTTCTTTTCCCAAAAAGGAAAATTGGAAAAAGGAGATTTAGGGCTTATTGAAGTGAAAGATTTCATCTCATTTGCCGCTGTAAAATTCAGTAAAGTAAAAGATTTGCTGCATCATGTCAAACATGAAAAAATGAAGGGCAAGAAATTCAAAATTGAAGTAGCCAGAAAAGTTATCAAGAAAGAGGAGGAGTAGGTTGCAGATTTCAGAAGGCAGAATTTAGAATTTAGATTTCAGAAGTCAGAAAGCAGAATTTATAAAGGAATAATTTTAGAAAACGCTAACAGTATATTATTTGTTAGCGTTTTTTTTGCATTGAATTTAGCCTTGAATCCGCATTAAGATTTCATTGAATTTTTTTGTACAGATTATCGTAGACTTTTATGCTTCGAGAAAAATTAAAAATCTGTGCGAATCAGTTTAATCCGTTTAATCTGTGTGCCATTTCTCAATTTTGGCAAATATTTCGAATTTTAAGACGTGCAAGTTGTCGTGTTAATTTACAAACAAAAACAAAAAAATAGTGTTAATAAAAAAGTAAAGCATCAACAAAGTCGTCTCATTGTTATTATTATGTTTGCGGGCAAATACTAACCTACTAGTGTATTATTAACCCCAAATATATTATGAGAAAAATTATTGCGATTGCTGCTTTATTTATTAGTTCCATTGGCTTTAGCCAAATTAAGGTTCTTGAAACTGTACAAGTTGAAAAACTAGGTAGAGTAAATAATAGTTTTTATGTTCAAAAGATAGGCGATGAGTTTACCTTTTTTTACACAACTGTACAAAGCGAAGATGAGGAGCCGTCTTTGAAAGCTTTTACATTCAAAAACATTGATAATGCTTATCAAAGTCTGTACTCAATTATTTCAAAAGGATTTACAGCAAGTCCGCTGAATGATGTAAAATTAGAATTACCAAATAACTTTGTTTGGTTACATTATATTGCAAGTTCAGATAAAACAATGGTACAGTTTATGGTTTCCAGTAAAGATGCTGGTTCTACCCATATGTCTGAGCCATTATCAAAAGAACAAGTTGAAAAATTGTTTCAAAAAAGCTAAAAGAGTATTAAGATTTTAGTATTAAGAATTAAGACTAAAATTGCAAGTCATAAAAAAGTCCTCGATTTTCGAGGACTTTTTTTATGCAAACTGAAAATTATATTTTTTTAACGTATTGTGTTATTATCACAATTTGTTGACCATCTACTTTCCCTTCAATATATTGGTCGTTTTCGTGGTCTAGTCGAATGTTTCTTACCGCAGTTCCTTGTTTGGCGACCATACTGGAACCTTTTACTTTCAAATCTTTGATTAGTACAACTGAATCTCCATGATTTAAAATAACGCCATTAACATCACGGTGTATGATTTTGTTTTCATCGTCTTCACCTTCGCCTGTGGCTTGCGCCCATGCCAAAGTTTCGTCGTCAAGATACATTTGTTCCAACAATTCCTGTGGCCAGCCATTTTTGCGCAAACGGCTCAACATTCTCCAAGCCACAACCTGCACCGGAATGTGTTCGCTCCACATACTGTCGTTCAAAGATCTCCAGTGGTTTAAGTCTTCATGACCCGGGTTTTCAATTTGATCAATGCAGGTTACGCAGGCGTAAATGCTTTCGTCCAATCCGCCTTTTTGGGTAGGCAATACTTGGTATTCTTTCAGGTTTTCGGTGGCAGCGCATAATTCACATTGCGAACCGCTGCGTTTATTTAATTCTCTTTCGAAGCTCATTGTAAAGTGTGTTTTTTTGTTGCAAAAGTACGGTTATTGGATAGGCTTTGCAAGTTTTATGTTTATTGGGGTTTTTATCATTCATTTTGACTATCCATGTCTTCATATTTGACAGATTTAATGATTGCTTTGTTGAATATAAATTGTAGAAGTGTTAGAAACGGCGAAAAAAATATTGGAAATAAAAATAAGGGATAACGGCATACAGGGTGAGTAGGTGGAGGACTTAAGTAGACACTTATCCAATCATATAATACAGAGTATCCTAAACACGCTATTCCGCTGAGAATATATGTCATAAATCTTTCAGAATAATCAAATCGATTAAAAATATGTGACATTATGTATGGAATCAAAATGAATGGACCGAATATTAAAATTGCTATCATAATTAAAAATAGGAGATTGGTGGTGAATAACTTCAGTTTGATAAAATCTAACTAATGCTACTTATCCAATTTAACCCTTACCGCATCGGGAACTAGCATTTCGTATTCACCATGATTACGGATAACGTCTCTCACGATGCTCGAACTGATGTATGAAGTTCTCGCAGCGGTCAACAAAAAGACAGTTTCTATTTTGGATAATCTTCGGTTGGTGTGGGCGATGGCTTTTTCGAATTCAAAATCGGCAGGATTTCGTAGACCACGAAGGATGAAATTAGCATTAATTTTTTTGCATAAATCAATAGTCAGTCCTTCGTATGTAATCACAGAAACCTTTGGTTCATTCTTGAAAGTTTCCTCAATGAAGTGTTTTCTTTCTTCAAGGGAAAACATATATTTTTTCTCGGCATTGACGCCAATGGCAATTACAATTTCGTCAAACAAAGGAATTCCTCTTTGTATAATATCTTCGTGACCTAATGTGATGGGATCGAATGATCCAGGGAAAATGGCTTTGTTCATTTGTAAATTAATTTAATTGTTTTTCAATTCTTGAATCGGGAATTATCCAAAGTAACGCTACGGCAATATAGAGTAAACCCGAAATCCAAGGGGAGACAAAAGCAAGTGGAATGGCTAGAATATAACATACTACAGATATTTTGCCCTTCAGATCTTTTTCTACAGCGCGGTGCAAAATCGAATCTTTTCCTTCCAGACATATAATTCGGTATTGAAGAATATTATAAGCAATAGCACACATCAGCAGCACAAAACCATAGATGCTCATGGGAACTGCCGAAAAATGATGTTCTCCAATCCAACTTGTGGCAAAGGGAATCAAAGACAACCAAAAAAGCAAAAAGAGATTTCCCCATAAAATAGAACCATTCACCTTTTTGACTACTTGAAGCATATGATGGTGGTTGTTCCAATAAATGCCTACGTAAATAAAACTCAAAACATAACTCAAGAAAACCGGAATTAAATGCTGTAAGGATTCAAAACTATCGTCTTCTGGCGCTTTTATTTCCAGCACCATGATGGTGATGATAATGGCTAATACACCATCGCTAAAGGCTTCGAGTCTGGTTTTGTTCATTTTTTTTTGAGTTTCTAAGTTGCTGAGATTCTAAGAATTTTGGTGCTAATTGCACGAATTTTTATCATCTTGTTTGTCATTCCGAGGAACGAGGAATCCCCGCTGCAAAATCGACGAAGATAGTGGTCTTTGTATGCGAAGTTACATACGGAGATTCCTCCTCCGTCGGAATGACAATATTGTGTTGTAAACTTATCGTATTAATCTTATTCTACCTTCCGAAGGCAGTATTTAGAAAAACTTTTTATACTGTCTTGGCATCTCAATATTTTACTTAACCGCCAACTCAATTGCATTGGTAAACAAATCAGTCAAAGAAATTCCGGCTGCTTTGGCTTGTTGCGGAATCAAACTTTCTGTTGTCAATCCTGGAATGGTGTTCATTTCGAGCATATGAGGTTCTCCGTTTACAAAGATGAATTCGCTACGGGAGAAACCTTTCATTTTCAATACTTCATAAGCGCGTTTTGCGGCCTGACTCACTTTTTGGGTCATTTCATCGGAGATTCTTGCTGGGGTTATTTCTTGTGATTTCCCCTCATATTTCGCTTCATAATCAAAGAAATCATTTTCAGAAACTATTTCAGTAATCGGCAACACTTTTATTTCTCCTTGGTAATTAATTACGCCAACAGAAACTTCGGTTCCATCAAGAAAACTTTCGATGATGATTTCGTTGTCTTCTTTGTAAGCGACTTCAATGGCGATTGGCAATTCGGCTTCGGTTTTTACTTTTGAAATTCCAAAACTGGAACCCGATTTGTTGGGTTTTACAAAGCAAGGCAAGCCAACTTTTTTTACGATTTCGGAGGTATCGATTTTATCTCCTTTGTTCAAATAATAGGAAGTTGCCGTTTTGATTCCGTATGGTTTTAAAACTGACAATAAATCACGTTTGTTGAAAGTAAGTGCCGCTTGATAATAGTCGCAAGAAGATTGCGGAATATTCAATAACTCGAAATAGGCCTGCATTAATCCGTCTTCGCCCGGAGTTCCGTGAATGGCGTTGAACACGCAGTCAAAAGTGATTTTGGTTCCGTTTACAGTTGTTGAAAAATCATTTTTGTCTATCGGGAATTCGGCGTTGTTGTCGTCTACATATACCCATTTTTCTTTGAAAATATGGATTCTGTAGCCTTTGTATTTTGTTTTGTCAAGAAATTGGTAAACTACGTTTCCGCTGATGAGAGAGATCTTGTATTCGCTGGAATAGCCGCCCATAATGATGGCAATGTTTTTCATACTGTTTTTGAATTTTGCACAAATTATACGAATCAATTTAGAGTGTAATTGTACTGTTGTGTTTTTAATTTTTAAGATGCTAATGTTGTTTTGAAAGCTGATGTCCTAGCCCCGATAGTAGTGGAAATCCTTGTGTGCCGGGGTTCGGCACACAAGATTGCAACGGATAGCGGGAAATAGCTCCTTCCGAAAATTATGAATGGAAAGACTAATACTATTAAACAAAATTATCATTTTTTTTGAAACGAAATAGGTTTATCTTTGCGGGAAACAAAAATATTTATGAGCTTAAAAAAGTATCTTACTAGTCGTGTGTTTTTTGGACAAGTGTTTATTGCGCTTGCAATTATTGCAGTTTTAGGTTATTTATTTATGCATTGGCTGACTTTTACGACCGACCATGGGCATGAGATAGCAGTTCCCGATTTGAGAAAACTGACTGAGGAACAAGTGGAGGATAAGCTGGATGAATTGGATTTGGATTATGAGTTGTTGGACAGTGTGGATTTTAGGGGAGATTATCCAAAATTCAGTGTGGTGGAGCAGGATCCTATGCCGGGAACTATGGTAAAAGTAGGCAGAAAAGTATATATAAAAATAAATTCGTCTGGGTTTTCGTCTGTTCGAATTCCGGATTTGATTGACAAAACGTATCGTGAGGCAGTGCCAACGTTAAAAGCATTGGGTCTTGAACCGGGAACTGTTACGTATATTCCGAATTTAGGGAAAGACATGGTTTTGGAGATGCGTTTTAAAGGCCGTAATTTAAAAGTAGGTGACAGGGTTTTGAAAGCCTCTAAAATTGATTTGGTTTTGGGAGACGGGAAAGAGAGTTATCAGGAAGAAACGACGGACACTACAGCTGTTCCAACAGAAGAAGCGCCAGCAAATGAACAATAATAATGATCCAATTGAGGAATTAGACGAAGAGTTATTTGAGCATTATCGGTTTGAGGTTCCGAAAGGACAAGCCATTTTGCGAATTGACAAATACCTGATGAGCCTTATTCCAAATGCTACAAGGAATAAAATACAAAACGCCGCCAGCGACGGGAATATTTATGTGAACGACGCGACGGTAAAGTCCAATTATAAAGTAAAACCCTTTGATGTGGTACAGATAATGTTATCGCATCCGCCTTTTGAAAACAGGGTAGATCCAGAGGATATTCCGTTGGAAATCGTATATGAGGATGATGCACTTTTGCTTATCAACAAACCGCCAGGATTGGTGGTGCATCCCGGTCATGGGAATTACACAGGGACTTTGGTGAATGCTTTGGCCTTTCATTTTGAGAATTTGCCAATGAACAGCAGCGAGCGTCCCGGGTTGGTTCACCGAATCGACAAGGATACTTCTGGATTATTGGTTATTGCCAAAACGGAAGCTGCAATGACGCATTTGGCCAAACAATTTGAAGCCAAAACCACCGAAAGAGAATATGTTGCGCTGGTTTGGGGTAATGTTGCCAATGATTCCGGTACTATTGAGGGGAATTTGGCCCGACACCTGAAAGACCGTATGCAAATGGCCGTTTTTGCCGATCCCGAAATAGGAAAACCTGCCATCACCCATTATAAAGTTTTGGAGCGTTTTGGGTATGTGACTTTGGTTTCCTGCAAACTGGAAACGGGAAGAACACACCAGATTCGGGCGCACATGAAACATATTGGGCATCCGCTTTTTAATGATGAGCGTTACGGAGGTCACTTAATTTTGAAAGGAACTACGTTTACAAAATACAAACAGTTTATCGAAAATTGTTTCAAAGTTTTACCACGTCAGGCTTTGCACGCCAAAACACTTGGTTTTGAGCATCCAAATACCGGTGAAATGATGCGTTTTGATACTGAATTACCACAGGATTTTAAGGATTGTATCGAGAAATGGAGAGGCTATGCGAAATCGCATCACGCTGAGGAGGATTGATTTTTGTTTAATAATCGAATCTGTTCATTAATTATTTTTTTTGCCACAGATTAAAAAGATTAATAAGATTTTTTAAATTGTTTATGAAATCTGTGATAATCCTTTTAATCTGTGGCTAATTTCTTTAGTAGATGTACAACTCCCTTAGAACCCGTTGGACTTGGGTGTAATTCCAAAATAGAATCCGGTGAAATATTAGGTTCCATTCGGTGGGAAACGAACAAGATAGATATGTTTGTTTCTTTTTTTATCAAATTGATGAGTTGGGTTACCAAAGCCACATTTTGGTCATCAAGACCTTCAAGAGGTTCATCCAGAATCAATAGAGGAGGATGTTTTATAGCCGCTCGGGCTATTAAGACAACTCGCTGTTGTCCTATCGAAAGACGATTGAAAATTTTCTTTTTCAGATGTGTCATTCCAATTGCTTCGAGCCATTGTTCGGCAATTTTTCGGTGTAAAGTCGTGGGCTGAATGTACAATCCGATAGAATCAAAGAAACCTGAAAGAATCATATCTTCCACACTGAAATTTTTATTGCCTTTATTGAATAAATCGGTCATGGCAGTATTGAAAAAGCCAATCTTTTTTTTGATATCCCAAACACTTTCTCCGCTTCCTTTTTTTCTGCCAAAAAGTATTAAATCCTGTCCGTAACCTTTTGGGTTTTCGCCCGAAATAAGGGATAATAAAGTCGTTTTTCCAGAACCATTTGGCCCGACTAAGTGCCAAAACTCGCCTTGTTTTATCGTCCAGGAAAGTGGAGCGATAATGGGTCTTTCGTCATAGTTTACGAATACAGAATTCATTTGAACAAGAACACTTTCTTCGAAAATTTCGCTGTGAATGGGGAGTTTGCTGTCCTTGTTTTCAAGAGAAATATTATCCAAAATATTTATGGATTTCATTTCAAATGAATTGTCTTCGATAAAAGCTTTGTTTGAAATAAAAGAAAGTAAATCAATTTTTCTATTAACCAATTGAATGATAAGAACCGAGTGGGAAATGCCTTCGATTTCCTTAATTAATTCAATTCGGGAATTATGGTCGAGATGATCCATAGGGTTGTCCAGAATGATGTAATCGGGATTTTTTTTGAGGCAATACTTCAAGAATTCTTTTTTCCGCTCTCCGGATGAAAAAGTGCGAAGGTTTCGGTTGAATTCAGAAGTAGCTTCCATGGTTTCGTGGATGAATTCTTCTTCGATTAGTTTTTGAATCGAAATATCTGAATACAAGATTCCTTTCAGAGTATTGAAAATCGCTAATTCTCCCTCAATTTTTCCTGATAATAAAGTATCTATAAACGTTTTTTTGTCAACTTGATTGGATAAAAGAATGTCCCAATGTTTCATTTTGGTTGTATGTTTTTTTGCATTATAAACTAATTCGCAAAATTAGCTTCAAAAATTTTAAATCGTTTGTCTAAATCCTGAACTAATTGTTTTTTTACTTTAGTGTCCTGAATAAAACTATAGTTGATGCTGTTGTACACAAATTGTTTAATATCGGCATAGGAAATGGTAGAATATCTTTTGGCCAATAAAACATATTGTTCGGTCATATTAGTTCGTAAAATTCCCGCATCATCAGTGCTTATGACAATTGGAACACCGAATTTAGTGTATAATAAAATAGGGTGACGGTTTTCTTTTACTTTCAAAATGAATTCGTTACTGACCAAATTTATCTCGATTGGAATGTTGTTCTTTGCCATATAGCGCATTAAATCATAGCTTTTTTCTTCATAAGCCATATCGACTCCGTGACCAATTCTGTTTGCACCAGCGATATAAACAGCCGCATTAATATGCCAACTCAACTCTTCTGGCGGAACCAATCCAAGTGTGAGCTCGCCGGCATGAATGGTGTATTTTACTTTTGGAAAACGACTGTGGCAGTATTTGAACATGACCATGTGTAGCCAATAATCTTTCATTGAAGTTTCGCCATCTTCGGGAGAAACGATGTTTACTCCCGCTATCAGCGGACTGCTGTCTGCGGAGATAAAGGCAACCATCAAATTTTTGAATATATCCACAGGTTCCATGAAGCGCAAAACAAAATTTTGATAGCGCATCGTAAATTGGCTGTCGTCTATTTTGAGTGCTGCGTGCATTTTGGCAACAAAGTTGGTGTTGAAATCGGTAGCATATTTTTTGGCGTCTTTTTGGATGAAAATGGCATACAAGGAATCCAAAGAATGCATTACGGCTTTTTCGTTTTTGCTTGCCGCCAATTTTCTTAAATAGGAGTTGGATGCCGTTAAATCATCTGTTTGTATGTCACAAGGAATGGTTGATAATTGGGTTTCAATGTAGCTTACGTTTTCTTTGATGGCTCTGATTTTTAGTTCCAATAAACCGGCTTCAAAATTGCCTTTTGTCGCAGGTTCAAATTTCATGAAGGAATCAAAAAATAATTTATCCGAAGGGTAATCCACATTGTTGTAGTCTTTGACAGACCATTGGTGCATTATTTTTTGTTTGTAAATGTCTAATTCTCCATTTTTTTGGAAGGTTGAAAATAATACCCATTCTGCTCCTGGTTGTTTTTTCTGGCTAACGGTCATGGTTTTGGTATTCAGGTAAAAATCTTTGGCAATGGCGTAGGCTAATAATGGTTCTGCATAAATTGAACCGGAATAATGATGGTGTAAATCTCCGCCTTTGGGCATTTGGGAAAAGAAAGCCGTAAGTTCGGCTTCATTGTTTCTGATTTTTTCAAAATAGGTTTCTGCTGATTGTGAAAATCCCACTTGAAACAAGATAGAAAGAAGAAAGGTGAAAAATATCTTCATAGAGTATAAATTTCGTTCAAATGTAGTGAAAAGTAGGGAAATAGACAAATGGACTGAGGGTTTTAGTAGGGCGAACGTATGAGTTATTTTTACCGCAAATTCGCAAATTTCAATAAAAATTTCTATTATAAATTAGCCACTTTTAGCGGAATTAACTCATACGAGCGAAGCGAACCGATGAAGTAAATTAGTTTATTAAAAATTTTAAAATTCAAGTTTATAAAAAATAAATTTGTGAATTTGTGGTCAATTTAAAACTCATATGTTTGCCTGGGGTCATTAGGGATTTCTAATAACGAATCATTAGAAAAAATCTATGCTTATATTAAACAATTCAATTCAATGTTTCTGAATTCTAAATTTCAATTTGTATTTTTGGAATCGTTTAAAATGAACACATAAAAATGAAAATTGTACTCTCTCCAGCCAAATCGCTAAACTTCGAACAGGAATTACCGACGACTCAATATACAGCTTCTTCTTTTCTTAAAGAATCTAGAGTGGTTCATAAAGTTTTGAAACAGCAATCTCCAAAAAACTTATCGGAATTGATGTCGATTTCGGATAAACTTGCCGATTTGAACTGGAAACGCAACCAGGATTGGAAAACGCCTTTCACTCCCGAAAATGCACGTCCAGCTGTTTATGCTTTTGATGGTGATGTCTATACCGGACTGGATGCTTACTCGATTTCTATGGAAAAATTGGAGTTGCTGCAAAGCAGATTAAGAATTTTGTCTGGACTTTATGGATATTTGAAACCGTTGGATTTGATTCAGCCCTACCGACTAGAAATGGGAACAAAATTGCCCATTGGCGAAAGCAAAAATTTATATGATTTTTGGAAAAAGACCATTACTAATTCTTTGAACAAAGAATTAAAAAAAGGGGAGTTGTTTATCAATCTCGCAAGCAATGAATATTTCTCGGCTGTGGATACCAAGGCTTTGAAGGTTCCAGTGATTACTCCGGAATTTAAAGATTACAAAGACGGTAAACTGAAAATGATTAGTTTTTTTGCCAAAAAGGCGAGGGGATTGATGGTACGTTATATTATTGACACTAATGCCGAAACGATTGATGATTTAAAAGGCTTTGACTACGAAGGTTATCAGTTTGACGCTAATTTGTCGAAAGGGAATAATTTGGTTTTTACGCGGTAAGCTTTTAGGTAGCAGAAAACAGAAATTTGTCGATGAACTTTGTGGGCACGGATTGCAAATCCGCGCTATCGGTCTACCGTCTGGACACAAATATATTTCACTTAAAAATGGAACACAGATGACACAGATTAGACAGATTGTCACTGATTTTTTTGCATGATACCAAAAATAGAGAAGTAAAAAATAAATAATTCTTATTGTTGCAAATAGATTATCAAATTTCATCTGTTTAAATCCGTTAAATCTGTGTCATCTGTGTTCTATTTTTAGTTGTGTCCAGAAGGTAGGCTAGCGGGGGGCTCTAGCTTAGGTAGAAGGGAGTATGCTTATTTTTGGATAATTTAAAAAAGCCAAATCTTTCTCTTTAGCCCCGATAGAAGTGGAAATCCTTGTGTGCCGGGGTTCGGCATACAAGATTGCAACGGATAGCGGGACCCATCTATCCTGAAAATGCCTAATCTTTCTGCTCCTAATAAAAAAAACTCCGAATTTCACCAATAAATAAGTGAACTCCGGAGTTTTTAAATTAAAAATTAACTTCTAAAAATTGGCAATTTAGTGCATTGCGTCTGCTGGATCTATTTTGTTTTTTCCTTTTTTGATCATTAGGATAAAAGGAATACAGAATAGGAATAGGATTCCGAGATACATGAAAATATCCATATAAGACAGAACGGTGCTTTGTAGCATTACTTTCATTTCCATTACTTTATAAGCTTTGGACAAGGCTTCGTTGGCGGCATATCCTTTTGACATAAAACCCATTTGTAATTGGTGCACCATTTGTTGTACTTTGAATGAACTTTGGTCAAGATATTGAATCAAATTTACACGGTGTTCTTGATTGAGTCTTGAGATATATGTGGTGATAATCGCAATACCAAATGAACCTCCCAATTGTCTCATCATTCCGGTAAAAGCCGCTCCTTCTCCAATGTGTTTTCCTTTCAGAGTGGAAAGTGACAACGTGGTAATAGGTACAAATAACAGTCCGAGACCAACACCTCTAAGGATTAATGGCCAGAAAAAGTGTTCAACTCCGGTGTCTGGCGTCATGAGTCCATGCATAAACCAGGTAAACAGGAAAAACACTAGGAATCCTCCTGCGGCCATATAGGTTTGGGGAACGCCTCGCTGAATCATTTTTCCGATAAATGGCATCATGATTCCTGTTGTTATGGAACTCGGAATAAGTAACAATCCGGCATCGGTTGCTGTCCATCCCAATACAGATTGGGTGTATATAGGAATGATAAAGGTCGATCCAAATAACCCGAATCCCATAATGAATGACATAACGGTTCCAATTCTAAGGTTGGAGTCCTTTAATACTTTTAAATTTACGATTGGGTGTTTATATACAAGTTCTCGCCATATAAAGAGGATTAACCCGAAGAATGAAATCACACTTAGGCTTACAATCATATTATCATTGAACCAATCGTCCTGTTGTCCGTGTTCCAAGACAAATTGAAGGGAACCTATGAAGGTTGCCAATAAAATAATTCCCCACCAATCGACTTGGTTTGCTTTTAGTTTGTGTCCGTATTTTGGACTTTTTACGTAACCAATGGTTAGTAAAGTGGCAATAATTCCGATAGGAATATTGATGTAAAAAATGAAAGGCCATGAAAAGTTGTCAACTATATAACCTCCTAATGGTGGTCCGAGTGTTGGCCCAACAATAACTCCCATTCCGTAAATAGCTTGCGCCATTCCTCTTTTGGCAACTGGATAACTTTCTGTAATGATGGTTTGCGCCGTCACCAATAAAGCTCCTCCGCCCAAACCTTGTATGAATCGGAATGCAACAAGTTCCCAAATATTGGTAGCGTTACCACATAGAAAGGAAGCCACGGTAAAAACAACAATGGAGGTTGCAAAGTAATTACGACGTCCAAATTGTTGCGATAGCCAACTTGTCATTGGGATTACAATCACATTGGCAATAGCATAAGCGGTAATTACCCAAGCAACATCGGTTAGGGTAGCACCAAGACTACCTTTCATGTTATTTAGGGCTACGTTTACAATCGTAGTATCTACAATTTCGAGCAATGCACACATTATACAGGTTATCGTAATGATGACCCTGTTAATGCCGTATTCTACTAAATCGTCTTCTTGGTTTTGTACCATTTTGTTTATTTTTTTAACATATAAGTCATATAGGGTTCTTTTTGAATTTTATTTTAAGTAAAAACTTAAATGACTTATATGTTTAAATAATTTATTATTTCAAATGAACATCTACATCAGCGTTCATACCTGGTCGCAACAATTTTATTTTTTGTGGATCGTTTGAAGCATTCAAGCTTATTTTTACCGGTAATCTCTGAATGGTTTTTACAAAGTTTCCGGTTGCGTTATCTGGTGGAAGCAATGAAAAACGAGATCCTGTTGCAGGTGAAAAAGAAGTAAGCGTTCCTTCAAAATCATAATCAGGATAAGCATCTACTTTTACAGTAACTTTTTGGCCAATAACCATTTTGTTCAATTGTGTTTCTTTAAAATTAGCAACAACCCAAGCTTCGTTATTATTGATAATGAAAAATAGAGATTGCCCTTGTTGTACCAATTGTCCTGGCTGAATGTCAATTTTTGAAACCTGTCCGTCAATAGCGGCAGTCACCACAGTGTAAGTCAGGTTTAATTGGGCTACTTCCAATAATGCTCTTGCTTTTTTGATATTAGCAGCAGCAACTTCTGTTTGTTTATTGGTAACTCTTGATTTCGCTTCAATTACAGATTTTTGAAAAGAACTCGCTTTTTGTTGTTGTTGCAAAATACGTACTTGATTTTCGGCTTCTTGTTTGGTAGCCAATGCTTGCTCGTATTGTTGTTTTGTGATAGAGTGGTTTTTATATAAGTTTTCGTAACGAACATAATCACTTGTAGCTCTTCCCAATCTGATTTTGGCAGTTTCGATATTACCGCCAGCCGATTGTACATTGGCATCCGAAACGGCGATGCTAGCCAAAGCGCTTCCAATATCTTCTTTGGCAACTTCGTAACCGCCTTCAGTAGCAATAACAGCAGCGTTTGCTTCTTCGATTTTCAATTGATAGTCTCTTTTATCAATAGTAAATAAGGTGTCTCCTTTTTTTACATAATCATTGTCCTTTACATAAACTTTGCTGATATATCCCGAGACTCTTGGGATTATCGGATTCATGTTTTTCTCAATTTGAGCATCATCCGTTTCTTCGTGTCCTTGAGAATGAATGTATTTTATAATTCCGTAAGTTCCTCCAACTAGAATTAATACAGCGAGGATTATGATGAATTTGGTATTTGTTTTTTTCTTTTCCATGGTAAGGTATGGTTATATTTTTGAAAGGTTGAAGGTTTGTGATAATTGTCCAGTTGCCGAAAGTAATTCGTAATATTTTTGAATGACATCCACTTTGGCAATGGTTTCGCTTATTTTTGATTTCAGTTGTTCGACGTCTGCTTCCAGTAAATCATTGGTATCCGAAAGTCCGTTGTCGTATTTATCTTTTACGATTCGGTAATTTTCGGTAGCCTGTTCTACTGCTTGTTTGTGAACAATATTTTGCTTAATAGCCAAATCATAATTGGTAATCGCTTGTTGTACCTGAATTCTAATGTTATCTTTCAATAGCTCTTCAGTGTTTTTTACCTCAAGCGCTTTGCTTTCAGCGATTTTTACCTGAGTGCCATTTTTTAGAATTCCGCTGACATCATAGGAAACTCCTAATCCAATGAACATCGCATTTTCCAGTCTCATAACATTGTTTACGTTCAAAGCGGCATACCCTCCGGTCAAACCAACGGTTGGATAGTAATCTCCTTTGGCGATTTTGATGTTGTTTTGAGTTGCCTTTTCCTGAAATTGAATAGCTTCAAGGTCTTTACGATTTTGAAGTGCAGGTTGCTCATCTGTTGGAACTTCAGATTTAGAAAAATTAATCAAATCACTTTCCGCAACTGCCAGTTTTGTTTCTGATGGTAATTTTAATAAAGTAACCAAATAGTAATTGATTATTTTTTCGTTATTCAACGCTTCATCAAGTGACAACTGAATTTTGGAAACCTGAAGCTGTGCTTTCAATAAGTCATTACGCGGAATAATTCCGTTTTTTTCCAAAGCGATAAAATCAGTAACGCGTTGTTCTGCGCTTTTTTGATTTTCCTTCAATAATTCGATGGTTCTTTGCGCTTTATACAAATTTCCATAGAAGTTTATGACTCTCATAGCCACATCTTCTTTGGTTTTGGATGCCATTGCATTTTCGGCCTGGAATAAATTATCCTGAAGTTTGATGCTGTTTTGAATTTTCATTCCTGCAAATAGAGGAAGACTCAAACTAGCCTGACCAATGGCTATTTTGTCGGGTACAGGAAATGATCCTGATCCCGCATCAAAATCTAAGTGTAGGGTTGGCTCTGTTAATTGAAGAAATTGTCCGGTAAGTTTTAAATCGGGATATTGGGTATTTTTTGCCGATTGTAATTCTTGTTTTTTCGTTTCTACTTTGGTGCTTGCCAATGAGATTTCATTACTTTTTGTCCAAGCCAATTGTATCGCATCTTCCAGTTTTAAACTGGTTTTGTCTTGGGCATTGATGGATGAAATTCCTATGAAGAACCCTCCAAAGAGTGCTAAATAACTAACTTTCATATGTCAAGAGGGCTTTAATGGTTTGTTGAATGTGCATTGTTAAAGTTGTTTTTATATAGGTATTGTATTCTTCTTCGGTGTTGAGGTTCAATAGATTTTGATAAAAAAACCTATTCAAATGAAAATGAAAATAAGTTCCAAGAATGGTTGTTGTAAGGAGCGGCACGACAACGTCTTTCCTGAAAACACCTTTTTCTTGTCCATCTTGGATGATTGATTCCAGTGATTTTAGGTTTTCTTTCTTTAAATCGGTAAAAGCCTGTAGGTTGATTACTCTTTGACTTGAGGAAAATTCAAAGTGGATAATCTTGTAAATGCATCTGTTACTATTGATTTTGTCAATATACATTTCAATGAGCTTATGCATCTTTTGCAGAGGATCTAAGTCTTCCAAAGTTAAAATATCCAACTGTATTTTTATAGCAGCGACACGATTTAGTATGATGGATTCTAATAATTGTTCTTTGGATCCAAAATAATAGGAAACCATCGCGATGTTGATATTGGCCTCTTTGGCTATGTCCCGGATCGAAGTGCCGTCAAATCCTTTTTCGGCAAATAGCGTTTCGGCTACTTGTAAAATCTGAATTTGTTTTTCGTTAAAATCGGTTTTCAAAACGTAGTTTTTTATAATTCTGGAACAAAATTAAACAACTGTTTAAATTAAACGATTGTTTAATTTTGTTTTAACTTTTTTTTAACACCGACGATTTGGGTTTGAATGTTGTTAAATATTTGATTAACTGTGTTATAAGATGTTGTATGAGTGTTCTTTATCTATTTGATATTCGTTTAATCTGTGTCATTTGTGTCATCTGTGTTCCGTTGCGTGATCTGAGTTTAATATAGGAAGAACAAAGCCAAAACCTTTTATAATTCAAAAAGGTTTTGGCTTAAATGTTCTTAAATGCCTTATATGGTTAAAATTAATTAGGATTTTCTTTCTTTGATGGGAATCCAAATTTCCTCCTCTGAATCAGGGTCGTTTAGTTTATATTTTTCCCCCAATATTTCAAAATGAGGTCTTTTGTCTAAAACATACTCGGAATTAGGAATCCAAGTTCTGAAGATGTAGTCAAAAATTACAGTGTCGTGACCTTTAAGTTCAAAAACAGCGTAAAGTCCGCCTGGTAAAGTAAAGGATTCCATTTTGGAAGGAATGTTATTGAAGTCAGAAACTTCGAGTGTAGCCCATTTTTCGAAAGTAGCATTGGGATTAAAAGCCTCAAAATAACTTGGTTCATAAATCTGAACAGAAAAAAGGTCTGTACTAACCGGATTTAGAATTTCTGAACGTTTTGGCATAAAACTTCGCCATAACTCGTGTGTTTTGTTGTTAGTAAGCGACATTTGAAGTCGTTTGCCAATTAATTTCTTTTCCGATAATATTTCGATTCTAGGTTCCATTTTTCAAAAGTAGTGGAAAAGCTGAAAAAAATAACCGCAAATTCGCAAATTATTAAGCACCGAATGCCTGTTTTAATTTGCGAATTTGCGGTTTAATAATTTGTAAAAGGCAATTGTTTATCGAATTCCCTTCACAAATTCTTCAATTTTACTACTTCCGTTTTCTTTCAAATGCGTGATGAAAGCACTGCCGATAATGGCTCCTTTGGCATATTGCGTGGCTTGATTGAATGTTTCGGTATTACTGATTCCGAAACCAACGATTTGTGGGTTTTTCAAATTCATTTCGCCAATGCGTTTGAAATAAGCTTCCTGTGTGTTTCCAAAACCAGATTGCGAACCGGTAACACTCGCAGAACTCACCATGTAAATAAATCCATCTGAAACACTATCGATAAAACGAATACGCTCGTCTGAAGTTTGTGGTGTAATCAGGAAAATATTAATTAATCCATATTTTTCAAAAGTAGCTTTGTATTGTTCTGCAAATACATCAACCGGAAGATCTGGGATGATTAATCCATCGATTCCAATTTCGGCACATTTTTTACAAAATGCTTCTACACCGTATTGCAACATTGGGTTGAAATAGCCCATAATCACCAAGGGAATACTTACGCTTTTGCGAATGGCTGCCAATTGGTCAAACAAAATTTCTGATGTCATTCCGTTTTCCAGAGCTGTGGTTGAACTAGCCTGAATGGTTGGGCCATCAGCCAAAGGATCGCTGAATGGCAATCCGATTTCTATCATATCTATGCCACTTTTTTCCAAATCCTGAATGATTTGCACAGTGTCGTTCAGGGTCGGGTATCCAGCCGAAAAGTAGATGGAAAGTATTTTTTGTTCTTCTTGTAATTTTTGATTTATTCGGTTCATTTTAGTGTTTTTTTCTTGGGATTTTATAAAATCTAATAATTGTTTGAATCCCTTTTAATAATTTTTAAATCGCAGCACTATACGCCCATGCTTTTTGGTTGGATTGCAAGTGTACTTCAACACGTTTGTAATGCAATCCTTCGTATAAATCGGCTTGGTGGAGTTCTTTCATGCTAATTTCATATAAAATTCCGTTGATGGTGTCGTTGGCATCACTGGTTTCCATGATGATAGGATAATGCACTATCCCGAATTCCTCTTCAATTCGGATTTCATTTAACTCATAACCAATTAATGTTTCCGGTGTTCCTTGAAGAATACGTCCAAAAAGGTCTTGCTGAACATCCTCGTGCTGCAAGCTTCCGTAAGCGAATAATTTTTGCATAGACTTTGTTTTTTAATTGATAGTTAACCTAAAAATTTGATCAAAACTGGTATTTGCGTTAGGGATGGCAGTGGAGCTCTTTTTTAATCCCTTTTTTCAAGGGATTAAAAAAAGCGGGAACGTACAGCCCGACCCTTGGGGAACGCCCAAATTATAATTTAAAATGATCAATATATGTATTCAAATCTTTGTCGCCACGACCCGAAAGGCAGATAACTACGACATCGGTTGGTTTGAATTCTTTTTCTTTCAGCACTGCCAATGCATGCGAGGATTCGATGGCAGGAATAATTCCTTCGAGTTTGCATAATTCCAGTCCGGAATCCATGGCATCGTCATCAGTCACTGAGAAAAACTCGGCGCGACCTGTTTGTGCCAAGTGTGCGTGCATTGGGCCAACTCCCGGGTAATCCAATCCCGCCGAAATGGAATAAGGTTCTGTAATTTGTCCGTCAGGAGTTTGCATCAAAAGTGTTTTGCAACCGTGAATAACACCAACTTTTCCGAGTTTGCTTGTAGCAGCACTGTGACCGCTATTTACGCCTTTTCCGGCAGCTTCAACGGCTATGATTCCTACTTTTTCTTCGTCAAGGAAATGGTAAAAAGTTCCTGCGGCATTGCTTCCACCACCGATGCAGGCCACAACATAATCAGGATTTTCGCGTCCTTCTTTTTCTTGCAACTGCCATTTTATTTCTTCGGAAATAATACTTTGAAAACGGGTTACCATATCTGGATAAGGGTGTGGTCCGATGGCCGAACCAATGATATAATGCGTGTCAACCGGGTTGTTAATCCAATCCCGGATGGCTTCGTTTGTGGCATCTTTCAGAGTTTTTGAACCAGAAAGTGCGGCACGAACTTCGGCACCGAGCATTTTCATTCGGGCAACATTTGGCGCTTGGCGTTTGATGTCGATTTCTCCCATATAAACAATGCATTCGAGTCCCATAAGCGCACAAACGGTGGCAGTCGCTACGCCGTGTTGTCCCGCTCCTGTCTCAGCAATGATTCGTTTTTTTCCTAGTTTTTTGGCTACCAAAATCTGACCAATGGTATTGTTTATTTTGTGTGCGCCGGTATGATTCAAATCTTCTCTTTTGAGATAGACTTTTGTGTTGTATTTTTCGGATAATCTTTTGGCAAAATACAAAGGGCTTGGACGACCTACGTAATCTTTAAGCAGTTGATTGAACTCTTCTTTAAATTCTGGTTCGGCCGTAATTTTTAAATATTGCTGGCGTAATTCTTCCACATTTGGATATAGCATTTCGGGAATGTAAGCACCTCCAAATTCTCCGTAATATCCTTTTTCGTCTACGTTGTAATTCATTGTATTTTTATTTTTTATCAGTACAGACGCGATTTATCGCGTCTCTTTTTAATTATTTATTTTGATTACGTGAGACG
Organism: Flavobacterium gilvum; assembly: GCF_001761465.1. NCBI lineage: Bacteria > Pseudomonadati > Bacteroidota > Flavobacteriia > Flavobacteriales > Flavobacteriaceae > Flavobacterium > Flavobacterium gilvum. The sequence goes on along the minus strand of NZ_CP017479.1, from coordinate 3,974,156 downwards.
CGATAAATCGCGTCTGTACATAATGCTGTGTTTTTTAATCCCGGTTCAATTTCAAATTTACTATTTATATCGATGGCATAAATGGGTAAATTTGTTTTTAAAATTTCATTTATCGAATCCAATTCTTCAATTCCAATTCCACCGCTAAGGAAAAATGGTTTTGTAGAAGGGTAGTTGACTAATATTTTCCAGTCAAAAGTCGTTCCGTTTCCGCCGGGCAATTTTCCTTTGGTATCAAAAAGGAAATAATTGCAAACGGATTCGTATGGTTCCAAAATGCTGAAATCAAAATTTTCGTCTGCTGAAAACACTTTGATAATTTCGATTGAAGTACCAAATTTAGTTTTTAATTCCGAACAAAATGCAACCGATTCCTGACCATGTAGCTGAACGGCCTGCAAATTGTGTTTTTTTACTTTTTCTTCAATTACCGTGGTATTTTCGTTGACAAAAACCCCTGTTTTTTTGATTGATTTTGGCAAATTGGGAATCTCACCGTTAAAATAACGGGCCGATTTTGGCCAAAATATAAATCCCATATAATCGGGTAGGAGCGAACCTACTTCGAGTATATTGTCGGGATATTTCATACCACAGATTTTAATCCCCACCCCAGCCCTCCCCGAAGGGAAGGGAGTTGTTGCGTTGTCTTTATCGGTGTTTTTCATCTTATTTTCTCAAAGTTAATAATTCCCCCTTTTGGGGTTAGGGGGATTACAGCTTACTAATAAATTCCGTTGCCGCTTTTCCGGCATTATCGGTTTTCATAAAGTTTTCTCCAATCAAAAATCCTTTGTAGCCGTAAGGTTTTAATTCATTTATGGCTTCGATGGACGAAATGCCGCTTTCAGAAACTTTTACAAAATCATTCGGAATTTTGTTTGCCAATTCTTTGCTGAAATCCAGACTTACTTCAAATGTTTTGAGGTTTCTGTTGTTTACGCCAATCATATCCAAAGTTGGCATAATTGATTTTTCTAGTTCTTCTTGGTTGTGCACTTCTAATAATACTTCCAATCCTAAATTTTTGGCAAACTCCGACAAAGATTTGATTTCTTCGCGAGTCAAAACGGCAGCGATGAGCAAAATCAAATCGGCTCCGTGAGCTTTGGCTTCTAGGATTTGGTATTCATCAACAATGAATTCTTTTCGCAATAGCGGAATATTTACTGAGGCTCTTGCCAAAAGCAAGTCGTCCAGAGAACCGCCAAAATATTTTCCATCTGTCAAAACCGAAATTCCACAGGCACCAGCACTTTCGTATCCTTTTACGACTTCTTCAACGGTGAAACCATAATTGATTTCGGCTTTGGAAGGGGAACGTCGCTTGTGTTCGGCAATGATTCCTGAGTTGCTGCTTTTTAGGTTTTGACTTAAAGAAATAATTTTTTTTCCAAAAAAAACAGACGCTTCCAATTGCGAAACCGGAATGATTGATTTTTTGAGAACAACTTCCCTTTTTTTGTCAACTATGATTTTGTCTAATATGTTCATTTATATTTTGTTTAAAGTTTTCTTTGTTTAAGGTTTAAAGTTGCTCATTATTCCAACAACTTTAGACCTTAAACTTTAAACTATTTTATCTACTTAATTCTTTCAATTTATTTAATGCCAAAATCGCTTTTCCGGAGAGCAGACTTTCTTTGGCCTTCTCAAATCCTTCTAATGGTGTACATCCATTAACCGTGGCGATTGCCAGACCAGCATTGGCACAAACAACATTGTTTTGAGCTTCGGTGCCTTTCCCGGAAATGATATTCATGAACATTTCTGCCGATTCTTCGATGGTTTTTCCGCCTTCGATTTCGCTTTGCAATAATTGGCGAACGCCGAAATCACTTGGATTTAGCATTTCTTCCTTGCTTTGTGTAATTATTTTTGTGGCTCCTGTCAAAGAAACTTCGTCATAGCCGTCAAGCGAATGTAAAATGGTGTAATTGGTGTTTGTGTTTTGATATAAATACCCATACATTCTGGCCAATTCGAGATTGAAAACACCCAATAATTGGTTCTTTGGAAAAGAGGGGTTTATCATTGGTCCAAGAATATTAAAAAAGGTTCTCACCGCTAATTCTTTTCGGATTGGGCCAACGTTTTTCATAGCGGGGTGAAAGAGTGGAGCGTGCAAAATACAAATTCCGGCCTGATCCACACATTTTTCCAAAAAGTCTTTGTCGTTACTGAATCTTACTCCCAAATTTTCCATGACGTTACTTGAACCGGAAATTGATGAAACTCCGTAATTACCATGTTTGGTCACTTTTATTCCGGCTCCTGCGGTAACAAAAGAGGCCAAAGTCGAGATGTTGAAAGTGTCTTTTCCGTCACCTCCCGTGCCCACCAAATCGACAGTATTATAAGCCGATAAATCGATGCGAACGCACAATTCGAGCAAAGCTTCACGAAAACCGGCTAATTCATCAATACTAATGCTGCGCATCATATAAACGGTCAAAAATGCCGCGATTTGGCTTGGATTGTAGTTCCCGTTGGAGATATTCACCAATACGTTTTTGGCTTCTTCTTTAGAAAGAATTTCGTGATTGATTAATCTGTTTAATATGTTTTTCATTTTTTTTAAGTTGCTAAGATTCTAAGTTGCAGAGTTGCTAAGTTTTTTTAAACTAATTACTATTCACTTTTCTATGCTCTGACATGTATTTCAAGTAATCAACTATTTCTTGTGATTCTTGTTTTGTAATTCCGAGTGTTGGCATTTTAACTTTATTTCTGAAAGAAGCCGGATCAACAATATAATCGACCAATTCTTTTTCTTTCCAATATTCGGTTACACTTTTGGGATAATTCAATTCGGGTCCCATTGTGCCTCCAATTCCGTTGATGGCGTGACAAGTGATACATTGTTTTTGAAATAAATTATAACCTACTTCTACCTTTTTATTGTTTGATGGAAACAACTCTTTTATTGATTTGTTCAAAGGTTCCAAATGGATTTTTATCAAATTATAAGGCCATTTGTATTCCTGATTATCTGTAGAAATTGATGTGTAAACCAAGTAAAAAGGATTGGCATCCATCTCATTTCCGTTTTTGACGATCTTTTCCCAATTCGTTCCTTTTGGTGCATCAACATCTTTGAAAGCTAAAAATGGTTTTGCTTTTAAAAATAATTCCAATGGCATTTCAGGTTTGTAGCCATCAATACATTCAAATATTATTTTGGTGTTTTTGATGTCTATTTTGCTTAAATCAATTTCATTTTTTACCAAAAGTAATGCACTTACAGCACGATATTTCTTTGTTTTATGATAAACAGGGTCGTTAATTACCGTAACAACCGTATCTTTTCCCAGTTTGTTTTTGGTTTGTAAATCCACCAAATCCAAAACCATTTCTGGCTCGACATTTACTGTCTGTTCTATTTTTTGTTCCTTTTTTTCATTACATGAAAAGAGAACAAAAACAGAAAGACAAACAAGGATAAAATGGATTTTAACTGTTTTCATTTATTTTTTTTGAATATTATTTGTTTTTGTCGTTGTAGAGACGTTGCAGTGCAACGCCTCTACCGCAATGTAATGTCGACATGATTGGTTTTACGATTTCAACCAATTTTCTAATATTTTTTTTCCGTTTGGTGTCAACACGCTTTCTGGATGAAATTGCACACCGCGTACATCGTATGTTTTATGACGCAAAGACATTACTTGACCGTTTTCGTCGAAAGACGTTGCTTCCAGATCATCTGGTAAATCGGCATTTACAACCCATGAATGGTAACGTCCCACTTCGAATTCGTTTTCCAAACCTTCAAACAAAAGTTCATCATTTACCGATTTTTTTACCGTTGTGGCCACGCCGTGATAAACTTTGTCTAAGTTGGAAAGTGTTCCCCCAAAAACCTCACCAATTGCTTGTTGCCCCAAGCAAACACCAAGAATACTTTTGGTAGGAGCGTACTTTGCAATGACAGCTTTCAATAATCCGGCTTCATCAGGAATTCCGGGGCCTGGCGAAAGCAATATTTTGTCGAAACCCGAGATTTCGTCAATATCAAATTCATCGTTTCTGTAAACAGTAACTTCACAGTTTAAATCTTCGAGATAGTGCACCAAGTTGTAAGTGAAACTATCGTAATTGTCTATGACTAGTATTTTTTTCATTTTGTTTAATTTTTTGTTTAAAGTTTAATGTTTCAGGTTTTTGACTGAATACTAAAAACTGAAGACTGATTACTTTTTTAAATTGTCTCTGCTAAATCCAATGCTTTATTGAGCGCTAGTAATTTATTGTAAACTTCCTGCATTTCGCTTTCTTCGTCAGAACTGGCTACGATACCGGCTCCGGCTTGACAATGCAATTGGTGGTTTTTGCTCAGGAATGTTCGAATCATAATCGCGTGATTAAAATTACCTTCAAAATCCATAAAACCGATAGCGCCGCCATAAAAATTACGGTTTGTTTTTTCGTAATCTTCGATTAATTGCATGGCTCGGTGTTTTGGAGCTCCGCTCAATGTTCCTGCTGGAAAAGTATCAGCAACAACTTGCATGGTAGTGGCTTTTTCGTGCAAATGTCCTGTTACTTTGGAAACTAAATGGATTACGTGAGAAAAGAATTGAACTTCCCTGTATTTCTCAACCTGAACGCCATGACCGTGACGACTTAAATCGTTTCGGGCCAAATCGACCAACATTACGTGTTCACTGTTTTCTTTTTTATCTTCGGATAATTTTTTAGCCAAAACAGCATCTTTTTCATCATCACCGGTTCTTCTGAAAGTTCCGGCAATCGGGTGGATTTCGGCTTTTCGGTTTTTGACGATAATCTGGGCTTCGGGTGAAGAACCAAATATTTTGAAATCACCATAATCAAAAAAGAACAGGTAAGGAGATGGGTTAATGCTTCTTAAGGCTCTGTAAACATTGAATTCATCGCCTTTGAAACCTTGGGTAAACCTTCTGGATAAAACCAATTGGAACACATCACCACGGAAGCAATGTTTTTTGGCTAAAGCCACATTATGTTTAAATTCTTCATCGGTAAGATTGGAGAAACCTTCTCCCTCTTTTGAAAATTTATAAGAAGCAATGTTTCTGGACTGCAATAGTTGTTCAATTTCTGAGATATTATTTTTTCCATCTACACTGTGGCTGAAAATATAAGCTTCGTTTTTGAAATGGTTGATAGCGATTATGTTTTGGTAAACCGCATAATACACATCTGGAATGGTATTGCTATTTTCTTTTTTGGAAATGTTTACTTTTTCGAAATAACGAACGGCATCATACGAAATGTAACCAAATAATCCGTTATTGATGAATTTGAAATCGGTTTTATCAGATTTGAACTGTCCGGAAAAGGTTTGAATAATTTCTGGAATATTGGTGTTTGCATCAATTGCAATTGTTTCCAATGTTCCGTCCGGATAGTTTTTAGAAATAATTTCATTTTCTATTTTAATTGAAGCAATCGGATTGCAGCAGATATACGAAAAGCTGTTGTCATTGGCGTGATAATCGCTACTTTCTAATAGCAGACTATTTGCAAATTTGTCTCGGATTTTAAAATAAACGCTCACTGGTGTAATGGTATCCGCGAGTATTTGTTTGTAATTGGTCTGTAGTTTATAAGTTGTCATGCGTTATGTTGCTTTTATTTTTTGTCTTTATTTTTTGTTTGTTTTTCGAAATAAAAAAAGGCCTGTCGTGATGACAAGCCTTTTATATTTATAGTTCAAATAATACTATAGGAGCTTATTTCACGACGTTTGACGTAAATTGTTCCACCACCAAGTATTGTTTGTTATTGTGTTCATGTTTGTTTTTCTTGTTCGCAAATATATAAATGATATTCATTCCGACAAAAAATATGAATTAAAAAAAAAGCTAAATTTTTTATTTTTTTGTTAAATCGTTGTTTTTAGTAAGCTAAAACCACGTTTAACTCAAAATCATCATAAATTGTTTTGTCGCCTAAATCATCGAAATAACTTCCGGAACCGTATTTAATATCATATTTGGTACGGTCGATTTGCAAACTGGCTGTGGCTTTGTTTCCATTTACAACCAAATCAAACTGAACGTTGTTTGTAATTCCCTTAATTGTCAAATCGGCGTTGATGAGGTAGGTATTAGGACCTTTGCTTGCAATGCTTTTAAAAACCAAAGTAGAAGTTGTAAAATTATCGACACTAAAAAAATCTTCGGATTTTAAATGGCCTTCCAATTTTGCTTTGGAACTTCCTGTTTGGTCATTATTTGATAAGGTTTTCATATCGGCAATAAAACTACCACCCGTTACTTTTTTGTTTTTGAAAATAAGAAAGCCTTCCTTGAAGTTAATTGTTCCTTCGTGCTGGCCTGTTATTTTTTTTCCTTCCCATTTGATGATGCTTTTGGAAACATCAATTTTGTAGGTTTGTGAAATTCCTTTAGTAAAGGAAAAAAGAACCAATAAAACAAGGCAAAAAGATTTTAAGCTTCTCATATCTCTAGCGATTAAGTTAATAAAACAGTTAAAAGCATCGGCTGATTTTATTTTATAAACGGAAGCCGAAAATGTTTATAAAATCCAGATTATAAATGCTTTATAAAGTTAGTTCAAAATTTTGTATTCCTACAGTTTTTGATTTGTTTTTTTGAAAAATCCGTTGAGTGTAATTAAATTTCGCTGCTAAAATTCGTGACTTATATAGTTAAGACTCATCCATCAGTTTGTCATTTCGGGGCGCGAGAAATCACATAATAAATTCATAAAATGCGATTTCTCGTGCCTCGAAATGACAAAACAGTATTTTTTTTAAATTTTTAAGCAATTTCACTCAACGAGCTATAAATTGAAAGGTTTCAAAACAAAAGTCAACAAAAAAGCCTGACAACTTATATCAGGCTTAATGTGATTTATTTTGAACTGGCCAATTGGCTGTTATTTCTCGATCTAAAATCCGGAACTTTTTTGATATCGGGTTGGAGGAACAATTCTATGGCGTTGAATTTTGTTGTCTCCAATGAGAAAGTATCACTGTTGTACCAGTTTGATAATTCCTGATTTACAGTCGCATTTTCGCTTAGGACGATTCCGGTGCATCGGTTGATTTGCAAGTTTTGAATGTTGATTTTAGCGAGATTGGCTGGGAGGCTGCCGATTTTGTTTTCGAGCAAAACACAACTGCTGAATCCGTCAACAACACTATTGTTGATGTTGAAATAACTTTTTTCTTTGACATAAACCGCTTCTCGAACCAATCCCTGATTATTGTCTTCGGTATTGATTAATGTAATGTTGTTGGCAGTAATTTTTGTTAGTTTTTTGCTTACGTCCACGTTTTCAACTTTATCATACGAATCGATTTCAAAACACCTCGAACCCGAAAAATCAGAAGAATAAGGGTTACGGATTGCAATACTGTTGGATATTGTGCATTGAACTCCTTGCGTGAAATCGAAATCATCATCGGTAGCCCGAAATGAAATCAGATTACTAAAATTGACATCGCCACCATAGCATTCAAACGAATCATCATTGGAGAAACTTATCTGAACAAAATCAATTTTAGTACCTTTTCCAACACCCGCCATCGATAAACCATTTAATTCCTTTAGAGCATTTATTTTATGACCAGAATATTCGATACGAACATACTTTAGAATACCGGAATTGCTGTTAGGATCCTGACCTCCATAATAACTTACTTCAGGATTAAGGTTAAAATCCAGAAATCCTACGCCGCCAATTTTATTTATTGGGGCATCACCTAGAATTATGATGCCTCCCCAATCCCCAGGTCTTCTTTCAGAAATGTTTTTGGCAGAAGTAAAAACAATAGGGTTGCCAACTGTACCTTCGGCTATAATCTTAGAACCTTTGGTAATGACAAGAGTTCCACAGGATTCTTTGTCTCCTCTTATGACTGTTCCGGGTTCTATGATCACAACAGCATTATTGGTTACATAAACCGTTCCCGATAAAAGGTAAGTATTATTTCTTGTAAGTTTTAAGTCGGTTTTGATTGTACCAGCTAATATTTGGGAGGGTTCATTATATTCTGTAGTGGCAGGTTTGAAATTGGTCCAACCGCTAAACCAGTTTGTATCACCAGTTATTCCTTTGATTTGTTGGGCATTTATTGGAACAATCGAAAAAAGAATAATAGTTGCGAATAGTTTTTTCATGGGGCTTATTATTGTAGGTTTTTTGAAGTAAATTTTGGTTCTAATTTTTTTCAAAAGTACCATCACAATATTTTAAGCGTATTTTCTCAGTATTATTTATTTGTAATTTTTAGGTTAAGAGGTATTGGTTAATCTCATTAAGTTAAGCTTTGTATTTTCCCGCAAAGTCGCTAAGTTTGGAACCTATTTCTTGGCGTCTTTGCGACTTTTCGAGAGGTATATTTTGAAAAATCTTATGAAGAAAATTCAACTTTATCAAATTGAGATATTGGCAGGAGAAATGGAAAAAAAATAACCCCCAACAAAACTGTTGAGGGTCATTTCCATTAATTATTCTAAAATTAAAATTTCAAGTTTACTGCTAAGTCAAAATCATCATAGATAGTTTTGTCTCCCAATCCTTCGAAGAAACTTTTTGAACCATATTTGATATCATATTTTGTTCTGTCTACTTTGAATGCTGTAGTTGCAGTATCTCCGTTTACAGTGATATCAAAAGTAACAGGATTTGTTTTTGCTTTGATAGTCAAATCGGCAGTTACAGTATATACGTTATTTCCTTTTGGCGCGATAGTTTTGAAAACTAAAGTAGACGTTGGATATTTGTCAGTTCCAAAGAAATCATCAGCTTTCAAGTGACCGTTTAATTTACCTAGGTATTCTCCAGTTAAATCTGTAGAAGTAAGAGTTGGCATATCAACTATGAAAGAACCTCCAGTTAATTTATTTTTTTTGAAAACCAAAGAACCGCTTTTTAAAGCTACAGTTCCAGAATGTTGACCTGTTACTTTTTTTCCAACCCAGTTGATGGTACTTTTTGAAACATCTACTTTTTTAGTTTGAGCTGATACTGTTAATGTAGTTAAAGCTACTGCGAATGCTAAGGCAATTGTTTTTAAATTTTTCATTTGTAAAGTGTTTAATTTGTGTGAATTGATTTAATTTGAATTAGTAATTATTATAATGTAATAAATAAGTCTTCTTTTGATTTTCTTACTTTTTTGTAGTGTTGTGTAGCATCTTCTTCGTGACGGTAACCAACTGTAGCAATAAGTGATGTATTAAGGTTTAGTTTGTCAAATCCTAATATTTCATTTACCTGCGCAGGTATAAATCCTTCCATTGGAGTAACATCAATTTTAAGTTCGGCAGCAGCGTTTAGCAAGTTTCCAAGTGCCAAATAAGTTTGTTTTGAAGTCCAAACGTTTTTTACTGCAGGTTCCAAAGTCGAAATTTTTGATTTCATAAAATCACCATAACCTGCCAGTGATTCAATAGGAGTTTCTCTAGTTACACTTATTGTTTTCAAGAATTCATCGATTTCAGTATCACCAATATTGGTGTCGTTGGCAAAAATAAATAAATGCGATGCCTCTACTATTTGAGATTGTCCCCAGGCAGCTGGCTGTATTTTTGCTCTTAATTCTGGGTTTTCAATTATGAAAACTTTGTAAGGTTGTAAACCATAAGAGGATGAACTCATACGGATGGCTTCTTTTAAAGTATTTAAATCTTCGGCAGAAATTTTTTTGGTCGCATCAAATTTCTTTGTTGCATATCTCCAGTTTTGATTATTTAAAAAATTGCTCATGATATTTATTATTATTTAGTTCGATATTTTTCTAGTAAAGTATTCAATTGTATTAATTCTTCTTCGGTCAGATTTTTGGCAAAGAATTCTTCATGCTCTTTTACTTTCGGATCCAGTTCTGTCAATAAATCCATTCCTTTTTGAGTGATTAATACTTCTATTTTTCTTCGATTATCAGGACAGACATTTCGTGTAACCAAATCTTTCAGTAATAATTTATCGACTAGTCTTGTCGTGTTGCTTGTTCTCGCAAGCATTCGTTCCTGAATGATGCACATATTAGCAGGGCATCCTTTTTGTCCTCTCAAAATCCGTAATACATTATATTGTTCTCCAGAAATGTCATAGGATTTAATGATTTCATTAAAACGTTCTGTGATGACATTTTGTGTGTACATTAGATTCAAAACCACTCTTGTCGATTTATTATAATCAACTTTGCTTTTTAACTCCTCTTCTATTTTCATATTTGTAGGTGTTTTATTTGTTGGTACAAATGTAGTTATATTTATATTTGTATATACAAGTGTTGTTGTTAATGTTTTGTTAATTGATAAAAAGCTAATTTTGTTTGTAGGTTTTTATTAAGTGTAATTAATTGTTTTTTAATGTGTTATAAAATATTTTGAAAGAGGTTTTTTTTTCTTTTGGTAGACACCAAAAATAGAGGATACCATATAGTAGTGAATCAATTGCGCTCTTCAATTTTTAGTTGTAATCATTTTCTTTTGCTAATATTGTTTTATTTTCTAAAAGACTGTATTATATTTATAGAAAAATACGCATTGGGTGTTAAATTATTTATTTTTTGATAATGGGAAAACCAAAAAAGGAGTTTACTTATGAAGAATTACTCCGAAAAGTAAAGGAACAGGAACAACTCATAAAGGAGTTAAATGAAGAAAAAAATACCGTTACCAATTTTGAGTATTTTGTAAAAGAGTCTCCGGATTTAATATGTGTTGCCGATAGAGATGCCTATTTCAAAATAGTCAATAATGGTTTTACCAAAGCTTTGGGTTATTCAAAAGAGGAATTGCTTTCCAGACCTTCTTTTGACTTTGTGCATCCCGATGATTTGGAAAAATCTTTGGAGGAATTCAAAAAATTAACTCAAAATTGCCCAATCATTGATTTTGAAAATCGATATATAAAGAAAAACGGTGAAACGGTTTTTTTGCAATGGAAAGCTAATTTGAATGCTACTAATAGTTTAATCTACGGAATTGCCCGTGATGTTACCGAAATCAGAAAAACACAGGAAAAACTTTTGTCCAGTGAAAAATCACTCAATGAGGCACAAAAGATAGCAAAGATTGGAAGTTGGGATTTTAATTTGATTACCCAGGAATTAAATTGGTCCAACGAATTATACGAAATATTCGAAATCGAGAATAAGCCTGCTGATCCTGATTTATATGCCAAATACTTATCCAGTTTTTTGCCCGAAGATGCAGAGATATTGAATGCAAATGTTTTGAATACGGTTTCCAAAAAGACTCCTTATGAAATGGAGCATCGAATAATTTTGAAAAATCAAAAGATGAAATGGGTATTTTGTACGGGAGTCCCGGTTTTGGATAATAACAATAATGTTGTTGCTTTAAAAGGTGTGGTACAGGATATTACGCAAAAAAAGTTAATTGACGACACTATAAAAGCTAAAGAAAAAGCAGAAGCCGCAAATAAAGCAAAATCTGATTTTCTTGCAAATATGACTCACGAAATTCGGACACCGCTTAACGGAATTGTTGGTTTTACAGATTTATTGCTGAAAACAAAATTTGATAATGACCAATTGGAATACCTCAAAACCGTCAATGAATCTGCCAATACTTTGATGGAAATCATCAATAATATTCTTGATTTTTCGAAAATCGAATCCGGAAAACTAGAGCTTAATTTTGAAGAAATAGACCTTTTTCAATTACTGAATCAAATTATTAATTTATTCAAATACGAAGCAAATCACAAAAAAATTGAGTTACTCCTTGAAATTGACCCGAATGTGCCAAAATACATCAAAGCTGATTCCTTTCGTTTAAAACAAATATTGGTCAATTTGTTGAGTAATGCGATGAAATTTACTTTCTCAGGTTCCATCAGATTGAGAGTGAATCATGTTGAAGATGAAGATTTATTTTCGAAAATTAAATTTTCTGTCATAGATACAGGTATTGGAATTAAAGACAATAATCAGAAGAAAATTTTTCAATCCTTTATTCAGGCGGATAATACCACCACTAGAAAGTACGGAGGAACCGGTTTGGGATTGGCAATTTCGAGTCAGCTCTTGACACTAAAAAATAGTGAATTGAAATTAATCAGTACTTATGGTCAGGGAAGTGAATTCTTTTTTATAGCAACTTTTGAGAAAGTAATAAATAAAGCTCCTTATTTGGAAGAGAATAACGATTTGGTTTTAGATAATGTATTACGGTCTTCAAATTCATTATCTGATTCAAAGATTTTAATTGTTGAGGATAACAAAATAAATATGCTTTTGGCCAAAACCCTGCTCCGTAAAGTTATCAAGGATTGTAAACTGATTGAAGCCACCAATGGTTTTGATGCTGTAGTTTTGGCAGAAGAAAACATGCCCGATTTGATTTTGATGGATATTCAGATGCCTGTACAAAATGGTTATGACGCTACTTTGGAAATCCGAAAAAAAGAAAAAATCAAACACATTCCGGTCATTGCCCTCACTGCGGGGGTTTTGAATGGTGAAAAAGAAAAGTGCATAGAATACGGAATGTCTGATTATCTTACAAAGCCAATTGTACAATTAGAGCTCGAGAAAGTACTTTTAAAATGGCTGAAAAATTAATTTTATAGCAAAAAAGAATGGTTAGAATAAGCTGTTGGATGTAATTGCTTCGCCAATTCGATTTCGGCTCGGGTCACAGATTACTATTTGATAAGTGAAACGGTTATCTAGTTCTTTTAAAAAAAAACTATAAATTCCATGTTTCTCTTATGTGGTGAAAAAAATTACACCCAACGTGTTAAAATATATTTAGTTTTATATGGTATTAATTTAATTGTTAGTGGGTTGTGTAATATAAGTTTTGTATATTTAAATTGTATTTTGGTTATTAATTCAGATATGCAAATTATATATGACCGATAGCAATCAAAAAATATCTTCATATGAAAGAAACTTTACCATCAGTTGAAGAATTGTTACAAAAAATCAAGAAACAAGAGCATAAGATTTCTTTATTGCAAAAGAAAATAGATTCGATTGCTAATTTTGAATTTTTCACCAGAGAGTCCTCAGATTTTATTTGCGTCACCGATTTGAATATATATTTGAAGGAATTTAATCTTGTATTTATAAAAAAATTGGGGTACTCCAAAAGAGAATTATTGGTCAATAGTTATACTAAATTATTCTACCCAGACGATCTTAAAAAATCACAAGAAGCTCTTCAAAAACTATTGGAAGGAAGTACTTCAGTCACCTTTGAAAATCGGATTGTTACTAAAAAAGGGGAACTTTTGTCTGTACAATGGACATCCATTATCAATCCTGAACGCAATCTGATTTATTCCATCGGGAGAGATATTACAGAAATCAGAAATATTCAGGAACAGCTAATTTTCAGTGAGAATTTATTGAACGAAGCCCAAAAAATAGCAAAAATAGGCAGTTGGGAATTTAACTTGAAAACGAAGGAATTGGTTTGGTCCAAAGAGTTGTATTCTATTTTTGAAATACCCCTTGGAACCAAAGAAAAATTATATGAACAATATCTGAGTTTTTTTTCAAAGGAAGATCAGGAGATTTTGAGTGACAAAATAAATGAATCGGTAAAGACCAAATTACCTTATGAAATCAATCACAAACTGAATTTTCCAGATAATCGTTTTAAATGGGTTTTTGGCACGGGAGTTCCTATTGAAAATGAAAAAGGGGAAATTGTTATGTTGAGAGGAGTTGCCCAGGATATTACCGAAAAAAAAAGGATTGAGAATGAAATTTTTGCAAAGGAAAAAGAATTTCAAGCTATCAAAGAAAAGGAAAGAGAGCAGCAAAGTAATGCTAAATTCCGCAACTACATAGAAAATGCACCAGATGGAGTAATGGTTGTAGACAATCAGGGAAATTTTTTGGAAGTAAATCCGGCGGCAACAAAAATTGCGGGTTATTCCAAAAAGAAACTGTTTAAAAAAACGTTTTGGGAAATTGTTCCATTCCATTCTTTGAATAAAATCGAAACTTTATTCGGAACGCTTTCTTTGAAAACAGTCTCAAATGAGGTCATTGAGTTTGTCAACAAAAGAGGATTTTTACGTTATTGGTCCATAGATGCCGTAAAATTACACGAAAAACAGATTTTATTATTCGTAAAAGATATTACAGAACGGATTCAGTCAATTGAGGCACTAAAAGAAAAAGAAATGTTCCTGAGGGAAACTCAAAGCATCGCTCGATTAGGATCTTACAGCATTAATCTGCAAACAAAAAAATGGACCAGAACAGATATTTTGAATACTATTTTGGGAATAGATTCCGACTTTGATTTGAATGAAGAAACCTGGTCGGATCTAGTCCATCCTGATTGGAGAGAACCTTTGGAAAACTATTTTCAAGAGGAAGTAATCACAAAAAGAAAACCTTTCAACAAAGAATATAAAATCACAAGAGCCAATGACAAGACGGAACGTTGGCTGCACGGAATAGGAAGTTTAAAATGCGATAAGGATAATAATCCTGCCATTATAGTGGGAACTATTCGAGATATAACTGATCGAAAACTACTGGAATTAGAATTGATAAATGCCAAAGAAAAAGCCGAAGAAAATGAAAAGGATTTGTATATTAAATATGTTGAATATGAAGAGATTAATGAGGAGTTAAAAGAAACCAACCGGGAACTTAAAAAAGCCAAAATTCAGGCAGAGGAAGCCAATAAGGCCAAGTCGGACTTTTTGTCTAATATGAGTCACGAAATCAGAACGCCATTAAACGGAATTGTTGGTTTTACTGATTTGTTGATGAAAACCAATCTGGATAAAAACCAGTTGGAATATATGTCTACCATTAATGTTTCTGCCAATTCTTTGATGGAAATCATCAATGATATTTTGGATTTCTCCAAAATTGAATCCGGAAAATTAGAGTTGCACATAGAGGATACAGATCTTTTTGAGTTGCTGCATCAGGTTATTGATTTGTTTAAATATCAGGCCAATTTGAAAAATATTGCTTTATCCCTGAATATAGATAAAGACGTACCTCAATATATAGCGGCTGATTCGATTCGATTGAAACAAATATTGGTGAATTTAATGAGTAATGCTTTAAAATTCACTTCGTTCGGACATATTCATTTGGATGTTGAATTGGTGAAAGATGCCACGAAAAATGTAACCCTGAAATTCTCTGTAAAAGATACCGGAATTGGAATTAAACAATACAATCAAAAGAAAATTTTCAATTCCTTTGTTCAGGAAGAAAGTGCTACTTCAAAAAAATTCGGAGGTACAGGTTTGGGGTTGACCATTTCCAATTTGCTGCTTGAATTGATGTGTAGTAATCTACAATTGAAGAGTAAATACGGAGATGGTAGTGACTTTTATTTTTCCATCAAATTTAAAAAAGCAAACCCAACAAAAGATGCCTTTGTCGAGTTGACGCCACCTAAAGAAATAAAAAAGATAGAGTACGCAAACAATAGAGAAGCACTACGCATTTTGATTGTAGAAGACAATAAAATCAATATGTTTTTGACCAAAACCTTGGTAAAACGTATCGTTCCAAATGCCATTATTCTGGAGGCTACAGACGGGAAATTAGCAATTGAGCAATTGGAAATGAATAATCCGGATTTGATTTTAATGGATATTCAGATGCCAATAAAAAATGGATATGAAGCCACAATCGAAATTAGAAACCATAAAGGTTGCGACAAAATTCCGATCATTGCCTTAACCGCAGGAATAATGGTTGGTGAAAAAGATAAATGCCTCGAGTTTGGTATGAATGATTATGTTTCCAAACCAATAATCGAGGATGATTTGAATTTTATTTTCCGAAAATGGCTGCCTCAGAAACAAGTTAATTAGGAATGTTTTTAAAGGAAAAAGATTGTTGTTACAATCCTAAATTCTGAAATAAGCCCTGATAATTTGGATTATTTGGATCCAATTGTTTTAGTTTAATAGCTGTTTGTTGTGCTTTTGTTTTGTTATCACTTTGGATATAGACAAAAGTTAGTGCATAATACAAATCGGGTGTGTTGGGGCTTATCGCGATTCCTTTTTGCAAAATCGTTTCGGCTGCTTTAAAATTTTTCTTGGCGTTTAGCATTAATCCATAATTGTAATACACTCTTGGATTTTGTGATTTTAAAGCAACAGCATTGGCAAATGCGGTTTCGGCTGCTGTCGAATTATTCGTTTCATTGTAAAGCAAAGCCAAATTGTAATAAATTCGGTCATTTTTAGGGTCGTTTTTCAACGCTTTTTGCAAAACGTGTAACGACGCATCATTTTTACCTACAGCATTATAAAGTGAAGACAAATTAAGCAGCGCATAATTCATTTTATCGTCTTTTTTTAGTCCTTTCAGGTAAAAAGATTCGGCATTGACATAATCCTGAATTTTTAAATAATAATCCGCAAGCATTATATTTCCCACCGAAAAGTCAGTTTGATAATGAAGATAGCTGACTAATTCTTTATTCGCAGTTTCAAAAGCGGTTACGTATTGACTTGGAATCTGATCTTTTGGTAATCCAACAAAAAGATCAGCGGCGGCGATACGAACAGCCCTCACTTTGTCTGATAATAATGGTCCAACATTTTGAATCCAATCGCTTGGCGCAAAAATAGACAAACTGCGTAAAGCTCTGTATCGTACTTGAGCATCTTTATGGTTTAAGCAAGACGTTATCGTTTTTAAACTTGTTTGTGAATTTATGCTTCCCAAATAGAATAAAGCTGTGGCTTTGATGATATTTGGAGTGTTTTGGATATTGATTAATTGGGTTAAATGAGATTCGCTCTGGTTGTCCAATCGGCTGCCAGGAATCAAATCATCGGCAAAATGATACTTTCGGTTCGGACCATACCATTTGATTACGGCATCGGCCAAAGTTTTTTCGGATTTATCCTTATGGCAATTACTGCAAGCATTTGGAGTTCCGTATTTGACCGAAAGATCGGGGCGAGGAACCCTAAAACTATGGTCGTGTCGCAAATCATTCCCCATGTACAATTTACCTGGCATATGACAGTTTACGCAAAGCGCACCATTTGAGCCTATTGTATGAAAAGTATGTTTTGGTGTGTCATATTTTTTTTGGATATGACATTGCAAACAGGTTTGATTGTCAATTTTTTTCAGTTTGATACTGTGAGGATTGTGACAATTGCTGCATTTTACTCCTTTGCTGTACATTTTGCTTTGCAAAAAAGAAGTATAAATGTAATCTTCGTCATCAACCTGCCCATCGGCATGGAAAAATTCTGTGTCGGGAATTTGCGGAATATAATTGTCCATTATTTCCTTGCTGTCGATATGTTTTGGACTTATTTCGGAGATACGCGCATGACAAGGAGCGCAAGTATTGATTTGTTCCAATTGACCGGAATTTTTGCCCAATTTCATAAAACTTCCAGTTACTTTATCTCCCGATTTATAATCGGAACCGTTTATGTAATTTAGGTGTTTTTGACCAGCGCCATGACAACTTTCGCAACTTACATTGATAACGCTGTAACTTGTTTTGTAGGTATCCGTTTTGGTGTCATAGTTTTTGTGCAAGTTAGTCGAATGACAGGTGGCACACATCGTATTCCAATTTTGTGCATTTCCTGTCCAATGCAGCCAATCGTGTGAAGCAATTTTTTGTCCGGCATATTGATTAAACCATTTCTTTTTATTGACATCCCAACTCAGGCGTGGCACTTGCAATCTTCCACCTGGAAATTGAACTAAATATTGTTGCAAAGGTTTGTGTCCAAAAATATATTTTATCTCAAAATCATGATTCTTGCCGTCACTTCCTTCGGTATTGATGAAAAATTTAGAACCTTTTTTGTGAAATTTGCTGGTGATACCATCTGCGGTGAAAGTCACATCGTTAAAATCTCCTTTTACAGTTGAGTCATTGGCGGGAAGCATCGACATATAATGGTCAGATTCTTTCCATAGATGGTGTTCGGTCGAGTGGCATTTTACGCAGGATTTATCCCCAACATAGGCATTGTTGGCAGAAAGCGTTTCGGTGTATTCGGTATCTTTTGAACTGCAGCTATCAACAATAAAAACTCTAAATATTACAAATAGGATAATAAGGATTGATATGACAATTGAAGATTTTTTGAGCATGTAGAAAATTTTTCTCAAAAATATAGAATTAAAAAGTAGTCGCAAAGGAGAGTCTGCAATAAAAATGAAGCGAATAAGTTTTTTGCAAAAAAAAAAGAGTGCTTGAAGGTACAAACACTCTTTTCGGGTCATTATAAATTAATTACATTACGCTTTCTTTGTAGTTTTAGCAGAGCAACAAGCTTTCTTGGATGTGCTGCTGCATGCCTTTTTTTCTTTGGTAGTGCATTCTTTTTTAGGGGCTTCTTTTGGTTTTGTCTCCTGTGCGCTCATATTCATTCCTGCAGAAAAAAGAGCGACGGCCAAAACAGTGATTAGGTTTTTCATGGTCATGTATTTTGATTAATGTAAACTCAAAAGTATCGTTTTTTTTGAGTCACTATTGTTAATTAACTTTTTTATAACTTAAATATTTAGTGTTTTAACCTGTTGTATATCAGTTGTATTGTGATTTATTTTACAATAATACGTATTTATTAAAAAAGATAATGTAGTACAATGTCCTTAAATAAAGTAGAATTAATTCTATTAAATAATTGTTGTCATAAGAAGTGGAGATGAAATAGCTTATTTCATTGAGAAAGGAAGCGTTTTTCGAGTTTTTATATTAACATAATCAAAGTCTTTGCGAGGAACGAAGCTCTCACTAAGAAAAGTGTGCCCCGAAAATTAATTGGAGCGGATATAGTAATTCTGATTGTTTCGTTCCTTGTAAAGACTCATAAAACGGGATTTTTTCCACTTTATCAAGTGCGTTCAGCTCTTGGACGCTACAGATAAATGGAAAAAATTCATTTACAATTTATTTCAGCATTTTGCTTTGGCACACAAAATCGGTTTTGGGAATATTTGTTTTGGCAATGGCATTAAATCCACCTTCTATTTCACTGAAATTTCGAAAACCGCGTGCCTGCAATATCGATGCAGCTATCATACTTCGGTAACCGCCGGCGCAATGAATAAAGAAATGTTCTTTTGAATCAATGTCTTTTATCCAGTCGTTAATGTTTGTCAGTGGTTTGCTAAAAGCTTCTTCGACATGCTCGGCACTGTATTCACTTGGTTTACGGATGTCGATGATTTTGCTTTCGCCAATTTTTACTTTTGCTTTAAATTGGTCAGCGGTGATTCGGTTTACGGTGTCTACATCTTTGCCAGCTTTTTTCCAGGAATCAAAACCGCCTTCTAAATGACCAATCAAATGATCAAAGCCAACACGACTCAAACGGGTTACGGTTTCTTTTTCTCTTCCGACTTCGGTAATTAGGATAATGGGTTGGTTTACATTGGCAATCAAAGCGCCCACCCAAGGAGCAAAATCACCATTTATTCCTATATTTATGGATTGCGGAATGAAGCCTTTGGCAAAATCGCCACTGTTTCTTGTGTCTAGAATCAAAGCTCCTTTTTCATCGGCGATAGCTTCAAATTTGGTTACAGAAAGAGCGTTCATCCCGTGTTGCAGCACGTCCTGAAAACTATCATATCCTTTTTTGTTCATTGCGACATTCATCCCAAAATAGGAGGGGGGAGGGAGCAATCCTTCGGTCACTTCGGCGATGAATTCGGCTTCGGTCATGTTGGCTCTTAGCGCATAATTAGTCGCTTTTTGGTTACCAATGGTCGAAATGGTTTCTTTGCTCATGTTCTTTCCGCAGGCACTTCCGGCACCATGAGCGGGATACACAATAACATCATCGGCGAGTGTCATTATTTTGTTTCTTAACGAATGAAAAAGTAATCCTGCCAACTGATCTTGTGTCATCGAAGCGGCTTTTTGGGCAAGATCCGGTCTTCCTACGTCTCCAATAAAAAGAGTATCACCGGAGAAAATGGCATGATCTTTCCCGTTTTCGTCAATAAGTAAATAAGTGGAACTCTCGAGTGTGTGCCCGGGCGTATGCAATACTTTTATTTTGATATTTCCTATTTCAAATAATTGATTATCTGTTGCGACAGTCGCTTTAAATTCGGGTTGAGCTGTTGGGCCATAAACGATTTCAGCATTAGTTTCTTTGCTTAAATCCAAGTGACCCGAAACAAAATCAGCATGAAAATGAGTTTCAAAAATATACTTCAGTTCAACTCCGTCACGCTCAATTCTGTCCAAATAGGGCTGTGTTTCTCTCAACGGATCGATTATGGCCGCTTCTCCATTAGAAGTGATATAATAAGCACCTTGTGCCAGACAGCCAGTATATATTTGTTCGACTTGCATGGATTTATTTTTAAGTTACTAAGTTACTAAGATTCTGAGATTCTAAGTTTATTAAAAGCTTAGAATCTCTTTAATAATAATATAAATTCCCATCACCAAAATGAACCACCCAAAAAGAGGTTTCAATTTGGCGCTGTTTATTTTTTTTGATAATTGAGTACCAATAAGCATTCCCATAAAAGCAATTGCCGAAATGGTTAACAAAAAAGCATAATTGATTGGTGTTCCAATGTATAAATCACCAGCAAAGCCAATGGAAGAGTTAATAAAGATAATTAATAATGATGTCCCAACGGCTTGTTTCATAGGTAAATTGGCAAAAAAGATAAGAGCCGGAATAATTAAAAATCCTCCACCTGCGCCCAAAAAACCAGTTACGATTCCGACTACAGAACCTATTAGTGCTAATTGTAAATAATTTGTCCCCGAGGAATGTATCTGTGGATTGTTTTTGTAAATCATAGAAAAAGAAGCAGCTATCATCAATACGGCAAAAACAATCATAATCAGGAAGTTTTTGGTGACCTGAAAATCATTTATTGTAAAAAGTACATTGGGAATTTTTAAAATAATCACTTCCCGGATTACTAATATGGAAAATACGGAAGGAATACCAAAAAATAAAGCCGATTTGATTTTGAGATTACCCAATCTGTAATGGCTGAAACATCCCGACAAAGCTGTAATCCCAACGATGAATAAGGAATAGCTGGTGGCCAATTTTGGGTCTATTTTAAATAAATAAACCAATATAGGAATCGTCAAAATGGATCCTCCGCCACCTATCAGTCCTAATGAGATACCTATAGCCAAAGAAGCCAAATAGCCAACGTGTTCCATGTTTTGCATTTTGTTTGCACAAAGATGCAAAGACAATTATTGGCGTTGTGTAACTTTTGTCACTTAGGAAAAGTTTAAAAGTTTAAAGTTTAAAAGTTTAAAAGTTTAAAAGTTTAAAGTTTGATTTTTGAATTTGATTTTTGAATTTGATTTTTGAGATTGATATTACCTTTTCTACATCAAAATCTCAATCTGGTTGCGGTTTAAAACTACAAGACCTCTTTGTTCCATTTTTTTAAGCAATCTAGAAATGACTTCTCTCGATGTATTCAAATCGGAACCGATTTCCTGATGCGAGAGTTTAAGTTCCTTGCAACCGCAAGCCTCGACTTGTCTTTTTAAATAAAATTCGAGACGTTCGTCCATCGCTCGGAATGCAATGCTGTCAATTAATTCCAGAACTTCTTCAAAACGATTACGATAACTGCCAATCACAAATTCATACCAGCTACGATGCTGCATCATCCATTTGTCCATCAAATCTAGCGGAACCATAATGAGTTCAACATCATCGACTACTTTTGCCATGATTTGGCTTTTTTCATTATTGACAGAACAAACCATAGATAAGGCGCAGGCTTGCCCGGCTTGTATATAATACATGAAAAATTCGCCGCCATCAATATCTTCACGATATACTTTGATGGTTCCTTTGCTTACAAGAACCGTATTTTTTATATACTGCCCGGTGCGCATGATAATTTCGCCAACATTGATTTTTTTGACAATCTGATTTGCTTCAATGTCCTGAATTAATTCTTTTGAAAAAGAAGGAAATATTTTATTCAGCTGTTCTTGCATTTAGATTTTTTATTTTGAAATGAGTGTAAAATTAGTAAAAAAGTGAGCTGTTTTATAATAACCGATTTTGAACAAAAAGTTATTTTTTATCGAAATTTTAACCAAAGGTTTTAAAAAATGAAGATTCATTATGTTTTTTGGAATGTGGTTAACCAGCTTTGTATTTTAATCAAAAAAGTAGATTCATAATTTGGAAAAACAGGAATGTTTTTTGACTGTTTAGATTATGCTTTACGAAAACGTTTTCTTTGATTTTTTGATTAATTCACAAAAAAGAGGTATATTGTTTGAGAAAAACCTTGTATTTTTACAAAAAAATATAAATTATGAATTTAACACAAGAAGAATGGGTTTCCCAATTTGAAGCTGATGAAAATGCTGTGATATTGGATGTAAGAACCGAAGACGAATGCAATCAAGGCATAATCGAAGGAGCTATCAACATAGATATTCATAAAGGACAGGAGTTTGTCGATGCTATTAATGCATTGGATAAAAGCAAAAATTATTATGTGTATTGCCGCTCAGGAATGAGAAGCGCCAAAGCGTGCGAAATAATGAATGAGTTAGGCATAGAAAATGCTTATAATTTACTCGGCGGAGTAATAGAATGGGATGGCGATTTAGTATAATATATATAAAGAGGCGCCAGCCTCTTTTTTTTAAGTTTTAATAAGAAAACCAAAATAACCAAAGAATGAATACAATACCTGAAGAATTTCAAATAACAGCCCCTCTGATTCAAGATACTTATTTGGTAAATGGAAAATTAAAAAAATGGACCGGAAAAACAACACCGGTATATTCTACAATATCTTCAACCGAAAAATATGCACCAACATTATTAGGCTCTATTCCATTTATGGGTGAGGCCGAAGCGCTTGAAGTGGCCGAGTCCGCAAGAGCAGCCTTTGATAATGGGCAAGGATTGTGGCCAACAATGAAAGTTGCTGACCGTATCAAATGCATGGAAAAGTTTGTCGAAAAAATGAAAGAAACCCGAACAGAAGTAGTTAAACTTTTGATGTGGGAAATTGGAAAATCACTTGGTGATTCCGAAAAAGAATTTGACAGAACGGTAGAATACATAAATGACACTATTCAAAGCTATAAAGAATTAAATAGTGATTCAGCCCATTTTTCTAAAGTACAGGGTATAAATGCCATGATTCGAAGAGGACCTATTGGAGTAGTATTGTGTCTTGGACCATATAATTATCCATTGAACGAAACTTTTACGTTGCTTATTCCAGCTTTGATTATGGGAAATCCAGTAATCTTCAAGCCTGCAAAACACGGTGTTTTATTGATTTCTCCATTGTTGGAAGCATTTAAAAATAGTTTTCCTAAAGGTGTAATCAGTATTGTTTATGGTAGAGGACGCGAAATTGCTTCACCAATAATGAAATCTGGAAAAGTAGATATTTTAGCTTTGATTGGGAATAGTAAGGCGGCTATCGCTTTACAGGATCAGCATCCGAACAAAAACAGACTTCGTTTGGTATTAGGATTAGAAGCCAAAAACCCAGCGATAATTTTACCAGATGCCGATTTGGATTTGGCTATCCAGGAATGTATTACAGGATCATTATCGTTTAATGGGCAACGTTGTACAGCTTTGAAATTGATTTATGTACACGAAAATGTAGCAGCTGAATTTAACAAACGCTTTGCCGAAAAGGTTGATGCCTTGAAATTTGGGAATCCTTGGGAAAAAGGAGTAGCATTAACGCCACTTCCAGAAACCGAAAAGCCTGCCTATATTGAGGAGTTAATTAATGATGCAAAAGAAAAAGGTGCTAAAGTAATCAATGCAAAAGGAGGAAAAAGAACTGATAATTTTATTTATCCGGCTATTTTGTATCCGGTAAGTAAAGAAATGCGAGTGTATAATGAAGAACAATTTGGACCTGTAGTACCGGTTTTGACATTCAAAGATATACAAGAACCGTTGAATGATATGGCTGAGTCAAATTACGGACAACAGGTAAGTTTGTTTGGAAAAAACATCAAAACTATTGCGCCGCTTATTGATACTTTGGTAAACTTAGTTTGTAGAGTAAACCTGAACAGTTCTTGCCAAAGAGGACCAGATATTTTTCCTTTTACAGGAAGAAAAGATTCTGCTACAGGAACATTGAGTATTCATGATGCTTTGCGTTCGTTCTCTATCAGAACTTTTGTCGCTTCAAAAGATAATGCTTATAACAATGAAATTTTACAGGATTTATTGAATAGCAAAGAATCGAATTTCATCAATACCGATTATATTTTGTAATCGATTTTAAAACAATTTTAAGACCGTCTCATTCCAAAAAGTGAGACGGTTTTTTATTGGCAAAAAGAATGAAATAGCAATTAATTGTTTTGATGCTGATTATAAAATCTTGTTTTTGAATTGATTATATTTGTATAGAATAATCCACAGTCCATAATATTGTAATCTAAAAAAGCGAAGCATCAAAAAGAGAATAAAAATAGCTGCCCGGAATGTCCACGGACGATTGCATCGTGAGCCTTTTTATGTGCATCCTAAGCTGAGTTTTGTTCCGAATATTGTCATCAATATTATCACCTTCATAATTGCCTTAGCTTTGATATCTGCAATTCTCTACTTATTAATTCGCTTTCTAATTAAAGCGTTTTATAATTTATAAGAAAACATTTCACTTTGTGCTTCAAAATATGTTATAAGGACATTTTTTTAATTAAAAAGAGGTCGTTAAAACAGTAATCAAAAAAAGACAGTTATTTCTTTACTGACAAATAAATAATGAAATTAATTTTGGTTAAAAAAGGTGATTTTATTGTGTTGTCTTGGTTAATTATTTTATTAAATCATCACTATAATTTAATTTATTTATGGATTGTTTAATTTTGTGTCGTTATTTTGGTTTTTCTTTATAAAATTCATGATTTCATGATAAATATCAGCTTTCTTGCTACAACGTTTTCATAAATTTGTTATATAATAAAACATCAGGCCATGAAAGCAGAAATTAAACTTTTAGTTGTGTTTGCTTTACTAATTGTGTCAGGTACAAAAAGTATAGCGCAAGAAATTAGCTGGGTTGCACCAGAATATTCGAGCTCTTTAAAAAACCCATTTGCAGGAAATCAGAATGCCATTAAAGAAGGCGGAGTAATTTTCAATGAAATGTGTGTTTTGTGTCACGGTGTTAAAGGTCAGGGGAATGGAGAAGCAGGCGTTAACATGCAGCCTCGTCCCGCAAACTTATTAGCATTAAATGTAAAAAATCAGTCAGACGGTGCAATTTTTTGGAAAATCACCCACGGGAATGCTTCAATGGCTACTTATTTTGGAATTTTAACAGATGACCAAAGATGGAAACTGGTCAACTATATACGAGAATTAGAAAAAAAATAATTTTGAATTAGTACCCAAATCATTTTTTTCAATAAAACCGTTACCACTTGATGTCAAAGTAGTAACGGTTTTCTCTTTAGTAGAGACGTTGCAGTGCAACGTCTCTACGCAAATTAGGCTTTAAGCGAAGCCATATCAATTACAAAGCGATAACGAACATCACTTTTTAGCATTCTTTCATAGGCTTCATTAATCTCTTGCATTTTAATTATTTCAATTTCAGAGACAATGTTATGTTCTCCACAAAAGTCAAGCATTTCCTGAGTTTCGGCGATACCGCCAATCAGAGAGCCTGCAACAGATTTTCTTCCCATTATCATCGGTACAGTGTTTAAAAACGGTTCCAAGCCGCCTAAATAACCCACCAAAACCAGTGTTCCATTGGTATTCAAAGTTGCAACATAAGGATTTATGTCATGAACATAAGGAACGGTGTCAATAATTAAATCAAATTTTCCTCCTACAGCTGCCATTTGACTTGTCTCAGTCGAAATAATTACAGCATCAGCACCAAGCTCCAAGGCATCTTTTTCTTTACCGGGTGTTCTTGAAAAAAGGGTGACTTCGGCACCAAGACCTTTGGCAAGTTTTATGGCCATATGTCCCAATCCACCCAATCCTACAACGGCAACTTTGCTTCCTTTTCCAACTTTCCAGTGACGAAGTGGAGACCAAGTGGTTATTCCCGCACAAAGTAGAGGAGCTGTAGCGGCAAGATTAAGATTAGCAGGTACTTTTAGCACAAAGTGTTCTTCAACCACAATTTTTTCGGAGTAACCTCCATAAGTCATTCCGCCCAAATATTTGTCCGGACTGTTGTAGGTTCCAATCCATCCATTGGAGCAATATTGTTCTAAATCGTGTTTGCAATTGTCACAGGTGTGGCAGGAACCTACCAAACATCCTACAGCGGCAAAATCGCCCACTTTAAGTTTGGTTACTTCGCTTCCTACTTTGGTTACTTTTCCAACAATTTCGTGACCAACAACTGTTGGATAAGTCGTAAATCCCCAGTCGTTTCTGGCAGTGTGCAAATCGGAGTGACAAACGCCACAATACAAAATATCAATTTCAATATCTTTTGCAGAAGCGTTTCTGCGTTGGATATCCATTTGTTTTAAAGGGGCGTCTGCTGCTTCGGTACCGTAAGCTTTTACATTTGTGGTTTCCATAGGATTAAATTTAAAAGTGTGATTTTAAAACATTGAATATAAGTATTTTAATTGGTATTTTGTTGTTTTTTTAGTTCAAAAAGTAGTAGCTTTTTTTTAGCAAAATTGATAAAGAATCCTGAAAGGTTTCTTTCAAAAAAAATGTTGTATCCAAAAAAAAGCTAAAAATCCTTAGAAATAAAATTTACTTTATCCCCAATTCCAGATAAAACTGATCTATTTCTTTGGTATCCCAACCCATGGCAGTAATGATAGCTTTGGCCTTTCGGGCGTATTCTGTGGCCGATTTTTTATCCTTTATTTTGTTGTATAAACGCGCAAGCAAAAAATTGCTCTCGGCTGAATTGTTTAATTCCAGCGACTTTTTTGCCCAGATAATAGTTGTTTGTAAATCTTTCTTTTCCTTTACATGAAGGACATAATTTTTTGAGATTTCATTAATGGTTTTGTAATCATTCCAAACCAATTTTTGTACAGATTCTAATGTGGTTTGCTTGTATTTTGTCCAGCATTTACAGGCTTCATACATTTGTAAATCGTATTTGAAAACTAAAGAATCTACTTTTTTCGAATTAATATTTTTTGCAATAATTCGGTTCTTGTCGTAGGTAATAGAATCCAGATTTTCCATGTTATGAGTCAGGGTTTGATTTACCACACTTACAATTTTGGCATCGACTCTTTTAGGAGAAGAAACTTTGGCAAAATCACTTTGGTGATTTAAAACAAAATCAAACTCTTTGGTGTCCAATTTATTAAGACCAAAGGCAATAATTCTCCAATTTATAGCTGTAAACAGTTGATCTTTTGGTTGAGTTGCCAAGTATTTTGCAACAACATCATCCGTTTTGTATTTTTCAATGCTCTTTCTAATGGCACTCAAATAAAGAAGACAGTTTTCAGGACTTCGATTATCGTCATTGAATTTTTTTTCCAGATTTGGTATTTGTGTGTTTGGGTTTAAAGCTTTTTTGGATTCCAAAATAAATTCTTCAGAAGTAAATTCTCCACCGGTGCTGTACAGATGGGTTTCATTTTCATTCAGGTATAAATAGGTGGGAAAAGAAGTTACGTTAAAATTTTTCATAAAATCCTTTCCTGTTTCCGATTCACCATTTATTGAAACATTGATGTAATTTGTGTTCAAAAAATCGACTACAACAGGATCTTTTAAAACGGTGCTTTTCATTTTGTTGCAATGAGGGCACCAAGTGGCATAAACCATTATAAAAATTGGTTTCTTAATCGATTTGGCTTTTTCAAGTGCTGATTTATAATCGTTTTCTATGAAATTGATATCTTGTTTTTGTGCTTTTGTAATAGAAACAAAAAACAAAAGAGCGATGATGAGGGTGTATTTTATTGCAAATTTCATTGATAACTTTTTGGAAAAATAGTATTCTTTTTAAACTGCAATTTAGTTCTTTTTGCTATTCCATTTTTTTTGTTTTGTAAAAAAAATCATAAATAAATACTAAAAAAGAGTCCCTTGAATAATGTTACTTTTTGGATTGTCCCCGAATTTTAAAGTATCAATAACAAAAAACTGTTTTATTTGCTCGTCAAATTGTCTCAAAACCACACTGTCACAGATAAAATTCAGATCTATTGAGGTAAACAT
This sequence comes from Flavobacterium gilvum, assembly GCF_001761465.1. Lineage (NCBI taxonomy): Bacteria > Pseudomonadati > Bacteroidota > Flavobacteriia > Flavobacteriales > Flavobacteriaceae > Flavobacterium > Flavobacterium gilvum. Next base: position 3,946,046 of record NZ_CP017479.1, on the reverse strand, counting down.
TTTATTGGCTTTGGCAAGATTTTCGGGTTTGAGTCTTCGGGCTATGGAGAGGTGAGGATTGTCGCTTTTGAGCATATTAGGAATCAACAAAGATTTGTGAAATTGTTTCATGATGTGCTTCAGGTTTTTATGAGAATCCTTGTCGGGAGCAATGAAAAAAGCACCGTTGGGAAAGGAACTAAATTCATTCAAGTGTACATTTACAGCCGAGAGGGTATCGCATATTTTTTGGATTTTATTTTTGATGTTCTCTAATTGTTTTTCGGTTGCTTTAAACTCGCAGATGGTAATATGCCCCACCGAATTTTTACTGTTGAACCAACCCACTTCTGTCGCCAGTTGTTCTTTTATTGATTTCACCAAAGCAAGAATAGACTCGGAAGGATGAATAACAAGAGAATAGGTTTTTTCCATAGCGAACATTTTATGATATTATAAAAGTATAAATTTAGATTTTTATTTGTTTGGCATTAGTCCTAAAATAGTAGATTTGTGTAGTTATGAAGCGAATTAAATCTGTAATAATGTAAAACAACAATGAATGTCAAAATTAGATAAAATCCATAATATGCCTATTTATCAAAAGGCAGAACAAATATTTAAGTTGACTGAAGGTTTAGTTCAGATTATTCCAAAAGATGATGAAATTTTGCAGGAAACAAGCGTTCGATTTATGTTGGAAGATGCCATAATAATCCCTGCAAAAATTGTTAATGCAGAAGCGGGTGATTTATATGATTTGCGGATGGAAAATGCTGCGATTATCCGGAAGGCAGCTCGAGATTTGTATGTTCATGCAGGAAGCCTTCACTATCATGGGATTGAAAATGTTGAGTATATCGATTTGCTTAGAAAGGAAATAGATGAGTTTCGAATGCTGTTTATTGATTGGGTAGCAAGTTTTGATGTTTGGAATTATATTAAGGATGAATGGGGTTTGTTTAATCCGCCCGGTGTAAATGCGCATGATAAAGACCCCGATGCTGATATTCCATTGAATCCTGATGATTTCTTTAATTTTGATCATGAAGATGAAGAAGAGGATGAAGGATAAAGATTCTTAAAAATGTAATAAAAACAAAAGCCTGTAAAATTAATATTTACAGGCTTTTGAAATTTAATCGAAACAACATTGATTTTTATTCTTTCTTCAAATTGGTAATAACTTCGGCGGGAACCCTGATAACCGTTCCGTGGCGTGTTCCTGCAGGAAAACTAATTTGATCTGATATGTCCTCCCAACCTTTAGAATTTTGCTTTACAGCTCCGTATTTTTTCTGAGTGTATTTATCAAAATAAACTATCCATTCTCCATTTATTTGGATTGCGGTTGGTCCTTCAGCCCAATAATTGCCAGTAATAGGTTCGCTTGCTTTGGTATAAGGGCCTGTTAGATTTTTACTGAAAGCTGTTTTTAGATTTTTCTGAACCGGAACTTTTGTTTCGTCTTTTAGATACATTGTATATCCTTCGCCTTGTTTTACAATAGTGGCATCGATGACATTGAAACCAGGTTCATAAAGCAGTTTTGTGGGTTTGAATTTTTTGAAATCTTTGGTTGTTGTATAGTAAATTCTATGGTTATATCCTTTTTCCTCATTTGACTGGGTTTCAGGAAATTTACCTTCAATGGTTGATGCCCAATAAATCATATAGGTTTTTGAATTTTCGTCATAAGTGATTTCTGGTGCCCAAGTGTTGCGGGTTTTGTTTTCATGGGACATTACCGGTAAAAACTCCTGTTTTGACCAATGAATCATATCCTTTGACGAGGCATAACCAATTCCTTTGTCTGTCCAGCTTACTGTCCAAACCATGTGGTACAATCCGTCACCGCCTTTGATAACGCAAGGGTCTCTCATTAATTTGTCTTTGCCAACTTCCGGAGTCAAAAATGAGGCATCTTTTTTTAAAGCTTCCCATTTGTAACCATCATTACTTGAAGCTAAATGCAGGCCATCTTCTCCGTTTCCTTTGAAATAAGCAAACAAATAAGTGTCTGGTATTTGAATAAAACCATTGGCAATCAGCCATTTTTCGCAGGCATTTGACCAGTTTTTATTGGTGCCTGCAACTCCCAATCCAAAACCGTGACCACCGTTTTCATACAGATGCATTTCGGCAGGAACTTTATTTTGTTTTAAAGCCAAATAATAATTGATGCTGTTTTCAACAGGAACGGCTTTGTCATCGGTGGCGTGAACCAGGAATGTTTTTGGTGTGTTTTCGTTAACCTTTTTTTCGTTAGAATATTTGGCAACCAATTCACCGCTAGGGGTTTTTCCTAGAAGGTTTTGTTTGGATCCGCTGTGTGTTATTCCGTCTTCCATAGAAATCACAGGATAAATCAACATTGAAAAATCGGGGCGGGCACTGGTGTCGTCTTTGGATTCATATACTTTGTCATTATAATGTGTGGACAAAGTTGAGGCCAAATGACCTCCAGCCGAAAAGCCCATGATGCCAATTTTTGCTGGATCAAGATTCCATTCTGCGGCATTTCTTCGTAATATTCTTATAGCTTCTTGAGCATCTTGTAACGGACCGATGGTCTTATCCTTCATTATGACATCGCTCGGCAACCTGTATTTTAAAACAAATGCAGAAACTCCGATAGATTGCAACCATTTGGCTATTTTGTCGCCTTCTTTTTCATGAGATAAAACGGCATAGCCTCCACCAGGACAAATGATTACAGCTGCATTTTTTAATCCTTTATTTTCTGCCAAAAATATTTTCAGGGTGGGTTCGGTTACTTTTAGAATGCCGTTTATATTTCCTTTATCATCTTTTCTAAATTCTTCCTTGTAGTTAGCATCTTCAATTGCGCCGGGGATTTTGTCCCATAATTTTATTTCTTTGCTTTGCGAAAAAGCAGAAAAACTCATTCCAAAAAATAACAGTAATAATGTTATTTTCTGGCTAAAAAGGTTTGGTTTGTTCATGAAAATATTGATTTTTTTGTGGTTTTAAAAATGATTAAAACTATACACTTTAGTGAATATTAGTTTCAGTTTCAAAAAAAAAATTTGCCGCAAATTACACAAATTTCCACTAACTAACTTGTGACAATTTGTGTAATTTGTGGCAAAAATAAGTTGTCCGGGCTTGTAAACTTTCAGTTCGATATACCCAAGCGGTGGACAATGGTCTTTTTTATAAAAGATATTATTTTATTTTATAAATTTCGGAACCAGCTAATAAAAAACAACCCAATCCATAGTCTTCAAAATCAGGTATTTTATCATAAGATAGAGGTTGTCCGTCTTTTGGCTCTTTTCCAGTTGATTGAAGATAACCCAAGAAACCATTGTCGTGTAAACTTTCTTTGGTAAGGGCATTCCAGGCTTTTTGGATTACTGGCAAATAGGTTTCTTTTTTCAAAATTCCGTTGTTCACGCCATACGCCATTCCGTAAATAAACAAAGCTGTTCCCGAAGCTTCTTTTTCTCCAAAATTTGTTGGATCGTGCAAACTCACATTCCAAAAACCATCGGCTCTCTGGATAGGTGCCAATGCTGCCGCCATGGCTTTAAGATCGTTTACATATTGCTCTCTGTGTGGTGCATTTTGTGGAATAATGGTCAAAACTTTGGCCAAAGCCGCAATTACCCAACCATTTCCTCGGCTCCAATAACAATCTTGCCCATTTGGTTCTTTGTATGGCGGATCAAAGTCGGCATCACGCCACCACAATCCGTCTTTTGGGTTAAAAAGACCATTATCACCATGTTTGTTTCGGGAATACATATACATTTGGTACATTTTTTCAAAATAGCGATTGTCTTTTTCAAGCACTCCCATCTTTGCAAAAACAGGCATTCCCATTTGGATAGCGTCAATCCATGACCAATCATCAAGTTGAGGGGAATTCAAAAGCATATTAATATTCGCTCTTGTATTCTTTAATTTTTTAGAATCGGGTTCTAAATTATATAAATCAATATAGGTTTGTGCAGCGCAATAATTATCGGCGTTGCGGGTGGTATTTCCTCCATTGAATCCCCATTTATGAAATTCAGACCAAGCATAGGCATAGTCATAATATGCTTCTTTTGGGAAGATTTCATGCAAAGCCATAAGTCCTTCATAATATACGCCGCGAGTCCATATATTACTTGGGCGTTCTTTGTTTGTAATGATGGTTTTGCCCACATCTGGCCATTTTTGCATAAAATAATCATTGGCAAGCATCATTTGTTTTAATACTAGTTTTTTATCAAATGGCTGTTGTGCGCCTATCGAACTTGTGAATAAAAAACAGATGGCGAAAAACAATACTACTTTTTTCATTTTTATATTTATTATTTAATGTGATTAATTTTGTTGTTTTAATGGAGTAATAGTTACTGGTCCTAATAATCCGGAAGGCATCGGATTCCATTTTGTGGCATCGAATTTTTTATAATCTTTATCAACCATATTGATTTCATAAAAAATTTTCCATTCTTCACCTTTTATTTCTTTGTCCCTAATTCGGTTGGCAGACAGATTGGTAACCTGAATTTTTAAAGTATTTTTTCCAGCTTTTAATTTTCCGATATTCAATTTAAAAGGAACTGACCATGCGGTTCCAATAAATTCATCATTTAACCAAACTTTTGCGCTTTCGCGAACATCTCCCAGATTTAAACTCCATGATTCTGTTTTGATATTCGGATTATCAAATTGAAGTGTGTATGTCGCAGAACCTGAGAAAGCTTCGGCTTCAGGCCCTAATTTTGTCCAAGATTCTAGGTTTGAAACCGTTGCGCTAGGAGGTAATTGCGGACCGCCTTTATCAAAAGTAATTTTCCAATTTCCTTTTAACGGAACCGCTTCAGCAGTTGGTTCGTAGTAATTCCATTTCTTTTGCGAAGCGGTGTTTTCTGTTTTTAGAAAATAAGATTGTCCCGGTTCTATTTTGATTTTTACCAACGTAATATTCGCCTCTTTCTTTACAATAGCGTTCCCATAATTTCTATTTAGAGGATCAAAAATTACAACTTCTTTATTGCCAATTTGAAGCGGAATAAATTCGTCTATTGTTTTTGGAGTATGATTTACTACATAATATATTTTTTCTCCATCAATATTTCTTCGAATGAATTTTAAGCCTGTATTTACAAGCGTTTCAGGATATATTTGAGTGTCTTCTAGTGTTTTAAAAATGTCCGTTGTTGGTTTAACCAATTCGCTATTAGCAGTTAAAAGGCTTTTAAGTTCTTGTTCTTGTTTTTGATAGTCATAAAAACCTGGAACAGATTCTGGTAATCCTTCAAAAATAATATTTGCACCAGCTTTTTTCAACTCAATAAGCTTCTGTAAAGTCACAAGAGGCATTTTTTTGCAAGCAGGAATTATCAGTGATTTAAAAGTCCCGCCAGGCAAACTTACTTTTCCGTTCACTACTTTTGCTTCAGCTATAAAATTATCTGAGATAAAGTCAACTCCATATCCTTTTTTCATAAGGCTTTTGGTTGTATCATAAAATGAAGTTTCATACAACCAATCAGATAAAGAATGTATTTTGTATTCAACAAATAAACTTCCTTTTTTGTATTTATCCCAATTATCAAAAATAGGCCAATAAAGCAATATTTCATTGTCTGATTTTCCCTGTTGCAACATCGATTGGCAGTTTGCTATATAAGAGAACAAAGCAGGAGCATCTTCCCAAATGCTATTATTGGAATTAAAATTTACAGATGCATAAAATTGCCATCCCGGCCAAGCTGCTCTTTCCGGAGAATAAGTGGAACCATGAAGAAAAATATGATTGACTCCATTCAGCATGAGATCCTCTGCTTCCGGTTTACATTGTGATAAAGCGGTTTTAAAGTGTTCGCGTAGCCAAGTAAATGTTTCAGAAGAAACCAGCTTTTTTCCTGAAATATGAGCTGCCGAAGATGAAAATTTCAACATTACCGGATCAGCATCGCCTTCGCGAATGTCTTCTTTTTCTCTTCTAAAACCTGGAATATCAAATGGCATAGAGCCAAAAGTCTCACACTCTGGAATATCTGCGGATGCATATAAATCAATTAAATTTCCAGGAGAACCGTGTGCCTGAAGTTTGGTTTTAAAGTTTTTAGAATGTGCCCATTGTGTCCAGGGTTTGTCAAATTTGTTCAATAATAAATCGCCAATAGTCTGACGATAATCACTTTTTATTCGGTTACCAATTTCATTATCAGTTTCACTTAATAATAAGGGTAATTGCTTTTTTAAATCGTAGCCTCTTCGTTTTTGAAATTCTTCAAAGAAATTGGGTGTAAAATCGGTTCCGTAAACTTCATAGCTGTCATTAAAAATCGCTCTGATTTTTCCTTCACGACCTTTAAAAGCATTATTAAATGGAACTACGTAAGCATTTAAGGCTTCTTCTGAATAATGATCTAATGTAAAACCGCTTCCTCCCGGTGCTGATCTTTTAACTTGTTGTCCGGTTTTACCACTAAAAACGGCATATAGTGTATAATCCGTTTTTTTAGCTTTCCATTTTAATTTATTTGGTTCTAATGGATTAGGAATAGAGATGGATTTTCCGTCGATACCTTTATCCTCTGGTTTTGAGCCGTTTTTATTTAATTGATTTGTCAGATTGATAACAGATCCATCACTTCCATAAGCAACAACATATAAAAGTTCTGCAGGTTGTTTTTCTTTAGTGTTTTCAACTTTAATATTTCGATCAAATGTTTCATTTTTTTTCAATTGGTATTTCTCGACAACCAATTTTGTAGCAGCATGAGGCAAGGTGACATGTGAACCGCCATAAGGCCATCCTGTCCCGAGAACCATATCAACCTGCATGTGAAGACTGTCGGCTACATGGATAGTGTAATCGAGCATTTCCATCCATTTTGGCGATAGGTAATCAATAAAGTTGTTTTCTTCACCTTTTACACCATAAATAGGAGTTATTTCGACACCTCCAATTCCTGCTTTATGGAAATCTAAAAGGCTTTTTTTAAGATTAGGTTTATCCACTGCGCTTCCCATCCACCACCAACGGGCCCAAGGCTGATTTATGTTTGAAGATTTAGGCCAGGGAGAGTTTACTGTCTCTTGTCCAAAAGTGATTAACGTACTAAAGAATATGAATAGTAGTAATTGATTTCGAAGGTTTGGTTTCATAATTGGATACTGTTCTTTGGTTCTAGGTTAATTTATGTTTTGATAAAATTGTAATCATTATATCAAAATAATGGTTTAGCGTAAAATTATAAGTAGTATATGTGAATAGTATCCTGTTGAGTCCTGTTTTGATTAAAGTGTGAATGATTTATTGAAAAAAGTTGTTTTTTATGTGTTTTTTATAGTTTTTTATTAAATAATATAATAAGTATAAATAAAGTTATTTTCATGTTATTTTAAGATATTTTTTTATAATCACTTTTAATTTAGTTTTAAAAGAGATTTTTTATTTAAATTTTATAAAAATTATTGATAATAATGTTCTTTTTTAATAAAAATACAGGATAGTGCAGGATAGATAGAGGAGGGCTACTGGATATATTTGTTTCGACTAAATTAATTAACTAAAAATTAACTTTTATGAAAAACAAATTACCTTTTTTGTTTATTATGATGCTGTTTGCTTTGATGAGTTCGTCGGGCTATGCTCAGGACAAAGTGGTTAAAGGAAAAATAACGGATGCTTCTGGTTTGCCTTTGCCCGGTGCTGGTGTTCTTATCAAAGGGACTCAAAAAGCAGCAACAGCAGATTTTGATGGAAACTATACCATCAGTGTTTCTCCCGGGGCTATTCTGGTTTATAGTTTTGTGGGTTCCAAGACTCAGGAAATAACGGTGGGACAGTCTTCTCAAATTAATGTTGTCCTGAAAGAAGAAAATAACACCCTAGATGAGGTTGTTGTTGTAGGTTATGGGACAAAAAAGAAAAAGGATCTTACAGGATCTGTAGTGAGCGTAAATGCCGAAGATATTGCTTCAAGACCTGTTGTGAGTGCCGTGCAAGCCATGCAGGGTAAAGCTGCCGGGGTTGACGTTGGTACTAACGAGCGTCCTGGAGAAGTGCAAAGTATCACTATTCGTGGAGCGCGTTCTATTTCGGCTTCTAATGCTCCTCTATATGTAGTAGACGGAATTCCTATGAATTCTAAACTTAATGTTGATACAGCGGGAAAAATCAGTGTTGACCCAAATTCAGGAGGAATCGGATTTTTGAATCCTACTGATATTGAGACGATCGACGTATTAAAAGACGCTTCGGCTACCGCTATTTACGGTTCGCGTGGTGCAAATGGGGTGGTAATTGTTACAACCAAAAAAGGTAAGAACGGGAAGTTTACTTTAAATTATGACACTTCCCTTGTTACTGAAACGATTCACGAAAATGCTCCAAATATGACTGCAGCCGAGTATATTGAATTTCGTCGTTGGGCAAGATATTACTCTAATCCGAGTGGTTTCCCAAGAGGAGATCAACCAACTATCGCAAATGATAAAGCTATTTTTGTGGCTACAGCAGATCCGTATGCTTGGGCAAACATCGAAAAAGGATGGAAAGACGCAAACGGAAACATTACTACCGCTTGGGATGGTTCTAAAGTAGCCACTACGGATTGGACTAAATTTGTTACCCGTACAGGAGTTACTCAACAACACACCGTGGGAGTTAGTGGAGGTACTGAAAAAATGAAGGCCTATGGATCTTTTGGGTATTTGGATAATGTGGGAACACTAAATGGCCAAAGCTTCAAGCGTTACACCGGAACTGCCAATGTTGATATTACGCCTACCAAATGGTTTTCCATGGGGGTTAGTCTTAATACAAGTTATGGTATAAATGAATATGGTCAGTCCAATACAGGAAGAACCGCAGTTACAAGCTCTACAGGTATATATGCAACTGCACGTACCAACCTTCCTTATGCTGTTCCTTATGATAATAACGGAAATAGAATTGATAATCCAGGAGGAGATTCTGCAATTAGAACTCCGGTTGATGAAGATAAATACTCGCAAGATCAACGTGTTACAATGCGCGCTTTTGGTAGTTTATATGCTCAGTTTGATTTGGGCGGAGTTACATCTTGGCTTGATGGGTTAAAATACCGTATCAATTTTGGTCCAGATTTGACTTCATTCCGTGAAGGAATATATTTAGATGGTAAATCGGGTATCCGTTCAGGAACAAGTTATGCAGCCTTAAATAAGGAACAAACGGTTTCCTATACTTTAGACAACTTGATTTTTTATAATAAAACATTAGGCAATCATAATTTTGGTGTAACCTTATTGGCTTCGCAAATGCAATATGAAAATGAGACAAGTGCTATGTCTGCCAATGATGTTAAAAACCCTGCCAACAAATGGAATGCACTTACTCCATCAAACGTGACACTTGCAGGTTATTCTTCAGGTTTGGTTGAGAATGCATTGTCATCTTATATGGGGCGAGTAAATTATGGTTATGCCGACAAGTATTTGGTTACAGCATCGCTTCGTTGGGATGCAGCTTCGCAATTGGCAGAAGGAAACAAAGGTGATTATTTCCCTAGTACTTCCTTGGCTTGGGTTTTAAGTAAAGAAAAGTTTTTGGAAGATGTAAAATGGGTTAACCAATTAAAATTGAGAGCTGGTTACGGTGTTACAGGAAATGCTGCTGTACCTGCTTATAGTACAACTCCACCATTGTTAGGAGTAGTTTATCCATTGGGATCAACAACATCTGGGGTGACAAATAACACTTCGTTGGGTAATGTTGATTTGGGTTGGGAAAAAACAACACAATTCAATTATGGTCTTGATTTTTCATTGTTTGATAGTAGAGTATCCGGTGCTTTAGAATATTATACAAGTAATACAAACGATTTATTGCTAAGAAGTAGTGTTCCAACGCCACTTGGGGTTACTAATACCTATCAAAATGTGGGGGAAACAAAAGGAAATGGGGTTGAGTTAACTTTGAATACCGTGAATGTGGTTGCCAAAGATTTTGAATGGAGTTCCAGTCTTAGTGCTTCTTATCAGCACAGTGAGATTGTTTCTTTGCAAAACGGAAAATTTGATGACATTAACAACAACTTGTTCATCGGGCAACCTCAAAACGTGATTTATGGTTTTGAATCAAACGGAATTTGGAAACCTGAAGATGCTGCCGAAATGGCAAAATTTAATGCTGCTGCCGGTGCCAATGTTTTCTCATTTGGTAACGCAAGGCCAGTTGATCAAAATGGAGATTATAAAATCGATGCCAATAACGACCGCGTTATTATAGGAAGTAAAGATCCAAAATATATATATGGACTTACAAATACTTTTGTTTATAAAAATGTTGAATTGTCTTTCTTTATGTATGGAAAAACAGGATATATCTATGATACATTAGGAGAAAACGAAGGTGCAAGGTTGGCGCAAAGACAAATCGATTATTATACCGAAATCAACACCAATTCAGAATATCAAAAACCAATCTATTCTGCGGGAACTGGAGATGCTTATTTTCCGGTATTGGGATATCGTAATGGAACTTTCCTAAAAATGAGAAACATTTCTTTGGGATATAATTTCGCAAATGAATTAGCACAAAAAATTGGAGTGAGCAAATTGAGATTGTATATGCAGGCAAACAATCCATTTATGATTTATTCTAAACTTAAATGGACAGATTTGGATACGCAAACAACAGCTTCAAACAGAGGATTCACAATGGGATTAAATGTCCAATTCTAATAAGATATATTATGAAAAATTATAAAAAACCATACATAAATTTATTGCTTTTGGCTGTAATGGCTATTGGCAGCTCATCTTGTAACCAAAATATCCTGGACGAAGAATTGACTACAGCCTACAGTAAAGATTATTATAAAACCGAAGCGGGGATTCAGGCCTTGGTAGTTGGGACGTATGAGCAGGTATTTGCCTTAGAATTTCAAGGTGAGGTTCCTCTTGCTGCAACTGAATCTGGAACAGATGAGTTTCGTCAGGGAGGAGACCCGTCAAACTGGTCATGGAATAATTACGGAACAGGTTTTAAGGCTTTTGTAACTGTGTCTAATGCTAATACTGTTGCGGCCAATACCAATTGGGACAATTTGTATATCGGAATTGGTAATGCTAATCAGTTAATAGAAGCGGCAACAACAATCAATTCTACCAATGATGCTATTAAGAAAACAGCGTTGGGAGAAGGTTACTTTTTGAGAGCTTTCAATTATTTGAAATTATTAAGTCAATATGGCGGAGTGCCTTTGGTGACAAAAACCTATTCTACAGTGCAATTAGAATTTGGCAGAGCAACTCCTCAGGCTGTTTTGGATCAGATAATAGCTGATTTTACTCAGGCTTATAACTTGTTAAGCAATACAGGATTTCCTGCTAGAATAACAAAAGATGCAGCAGCTCATTATTTGGCAAAAGCATATTTGTCTCGTGCGAGCGAAATTAATGATAGCTGGAACGGAACTACAAAATTAGCCGATTTGCAAAAGGTTGTTACTCTGTCTGATGAGGTTATCTCTCATCACCCATTGGCGGCAAACTTTGATAATTTATGGAAATATACCGTTGCAGATGATGCAAACGAAAAACTTCCAGAATTAATATTATCTGCTCAGTTTAATGCCAGTACATTGATTACGGTAGCAAACCAACAGCATTTGTATTTCCTTTCAACGTATGATCAATTGCCTCAAATGAAACGTAATCTGGCAGGAGGAAGACCATTTAGCCGTTTGGCTCCAACTTATTTTACGCTTGATGTTTTTGATAAAGTGAATGATTCTCGTTTTTGGAAAAGTTTCCAAACAAAAAGTATCGTAAACAATCCATCGGGGATTTATAAAAATGGTGATTTGGGTATTATGTATATTGTAAATACGCCTTCGGATACTCGTTTTGCAAAAACTAAAAACAATGATGTTATAATTGATTCAAAAACTGGAAAAACCATTCCAAGCGTGTATGTTGCGTATGCTGCAGATAATGTTGGTTTTAATAAAGATGTACGATTTCCTTCTTTAAGCAAATACATGGATGGTAACAGGATCGATTTGACAAGTATAAGAGGATCTCGTGACGTGGTATTGGCGCGTTCTGCAGAAACTTATCTGATGGCCGCAGAGGCAAAAGTACGTCTGGCAAAAATAGGAGGAGCTTCTTTTGCAGATGCACTGACTTATATCAATACAGTTCGTACTCGTGCTGCCTATAAGGCAGGAGAAAATCGTGCTGCTTATGTTGATGGATCGGCTGCTTTTACTACTGCTGGGCAAGCAGGAATTCCAATTTCGTACATAGCTGAAAATTCTTATTACGAATCAAATAATATTCCAGTAGCAACTACAGCGACAAACTTGACTATTGCCAATATAAGTGCTTTACCGGCAGAAGATCAAGCTGTAATCACGAAGTTGGGCTATGCTAGTGATTATGACAGAATGTTGTGCCTAGTGTTGAATGAGCGTGCTAGAGAACTTTGCGGAGAGTTCCATCGTTGGGAGGATTTGAGTAGAACCAAAACCTTGGTTCCTAGAGCTAAAGCGTATAATATTGATGCGGCTCTAAATATCCAACCGTACCATAACTTGCGTCCAATTCCCCAAACTTTCCTTGATGGGGTTTATGGAAGCGGAAAACCGTTGACTGCTGATGAAAAACAAGCTATGCAGAATCCTGGTTATTAATAAAAAAAGTATGTTTCTTTCAAAACCGCCTCAAATCCTGAGGCGGTTTTTTGTTTGCTGATAATAGACTACTTTGTCTTTTTATTTTCAAAACCTTTTTTTTGGTGTTTCTTTTTTATGAATTTGCTATTTTTCTTGTTATTTTAATTAATTTATGCTATTTTTTTCTGTTGAATAAAAAAATAAATAAAAGTTAAATAATAGTTAATTGATTGTCGTTTAGCGACTTGTTTGGGTAGGAAGTGTTTTTTCTTTGTTCAAATTAGATAAAACGCTTGGAATCAAGCAGGATACTGCAGGATAAGTTCCTTTTTGGTTTTAAATAAATTTGAATAACAAACTAAAATTTTAACTTAATTTAACTATTATGAAAAGTAAATTTAGTCTTTTTCTGACTATTGCCTTTTTTGCTTTACTGCATGTTTCAGTTTATGCTCAAAGCAAAGTGGTTAAAGGGACGATTAAAGACGCAACAGGATTACCTATTCCCGGAGTAAACGTTGTTATTAAGGGAACTAAGGTGGGTGCTAGTACTGATTTTGATGGTAAGTATTCAATTTCTGCTTCACCGGGTCAAGTATTAGTTTTTTCTTCTACAGGTTCGAAAACGATTGAGAGGACTGTGGATAAATCAAGCAGTGCTTTGGATGTGGTGATGGTAGATGAAGTGGCTCAGCTTAATGAGGTTGTAGTCGTTGGATACGGTACCGCCAAGAAATCGGATGTTACAGGAGCGATAGTAAGTGTTACTGCGGAGAAATTGATGAGCCGTCCGGTAAACAATGCGCTTGAGGGCTTACAAGGTAAGGCTGCAGGGGTAGATATCGTGTCTAGCGAACGTCCGGGAACTGTGGGATCAGTTCGTATTCGTGGTCAACGTTCGATAAGAGCGAGTAGTGATCCTCTTTATGTAGTGGATGGTGTACCTTTAATGTCGGAATCTTCTATCGAAACGCTTAATCCTCGTGATATTGCCTCGATCGATATTCTTAAAGATGCTTCTGCAACGGCTATTTATGGATCTCGTGGAGCTAACGGGGTTATCATCGTTACTACTAAGCAAGGTAAAGCAGGTCGCTTTAGCTTGAACTATGCTGGGACAGTTACAACACAAGAAATTGTGGACAGATCGCCTTCCATGAGTGCTGAAGATTTTATTGATTTCAGACGTTGGGCATCTGGTATTAATCCGAAAGATGCAACTTTAGCAAGCGATAGGCTGCTTTTTGACAGTCCATTAGACGGGCAAACTTCAAGAGATAATGTATTGAAAGGTTGGGAGAGTGGTGCTTGGGATCCTTCTAAAGTAACTAATACAGATTGGACAAAATTTGTAACCCAAACTGGAGTTACTACTGAGCATGTTTTAAGTGCAAGTGGAGGTTCAGAAAAAGTAAATGGCTATGGATCTTTTGGTTATTTGGATAATCAAGGAACACAAAAAGGACAATGGTACAAACGTTATACTGCTAAGGCAAGTACTAATGTAGTAGCTACTGAATGGTTCAAATTGTCGGCTTCCTTGAATGCGACATGGAGTGAGCAGGATTTTGGAATGTCAACTTTGAGTGCTCGTAGCGGTTCGGCTCCAAATGCAATTTATGGTGCAGCAAAATCTATTTATAATATGGCTGTTCCTTATGATGCTAATGGTAAGCTTATAATTAATCCAGGAGGTGAGAGTGGAATTTATACGATAATGGACGAGTGGGATAAGAGTACACAGCAAAATCAAATTATGCGCTTATTAGGAAATTTTTCTGGGACTTTTGATATCGGAAAAATTTGGGAGCCTGTAAAAGGATTGAGTTATAAAATTAATTTTGGACCTGACTTCCGTCATTGGAGAGAGGGTGTGTATATTGATGGAACTTCTTCACTTAAAGTGAATGCTGATGGAAGTGCAGGAACCAATTTTGCCAGACTTAGAAATCGTCGTGATTTTTCGTGGACTTTGGATAATATGTTAACTTACGATCGCACCTTTGCAAGTAAACACAATGTAGGTGTAACATTGCTTCAGTCTGCTTCATCATGGGATATCGAAGAATCATCGATGCAAGCCAATAATATAGCTAAGCCATCTTTCTTGTGGAATGCCTTTGGAACTGTAGATTTAACAAATCCAGCGAATAGTGCTGCAATGAGTTCTAATCTTACTCAGCGCCAACTTTCTTCTTATATGGCGCGTTTGAACTATGGATATGATGGTCGTTACTTATTGACGCTATCTGGTCGTTGGGATGGAGCTTCGCAATTGTCTGAAGGTCATAAATGGGACTTTTTCCCATCGGCAGCTTTTGGATGGAGAATCAATAAAGAAGATTTCATGGTCAATGTGGATTGGATTCAAAATTTAAAACTTCGTCTAGGTGTTGGTGTTACAGGTAACTCATCTGTAGATCCTTACCAAACATTAGGTAACATTTCTTCAGTGTGGCTTCCTTTTAACGGAAGGTCAAATGAACAAGGCTATACGACCAACGAACCTTATTATACAGGTACTCAGGTTCCAATGCCTAATCCAGAATTGGGATGGGAAAAAACTACCCAATATAACTTGGGAATTGATTTTAGTTTCTTGGATAATAGAGTTAGTGGAACTGTTGAAGGTTATAAGTCGTATACAAACGATTTGATATTACAGCCTCTTATTTCTACAGTAACAGGTTATCCTAGTACTTTTTCCAATATTGGAAAAACTAGTAACAAAGGTGTTGAAGTTACGCTTAATCTTATTCCGATACAGACTGAAAGTGGATTTACTTGGGAAACTACTTTGATTGGAGCTTGGCAAAAAGATCAAATTGAAGAATTAGCTGTTGGTAAAAACGATGATATTCAAAACAGATGGTTTATAGGTAAGTCAATTGCCGTTCAATACGGTTACGATAACTTAGGATTGTGGCAAGATACTCCTGAAGATCAGGCTGAAATGGCTAAATGGAATGCTCCTGGAAACGGTTATAGCTTTGTGCCTGGTAATGTGCGTCCTAAAGACCAAAACGGTGATTACAAAATGACAAACGCTGACCAGGTAGTTCTTGGTAACAGTAATCCTAATTGGACTATGGGATGGAACAATACATTTGCGTATAAAGGTTTTGAATTGGGAATTGAAATATTCGGGCGCATGGGGTATATGGCATCTTTAGGAGGTGAGGCAATGACCGCTCATGCTAATCAGCGTGAAACCGATTATTGGACACCGTTAAATACAGATGCAGAGTTTCAAAAACCTATATTGGGTCAAGCTGCAGCAGGTTCAAGAGATCAATTTTCTGGTTTACTTGGGTTTACGGACGCAGCCTTTGCAAAAATTCGTAATATCTCTTTAGGCTACAATTTCCCTAAAGATCTTACTTCAAAAATAGGTGTAGCGAATTTCAAACTTTACGCACAGGCTATTAGCCCTGGCAGTTTATATCAATCAGTGAATTGGTATGATTTTGATACTAACTCGACCTACTACAACAGAAGTTTTGTTATGGGGCTTGAAGTTGGGTTCTAATAGATAAATGAATTAATATTAAAAAATAAGAAATATGAACAATATTAAAAATATAAGCATTGTCTTTCTGGTGTTGATAGGGCTATCCTTTGGTTCCTGTTCGGATGATTTTTTGAACGAAGAACAAAACAGTAGATATTCGACAGCATATTTTGATACTCCTGAGGGACTTGAGGATTTGTCAGTGTCTCTTTATGGTAATATTCGTTGGCATTTTGGTTTTGAGTGGGCTTATGGGATTACTCAATATGGTACAGATGAGTTTACCAATGCCAATGACCTTACCAATGAAATGTGGAATACCTACGACAATCGTTTGGGACCGGTTGGGGCAACTACAGGAACAGGAGCTGCCAACGGAAATGCTACTAACCCTAACGCTCTTTGGGATGAGATGTATTATGGTATTGCCTCTGCCAATACGATTATTGCAAAAGCACCTACCGTGATTACTGATGTAAAAGTTCGTAATCGTGTTTTAGCACACGGATATTTTATGCGTGGCTATAATTATTATCGTCTTACCGCACAGTATGGCGGTGTTGTTCTTCAAACGGTACCGGCACAAGGTGTTGTTCGTAATTTCACTCGAGCAACCGAAGAGCAGTGTTGGGCTCAGGTAATATCTGATCTTCGTAATGCGTATAATCTTTTTGAAGGAGAAATATATACTTATGGGAAAGGAATAACTTGGACAAAAGCAACTGCAGCCCATTTCTTGGCAAAAGCCTTATTATTCCGTTCATCCGAGCGAAATAATTCTTGGAACAGTGCTTATAGAACAGCTGATTATAATGAGGCAAAGGATGCTTGTAGTTATGCAATCAGTGCACGTGGTGCATTAACTCCGGATTATAATGATTTGTATTCCAGATGGACTGGTATAGATTGTCCAAATGAACAATTGAATGAAATATTAATGGCTGCAGGCCATAATGGTGATGCTATAACTAGTGGTCGTTTCGGAAATCGTACCTATAATTATTTTAGTCCTCAATTTTCAAGTTTTGCTGGAGGTTGGGTAGCTCGTGGGGTTTGGATTGGTTCCATGGACTTCCAACGTTGTCGTCCTACAGAGTATAGTTATGCTGTTTACAATCACGTAAATGACGCACGTATGTGGAAAACATTTAAGACTGTTTACGGTGTGACTACTTTAAGAACTCCTAATCCAAATAATGTTGCATTGGGTGATCCTGCGGTTGTAATGATTTTGAATACTAAAGCAGACAATACTTATAACGGATTTACTTTCGGTGCAAGTGTTCAAAATCCTACATGGAAAGATGTTGCAGGCCGTTTGCCTGCATGGGGAGGTGCCTCAGGTGCTAGACAAACGACTACTTCAGGATCTTTGACTACCAAAGTGGGACAGTATGCACCCGCTTCATTGGTCTTGTATCAAAATGGCACATATGTAGCTCCTAACTTTAAGGCTACTCCTATTTGTAACTTTTATGCTGGAATCAATAAAACAGATGACGGATCTCGTACTGGAGAAAGAAATGATGCTCATCGTGATGTAATCATGGCTCGTTTGGCTGAGACGTATCTTTTACGTGCTGAATGTTACGCTCGTTTAGGACAATATGGTAGTGCAATGGCTGATATCAATGTGGTAAGAGCCCGTGCTCAATGGAAAGCAGGTGAAAATAGATCATATTATATTGATGGTTCTGAGGCATTTAAAGTAAACCCTTTAAATACTGGAACTGCAGCAACAAATTTTGTTAATGCAAATTTGAATATGAACACCTATTATTTGTCTAATCCTGGGCAACCAGTTACTACGGCAGCATCTAATTTGCAATTGACATCATTCCCTGCAAACTTGCCTGCTGAAGATGAGGCAATACTTTCTCAAATAGGTGCGTCAAGTGATTTGGATCGTGCATTAAACTTTATTCTTAACGAGCGTACCCGCGAATTGTTGGGTGAATATGATCGTTGGGAGACTTTATCGCGTACAGGTACTTTGATTAAACGTACGAAATTATTTAATCCTGAAGCTAAATTTATTACTGCAGGTAAACATGAACTTCGTCCTATTCCACAAACATTTATTGATGGTTTATTGAATGAAGATAATAGTAACTTGTCTGATGCTCAAAAGAAAGCTTGGCAAAATCCTGGTTATTAGTAATTATAGTTATTTTTTATTGGAAAAACCGTCTCAATTTTTTGGGGCGGTTTTTTTTGCTTCCATATAAGTAATAGAATCTTTAAAAGAGTAATGCAATAATCCATTTTGAAAAAGTATTTTGTAATTGTTGTGAATCCTTTTTTTGCAAAAAAAGTTACAGTATAGCACAGGATACTATTAAAATAACAAATAAATATATTTGAATTAACTAATAATCCTTTATGAAAGTTACTTCAACGGGTTCTTTAAAAAAGATTTTTTTTGTTTTGATGGTTTTATTTTGTCTGCCTCTTTTTGCTCAGAATAATTCGGAAAAAGAAGAAGGTAAAATTGCTGATAAGCCGTTGTTCCGAGACTCCATTTATGATGGTGCTGCTGATCCCACTATTATTTGGAACAAAAAAGAAAAAAAATGGTACATGTTTTATACCAACAGAAGGGCAAATATTGGTGGTAACGGAGTGAGTTGGGTTCATGGGACTCCGATAGGAATTGCCGAATCTGTAGATGGTGCACATTGGAAATATAAAACCAACTGCAATATCAATTATTCTACTAAAGATGTTACCTACTGGGCTCCGGACGTGATTATGCACAAGGGGAAATACCATATGTATCTTACGATTGTTCCTGGTATTTTTGAAGACTGGAATCATCCGCGTTACATCATACATTTAACGAGTAAAAATTTGACTGACTGGAATTTTGAATCCAAACTGACTCTCGCATCCGACCGCAGTATCGATGCTTCCGTTTTTCAATTGCCCGACGGAAATTGGCGAATGTATTACAATAACGAAAAAGAAGGAAAGTCCATATATTATGCAGATAGTAAAGATTTGTACAAGTGGATAGACAGCGGAAAAAAAGTGATAAAAGACCGAGGTGAAGGTCCAAAGGTATTTAGATGGAAAGACAAAAACTGGATGGTTATTGATGCCTGGAAAGGATTAGGAGTTTATTCCTCCGAAGATTTTGTCAATTGGAATCATCAGGAGAAAAACATATTGCAAATACCCGGAACGGGAGTTGATGACAAAGTAATCGGGGGACATCCTGATGTGGTGGTAAATGGCAACAAAGCTTATGTGTTCTATTTCACGCATCCTGGAAGAACGCCCGAAAATAAAGGAATTGACAGCTACGAAACCAGAAGGAGTTCCATTCAGGTTGCGGAGCTGGAATACGTCAATGGAGAAATTGTTTGCAATAGAGATAAACTTGTTTATATTAACCTTAAACCAACCAAAAAATGAAAAACAACACCGTTAGAAATGCTTTCAAAATGAAATTAAAACCGGGTTTTGAAGTGGAATACAAAAAGCGTCATGACCAGATTTGGCCTGAACTTCAAGCCTTGCTTTCGGATTCAGGAATACAGGATTACAGTATTTTTCTTGACGAAGAAACCCTGATTCTTTTTGCAGTTCAAAAGATAAGTGCCGATTTTGATTTCGATTCTTTGCCCAGTCATCCTATTGTAAAAAAATGGTGGGCTTATATGGCCGATATTATGGAAACCAATCCTGATAACTCTCCGGAGTCAACTTCATTGATTGAAGTATTTCATCTTGATTAATAATGAATTTATATATAAAAAAATATATGCTTGTCCGTAATCGTACCTAATAAGGTTTTTTTTGCCACAAATTACACGAATTTGCACAAATTTTAAAAATGGAAGCATCAAAAAAATCTGTGACAATCAGTTTAATCCGTTCAATCTGTGGTCTATCTTCGGCTTATGGGCAACATAGCGGATAACCATAAAAAAAATAATTATTGAAAGTTTTCGTGTTTAAGTAGTTGCATAATCCCAGATTCTGTATAGACTTCGTGAGCAGTCTAAAAGGATTCTGGGATTGGTATTTTTGAGAGCAAGTTTTGAAATGAAATTATAACTTTCCTAAAAAAAATAATAAAAGACAAATGAAATGTAAGTCAAACCTATTTTTGGCATTTTTATTTTTAAATCTAATGACATTCGCCCAAAAAACAACAATTATTGAGCTAAAGTCAGGATGGAAATTTGCCAAAGGTCAAAACGAAAAAGCTTTTGAAAATAGTTTTAATGATTCAAAATGGCAATCGGTAACCGTTCCTCATGATTGGGCTATTTATGGACCTTTTGATAAAGAAGTGGACAAACAAGTGACCGCTATTGTCCAAAATGGAGAAAAAGTGGCCACCGAAAAAACCGGTCGAACTGGAGCTTTGCCCTATATTGGTGAAGCGTGGTATCGAAATCAGTTTTCAGTGCCTGATTTGAATAAAGACAAGAAAGTACTTCTGCTTTTTGAAGGTGCCATGAGCGAGCCAAAAGTATTTGTGAACGGCAAAAAAGTAGGTGAATGGAACTATGGTTACAATTACTTTTATTTTGATATAACCGATTTTGTTTCTGCCAATGCAAAAAACAATTTGGCAGTTCATTTGTCCAATAAGGGAGAGTCTTCCCGCTGGTATCCGGGTGCCGGTTTGTACCGAAAAGTAAAATTGATTGTCAAAAATAAAGAAAGTATTGACCAATGGGGAACGTTCATCACAACTCCGGTGGTTTCTGATGATTTGGCAAAAGTGAATGTTAAGACAAAAATTTCTGGCGAAAACCTACGCATCATTACAAAAATTAAAGACGCTAACGGAAACGAAGTGGCAACAAATGAATCGAATGCTCTTTTTGGAAATGAATTTGAGCAAAATATTGCCGTAAAAAATCCGCATTTGTGGAGTCCGGAAACGCCTTATCTCTATACGGCAATTTCGCAATTGTATGATGGCGATGTCCTGAAAGACGAAACTAGTACCCGATTTGGAATTCGTACCATTAAATTTGAACCCAATAAAGGTTTTAGCTTAAATGGTCAAATCCGAAAATTCAAGGGTGTTTGTCTTCATCATGATTTGGGGCCTATCGGGACGGCAATCAACAAGGCGGCTTTACGCAGACAATTAACGATTTTGAAAGATTTGGGCTGCAATGCCATTCGTAGTTCGCACAATATGCCATCATTGGAGCAATTGGAATTGTGTGACGAAATGGGATTTATGTTTCTTGCCGAAAGTTTTGATGAATGGGCAAAGCCAAAAGTAAAAAATGGCTATAACCGTTTTTTTGAAAAAGATGCCGAAAAAGATATTGTGAATTTGGTTCACGCAACTAGAAATCATCCATCAATTGTGATGTGGAGTTCTGGTAATGAAGTGCCAGACCAATGGGGTGCCGAAGGCGTGAAAAGAGCCAAATGGTTACAGGAAATTTTTCATCGCGAGGACCCAACCAGACCGGTTACTGTAGGGATGGATCAGGTGAAAGCCACGATGGAATCAGGATTTGGTGCATTGATGGATATTCCCGGGCTGAATTATCGTGTTCATTTGTATGATGAAGCTTTCAAAAAATTTCCACAAGGATTTATATTAGGTTCCGAAACCGCATCGACGGTGAGTTCCCGTGGTATTTATAAATTTCCGGTCGAGAAAGCGGTATCTAAACAATATGATGATTATCAGTGTTCTTCCTATGATTTGGAATATTGCAGTTGGTCCAATCTGCCCGAAGATGATTTTATTTTGCAGGATGACAAACCTTGGGTAATTGGCGAATTTGTTTGGACAGGCTTTGATTATTTGGGAGAACCAACACCTTATGACGAAAAATGGCCTTCCAGAAGTTCGTATTTTGGGTTGAGTGATTTGGCGGGTTTACCAAAAGATCGATTTTATCTCTACAGAAGTCGTTGGAATACCAATGAAAAAACACTCCATATTTTACCACATTGGAATTGGAAAGGAAGAGAAGGTCAGACGACTCCAGTGTTTGTTTACACCAGTTATGACAGCGCTGAGCTTTTCGTTAACGGAAAAAGTATGGGAATTCAGAAAAAAAATAATACCTCGCCACAAAAGAGGTATCGTTTGATGTGGATGGATATAAAATACGAGCCGGGAACCCTCAAAGTGGTGGCGCTAGACAAAGACGGAAAAGCGGTTGCCGAGGAGGAAATTCATACCGCTGAAAATCCGTACCAAATAAAACTGGAAGCCGACAGAACAACTCTGGAAGCCAATGGCGAGGATTTGTCTTTCGTCACCGTTTCGGTTGTGGACAAAAACGGAAACCTTTGTCCAACGGCCACGCAACAGCTTAACTTTAGCGTAAACGGAAAAGGAATTTATCGTGCAGCCTGTAATGGTGACGCAACTTCATTGGAACAATTCCATTTGCCTACCATGAAATTATTCAGCGGTAAATTGGTCGTTTTGGTGCAATCAACCACAGAGGCGGGAGCAATCGAATTATCTGTTACCGGAAAAGGATTAAAAAGCGCGAAAATTGCCCTGCAATCAAAGTAATATTGTCGGATTAATTAGTTTTATCTGGGAAAGTCAGCGAAGTCAGCGTGAAAAAAAAGCTCGCAGACTTCGCAGATTTTCGCTGTTTTTTTAAAAATACTACCGTGATATTTGATGTTTTCGAGAACCCTATGCTACAGGACAGTAAAACTATTTTTAATGAATATATTTGGAAGTTGCCTTATATGAAAGTCCCCAAATCTTGCAAAAAAATAAAGGGATATATATTCTAAAGTTGTAATTTAAAAAAGCTTTTTGATTCAAATAAATTACCAGATGATACCAAGTAAAAAAAATATACTGATAGTATTTTTGTTGCTGTTTTTCGGAATCCAATGTTGGTCACAGGACACGAGAATGTTTAAAGTTTTTCAATTTCCGGCCAATAAAATTCCAACAATAGACGGAAATGCCGATGATTGGAAGATGGTTCCCGAGACTTATACCGTTGGGATGAATGAACTTTGGGAAGACAGCGGAAAACAGTCCAAGGCTGATCCAAAAAATCTGGATGTAAAGGTAAAAGTCGCTTGGGTAAAAGGTTTGAACCGTCTGTATTTTTTATATGAAGCCTACGATGATTATTGGGATTTTTCGTTGCCAGGACTTCATAATGACACTTTCGAATTGATTGTCGATGCCGATCAATCTGGTGGGCCGTTCATTGACCGTTTTCATCCCAATAAAGCATTGACGAATACGATGGACGCTTATTTTTCGTATCACGGAGTTCATGCCCAAAATTATCATATTTTTACTCCCGCAGAAGGCAAAGACTGGACGCTGGTTTGGGGCAGTCAGCCGTGGATAAAGGAATTGCCGTATGCGAATGCCGCGACACATTATAATTTTAAACCGGGCGAATCGGGGAAGTTGACACTGGAATTTTGGATTACGCCTTTTGACTATGCTGGAAACGATCCCAAAAGAGCGGTGGAATCTATTTTGGAAGAAAACAAAAACATTGGACTTTGTTGGGCAATTATTGATTATGACGATGTAAATAAAGAAGCCAACAACGGATTTTGGAATTTATCCAAAGAACACAAAATGTATGGAAATGCCGATTATAGTCTGCCTTTTAAGCTGATGCCATTGGAAAAAGAATTTAAAAAAGACATTGTTGCAAAATGGAAATTTTACACAGTTGACATGAACCGAAGAATGGTTGCTTTTATCGACCAATCAGAAGGGGAAATCAAATCCTGGAAATGGGATTTTGGTGACGGTACGACTTCAACGGAACAAAATCCTATACATCAATACAAAGAGGCTGGGAAATACATTGTTGTTTTATACATCGAAGGACCAAAAGGAAAGTCGAGAATGTCTAAAATATGGGATGTGGCGGTGAAATAGAAAAGTCGATTCGCAAAACTTAAACATAAAAAAACTTAAACAATAAAATGAAATCTAATTTTAAATTATTCGTACCGATAGCTTTGGCGGTATTGTCGATTATGAGTTGCAGAGCACAGCAGAATGGGGTAATTTCTACAGTGACGTTATCCAACGACTCGGATATGAAACTGACGGATAAAGCGGTAACGATAAAAAGAAGTGTTATTGACAAAAAAGGAATAGCAAAGGATTTTCCGCTTTTGAGCTATAAAAATGAACCGATTCCATCTCAGGTTAATGATTTGGATGGAGACGGAAAATGGGACGAACTATTTTTGGTAACAGATTTTTCGGCCAAAGAAAAGAAAATAGTTCAGTTGAAATGGGTTAAAGATGTACCAAAATTTCCTGTTCGGACCAGTGTTCGTTTCGGGAAAAGAGCAGGAAAAGATGAACCAGTAAAACCTGCTACCGAAGAGGTTTTGCCTGCCAACGAAGTGTATAAGGCATTGGGCTATCAACGTTATCAAACCGATGGGCCAACTTGGGAGAATGATAAAGTAGGTTTTAGGCATTATTTGGATGGTCGAAATGCCAAAGATGTTTTTGGAAAAAAGCTTCCTGCTATTACTCCAGAAAATGTGGGTATTAATGATAAAGGAGCGGTAGAGGATAATTACCACCAAATGTACGATTGGGGAAGAGATGTTTTTCCAGTAGGGAGTTCAGTTGGATTGGGAGGCTATGCCTTATTGATTAATAATGAAATCAAAAGACTAGGGATTCTGGGAACCGATTCAGTGAATAATGTCGAGAAAACGACTTTTAAAATCGTGAGTGAAGGACCGGTAAATTCGGTTTTAAGTTATGATTATCAAAACTGGGAAGCTTCGGGGAACAAATACCAAGTTCATGAGACAACATCAATTTGGCCGGGAATGTATGCCTACAAAAACACAGTTTCAATTAGTGGTCTTAAAGGGAATGAAACTTTTCTTGTGGCGCTATCAAATATCAACAATCAGAGAAGTGTGGGAGTGGTAGACGCTGGGGATTTTGTGTGTCTCTTTCTGCATGACAGACTAACCTACAATCGCGAGTGGATTTTAGGAAGCGCAATTTTGGTACCTAAAATAGGGTATCAAGGTTACCTCGAAGCTCCTAAAAAAGGACAGTTAACAGACAGTTATTTGGCAGAATTACCTCTTGAAAACAACAAGGAAATCAGTTATTATGCCGTTGCCGGATGGGAATTGAGTGCAGATAAAGGTTTTGAGGATTCGAACTTTTTTACCAAATATGTAACTAATTTGGCAAAAGAGCTTTCTGTAAAAATTGTTGTTGAGGCAAAATAAATATTTGAGTTTGAGATCTAACAGGTTTTTAAAACCTCTTAGGTCTGAATTACAAACAGATTCAGTGCTTTTTGGGATGATGTCAAAAAAGCCAAATCGCTCTTTTTAGCCCCGATAGAAGTGAAAATCCTTTTTATTTTTTCTTTAAAAATAAAAAGATTGCAACGGATAGCGGGACAAATGCTTACTGAAAAGGCTAAATCATTCTGCTCCAAATTAATAATTAGAACCAGTATACAAATAATAATTTTAATTTCTAACCAATGAAAAAAACATATGCCAAAGCTTTAGTCCTGTTCTCGCTTGGAGTATTTAACGTGGCTATTGCCCAAGTTAACGATGCAACAGCACCATTGCATTTGATGAAACCCAATTATCCAACCCCGTATGTGGTTCCGCAGCAAGGAGACATAAAAGCGGTTTTGGACAGGATTTATGGTTTTTTGGACAAAAACACAGCTTCGAAAATCATAAATGCTGATACAAAAGCCGAAATCACCAATTATAAAAAGGGCAATGAAAACATTATGTTTGAACCTGGTGCTTTTAGACTGACGAGTTACGAATGGGGAGTTACCTATGCAGGAATGACTTTGGCTGCAAAAGCTACGGGTGAAAAATATTTTGCCGATTATAATACGAAGCGAATGCAGCTAATTGCAGATGTGGCCGAGAATTATAAGGAAGTGAATATCAAAGATAAAGATATGATTAAAACCCTGCATCCCGAAGCACTGGATTTTGCAGGAGCACTTTGTGCTGCTTTTATAAAAGCAAAAAAAGAAGGGCTGAAAGCAAATATTGACCCTTTGGTTAAAAATTATATTGATTTCATCAGTAATAAACAATTCAGGTTGAAGGATGGAACTTTGGCACGAAACAGACCACAGGACAACTCGCTTTGGTTGGACGATATGTTTATGAGTGTTCCTGCATTGGCACAAATGGGTGCTTATACAGGCGATGTGAAATATTTTGACGATGCTGTAAAGCAGGTAAATCAGTTTTCAGCAAGAATGTTTAATGAGCAAAAAGGGATTTACATGCACGGTTGGGTAGAGTCTATGAAAGACCACCCTGAATTTCATTGGGGCAGAGCCAATGGTTGGGCGGTGATGGCTATGGTAGAATTACTGGAAGTGCTGCCAAAAAATCATCCGGGATATCCGCAGGTATTGGCGCAGTTGCAAAAACATATCA
Organism: Flavobacterium gilvum; assembly: GCF_001761465.1. Classification (NCBI taxonomy): domain Bacteria; kingdom Pseudomonadati; phylum Bacteroidota; class Flavobacteriia; order Flavobacteriales; family Flavobacteriaceae; genus Flavobacterium; species Flavobacterium gilvum. Next base: position 3,919,502 of record NZ_CP017479.1, on the reverse strand, counting down.
AAGGGTTGGTTCAATATCAGGACGGAACTGGATTTTGGCATCAATTATTGGACAGAAATGATACGTATTTGGAAACATCGGCAACAGCGATTTATACCTATTCGATTGCGAGAGCCATTAATCGTGGCTATGTTGACAAAATGACTTATGGCCCTGCTGTATTATTGGGTTGGAATGCCGTGTCAACCAAAGTAAATGATAAAGGACAAGTAGAAGGAACTTGTGTGGGAACCGGTATGGGATTTGATCCGGCATTTTATTATTACCGACCTGTAAATGTTTTTGCTGCGCACGGTTATGGTCCTGTTTTGCTGGCTGGAGCAGAAGTGATGCTGTTGCTGAAAGGAAATCAATTCCACATAAACGACAGTGCCATGCAGTTGAAAGTTGAAGGGAAAGATAACACATCAAAGTAAGAAATGAAGACAGTTTTTAATACACTTTTTTTATTGGTTACCGTTGCCTCTTTTAGTCAGATTGGAACTCGTTTTCCATCAGAAAAGAAGATCATAAAAGATCCGGTAACGGGACAGGAATTAATTTTTTTGACCACCAAATCGGCAGGGGATTCCAAAACCTATCCAACGCATCCGCAATGGACTGCTGATGGGGAATGGCTTATTTTCAGAACCAAAAGAGCCAATGGCGAAGCCTTGGCGGTCAATGAAAAAACAGGCGTGATGGTTCAGGTTACCGAAGGCGGTTATACCGGAACACTGTGTATGGCGCAAAAGTCGATGAAACTGTATTTTATGCGCAATGCTGGCGAGGACAAAATGAAGGTTATGGAGGTCAATCTGGATGCAGTTTTCAAAGACAGCCAAGCGGGGAAAATGAAACCTGTTTCGGCTTATGAAAGAGTTTGCGGAATCACAAAAGCAGGAATGGGTGCTTCGGGTGATATGGCTTTGGATGCCAATGAAGATTGGGTGTATTTCAGGGAAGGAAAAGAAGAAGCGGCCAAATACCTAAAACCCGATGTTGTAATCGAAAAAAGTTTTGGCCCACGCAACATGGGTGCAGGGCCGGGAGGAATTGGCAGTATGAATATTAAAACAGGAGAGTTGAAACATGTGGTTTCGGTACCTTTTCAGGTGGGACATATTCAGTCGAATATTTGGAATCCGGGCGAGATTGTTTTTTGCTGGGAAACAGGAGGGAAGTCGCCACAACGCACTTGGACGGTGATGGCAGACGGTTCGGGTTTGCGACCGCTGTATCCCGAAGCCGATTATGAGTGGGTGACTCACGAAGCGGTAATTGGCAAAGATGAGGTGGCAATGGCGATTATGGGACACCGAAAAATTGATATAGAGAAAGAAGCTCCGGTGGAAGCTGCCAAAAACGGCGAGATACGCAACCCGGTGAATCCCGGACAGGAAAGCAATTGGGGAGCTACGGGTACTCGCGAAAAACCTACTGGTTTGGCAATTGTGAATTTGAGAACCCGAGAAATGATTATTGCAGGACAAACCAAAAGCGGTAGCGGTTTGTGGCACGTTCATGGTTCTGCAGACGGTAGATGGGCAGTTGGTGATGATTTTTCAAGAAGTCTCTACCTGATTGACCGCAAAACCAATGAAATGATGATGCTTACAACAGGCCACAAAGAAACCGCTGCTGACCACATTCACCCGACTTTTAACAGGGACGGAACCAAAATTGAAATTCAATCGGCGATGCTTTCCGAGGACAATCGCACGATGAATATTTGTATTGTTAATGTGCCGAAGGAGTGGCTGAATAGGAAATAGTTTTTGATTAGTTTAAACAAAAAATGAGGCTTGCGAGCCTCATTTTTGCTTTATATTTTATGACAATTTTTATCCTTAATTAATAACCTTACTTTTTACAAAATCAAACTGAATTCCAAAATTAACCACGGATGTCACGGATGTCACGGATGTCACGGATTTTATTGATTTCTAATAAATAATCTGTGCCAATCCGCTTTATCCGTAAAAATCCGTGGCTCAATTCGCAATCAAATTTTACCTGTTTTTCACAAGCGAAATATCATCGACATAGCAAAAAGCATTCGCAGAACCATTAGCCAAGAATCCAATTATCACTTTCTCGTTTTCCACTTTTATGTTTTCTATTTTGATAGTTTTCCATTCGGTATTTTCTTCAGTGATTTTGTATTTCAGGGTTTTTTCGTTACTGGTGGCGTACATTTCGAGTTGGGTAAATTTTCCGCCGTTTTTGACTCTGGCAGTCAGCGAGTAACTTCCTTTTTCGAGTTTTACAAAAGGAGACGATGTTATGGTTTGTGACACTTCCCGTTTAAAATTCACTTTGTCGCTTATGGACAGGCTTTTTTCGCCAATAACTATTTTTCTGTCGCTTTCACTATTTTCATGGTTGGTGTATGGTGAAGTAATTGTATCAAAACTAATTTGATTGCCTTCAATAACTTTGTTGTTCCAACCCGTCATAAATGATTGTCTTGGTTTTACTGGATTTGGAACGGTTCTGCGGTCAGCCTCAAAGCTTCCGTTTTTGACAAAATTATTGTCGGGAGCCACGTTCCATTCTCCTGTTTTGACATTAAGATTCCAAGAACCAAGCGAATTAAAATAAGGCGTATGCCCTTCAAACGAAAGCGGAAACCATTGGTTATATCCCAATCCGTTTCCGGCAAAATTTGCCCAGCGGTCACCACAATACACCACTGTTTCCTGTTTGCTTCCTTTTAGTGTAACAAAAAATCCGGTTTGGGTCACATGCGCATAATCATCGGCACAACCATTCATGACCATCATTCCCTGTTTAGCTTCATAAGGCCCTCGGATATTGTCGGAAACTAAGTAATAGGCGAGTGAAGAATCCCAACCATAAATATTAGAAGCGGCGAGGTAATATTTGTTTTTGTATTTGAACATACAGTTTCCTTCACGGTTTTCGCCCTTGAAAACTTCGGTGCAATCCAGCAGGTTTACCATACCGTTTTTCATGCCAATCTCCGAAACGTAAATTTTATTTCGGCCTTGCCCATAACTGTAAATAAGATAGGATTTTCCGTTATCGTCGGTAAAAACGGTTTGATCGCCGGTGTTGGTCGTGCCTATCATTTCTTTCATGCTTATTTGCTGATGCCACGTAAACTGCCCGGTTGGAGAGTCCGAAACGGTAATCAATACTTCACCACCGTGTTGCACAAACATCGCGTATTTTTTTATTTCTGGAATATAAGCAACACCCAAACGCCCAACCCAGGTTTTGCGGTAATCAGGTTGTTTTTTGAGTTCGTCATTGGTCAAAACATTTGCCTCAAACGTCCAGTTTACCAAGTCGGTTGAGCTGTAACAAGTAACCGATTCGAATGTGTTATTTTTTAGTGTAACAGAAGGATCGTCACGATAGGTATCGGCTTCTTTGTAATAGACTCCATACCAATAATATTTTTTTTCGCCTGTTTTCGGGTCGGGAAATGTGAAGATTCCGCCACCCTGACTATTTATCGGAAGTTTATTTTTGGTGTACCAAAACACATCATTTTTGATGTTCAATGTTTGTGATTTTGCCGAATAAAATGTGCTTCCACAAATTATTAAAGTCAACATAAATACATTGATAAAAATGGATTTGTTTCTTCTTTGTTTTGGTTTAAATGTCATCATGGTTTAAAGTGAAGTTGGTTAGTAATATTTTTGAAACATATAAGTCATATAAGTTTTTTATTCGATTAAAATAAGTAAGAGCAATAGTTCATTCGAGCAAAGTCATACCGACTTTTAAAACACACATTTTACTTATATTCTCTTTTTAATTACTGAAATGACAAACTACTTAAGTAACTAACTTATATGACTTATATGTTAAAAAACAAATAGTGCTGATTTTATTCCAAGTAAAAATAGATTTTAGCCTACAAATGGTTATCCTGTAGCATCCTGTTTTTTTGAATTGAAAAATAGCGGATAGTACAGGATACAAAAAAAAAATAAACGGAATAAATTTGAGAATTATGAATTTAATTCAAAAAATGTTCCGAAATAATTATTCTATTTTTAAATTTTTTAGCAAAGGAATGATGGGTGTCATTCTTTTGATGAACGTATTTGTTTCATTTGCACAATTCCAAGGAAAAGCTGATGCAATTTATTCTGGGACACCTTGGTTCGACCAAAACGGAAAAGTTGTAAGTGCGCATGGGGCTAATATTATCAAGGATAATGGTAAATTTTACCTTTTTGGCGAAGCCCATAGTGATGCCAGTAATGCGTTTGCGGGATTTAATTGTTATTCGTCAAAAGACCTTTACAATTGGAAATTTGAGAATGTTGCACTTCCTCTTCAAAAATCAGGAAAATTGGGGCCTAACCGCGTTGGCGAAAGAGCCAAAGTAATGAAATGTCCCAAAACCGGAGAATATTTAATGTTTATGCACGCCGACTCGATTACCTATAAAGATCAATTTGTGGGTTATGCGACTTCCAAAACAATTACTGGGCCTTATCAATTTAAGGGAGCATTGCTGTTTGACGGAAAACCCATAAAAAAATGGGATATGGGAACTTTTCAGGATACAAACGGTTCAGGTTATATTCTGATTCATGGAGGCGAAATTTATAGATTGGCAGATGATTATAAATCGGTTGTGGAGCAGGTGAATAAAAATATGACGACGGGATTTGAATCGCCTACGATGTTAAAAAAAGACGGAGTTTATTATCTCATTGGTTCAAACCTTACGAGTTGGGAACGCAACGATAATTATTACTACACTTCAGAATCTATATATGGGCCTTGGGTTTCGAGAGGACTTATTGCTCCAGAGGGTTCATTAACATGGAATTCGCAATCGACTTTTGTGTTGCCAATTCAGGGAACGCAAGGCACGACTTATATGTTTATGGGAGACAGATGGTCTTTCCCAAAGCAGGCTTCATCGGCGACTTATGTTTGGCAACCATTAACTATTTCGGGAACTTCACTTTCTATACCAAAATATCAGGAAGCATGGCAAATTAACCTATCGACGGGATTATCATCGCCAATTAATTCAACCAATAAAATAATTGAAAATACTGATAAGCAAATTAAATTTTCTGGAAATTGGCAAGAAATCGCTAGTGAAGATGGAAGTTCTGAAAGCAAATCCAATGAAAAAGACGCTTCGTTTTCAATCGAATTCAGCGGTCGCCAAATTGCATTATATAGTTTTGTCAGTACCGAAAACGGTTATGCAAAAGTTGTATTATCTAATAAAAAAGGGAAAATTATAGTAAGCTGTTTAGTTGATATGTATAGCAAATCACTAGTATCAACAGCGGTATTCCAATCTCCGATTTTGAAAAAAGGCGATTATAAATTAACGGTTTATGTGACAGGCGAAAAATCCAATTGGTCTGATAAAAGAAAATCAGATTATGGCAGTACGGGATATTTTATTTCGTTGGATAAAATAATGATTAATTAATCCATAGCTTGTAATTTTTATAAACACACACACAATTAATAAATTACAGTAAAAAGAAAAAAATAATAATTTAATAAAAAGTGAACATAATGAAGAATATTTTTAGCCTGTTAATTTGCCTTATCGGATTTTCGCAAATGACATTTTCGCAAAAAAGCAAAGCCGAAACTTTCCCCGATGGAACGGCAATTTCAAAGTGGTTTAAGGATTACAGCAAAATAAAATTAGAAAAATTAGGTAAACAGTATGTTGTTACTAATTATGGTGTAAACAATGACAGCACCAAAATTCAGACTGCAGCAATTCAGGCTGTAATTGACAAAGCTTCCGCAAATGGAGGAGGAGTAATCATAATTCCAAAAGGCGTGTTCTTGAGCGGAGCCTTGTTTTTTAAACCCAAAACAAGTCTGCATGTTTCCGAAGGAGCAACTTTAAAAGGTTCAGACGATATTTCCAATTTCCCGATTATGCCTTCGCGAATGGAGGGACAAAACCTTGATTATTTCCCGGCTTTGGTAAATGCCTACGGAGTTGATGATTTTTCTATCACGGGAAAAGGAACCATCAACGGAAATGGATATAAATATTACGAAGCATTTTGGGCAAGACGTAAAGAGAATCCAAAATGCACCAATCTCGAAGTTTCAAGACCGCGTTTGGTTTTTGTGTGGAATTCCAATAATGTTCAATTTCAAGATGTTAAGTTGATTAATTCCGGTTTTTGGACGAATCATTTTTACAAATGCAATAATGTAAAATTGATCGATTTGTACATTTTTTCGCCAGGTAAGGAAATAAAAGCTCCAAGTACAGACGCGATTGATGTTGATATTTGCACCAATGTTTTGATAAAAGGTTGTTATATGTCCGTTAACGATGATGCTATTGCACTAAAGGGCGGAAAAGGCCCTTACGCCGATAAGGATCCGAATAATGGAGCAAATAATAATATCATAATCGAAGACTGTCATTTTGGATTTTGCCACTCGGCATTGACAAACGGAAGCGAATCCATTCATAACCGAAACGTGATTATGCGTAATTGTAAAATCGAAGAAGCTTCGAGATTGTTGTGGCTAAAAATGAGACCCGATACGCCACAACTTTACGAATATATTCGAGTAGAAAACATAAAAGGAGATGCCAAAACCGGACTTGCCATTTTTGCCTGGAAACAGTTTTTTGACCTAAAAGGGCGTCCTGATATCCCGTTGTCCTATGGAGACCACGTTACTTTAAAGAACATCGATTTGAAATGCGATACATTTTACGGTGTAGAGAACGACCCGAATGTTCGTTTGTCCAATTTCACTTTCGAAAATATAAAAGTCGAATCGAAAAAAGACAACATCGATAAAAGTTTGATTAAAGGAGTTACTTTCAAAAATGTTGTTGTAAACAATAAGAAAGTGGAGTAATTTTTTGGAACCGTTTTTTTTTTAGGAGCAGAAAGATTTGGCTTTTTCAGGAAAGATGGGTCCCGCTTTTCGTTGCAATCTTTTGTAGAGACGGGTTTAAAACCCGTATCTACAAAAGGATTTCCACTTCAATCGGGGCTAAAAGGAAAGATTTTGCTTTTTTGCAGTCATCCCAAAAATGGTGAAAATTTTAATAATCCAACTTAGATTAAAATATACAGAGACCTCGTAGAGGTCAACTGTTTGTAGAAAAATAGTTGATTAAAATTTAGCTCCATAGGAGCGACCTGTAAAATGGGTTCAAAACTTGCGGAGCTTTTTATATAAATCTTAAAAGCTACAAACAGCAAGCCTCTACGAGGCAATAAAAGGATGAAATTTTCAAGTTTTTTTTGATTTAAAGAATCGAAGGAGCTTATTAAAAACAACTAAAAATGAATAAAAATTCAGTTGCCTTTTTCTTGGTTATAGCCATTTTTTTTATCCAAATTTCATTTGGACAAAATAAGAATACAACAGATTATCAAATCGCCGATTCGAATCAGGCTACGACTATTTTTATCGCTGATAATTCCGATCCACTAATTGTTTGGGCTGTCAATGAATTGGCCAATGACATTAGAGACATTACAGGCAAGCAACCTGAAATCAAAACAACAAAATCATTTTCCCAAAAAGGGATTTACATCGGCGAAGTTGGAAGTGCTTTGTTTTCATCAAAAACAACCACAAAAGAACTCTCGGGACAATGGGAAAAATTCAGCATCAAAAAAGAAAAAGACAATCTCTTGATACAAGGAAGCGATGTCCGCGGAACGGTCTATGCTATTTTCGAAATAGCGGAACGTTTGGGCGTTTCCCCTTGGAAATGGTGGGCAGATGTTAATCCCATCAAAAAAGAAAAACTTTCATTAAAACTTCCTCAAAGCGGAATAGTTTCCTCACCATCGGTGCAATACCGAGGCATCTTTTTGAACGATGAAGATTGGGGATTGGAGCCTTGGGCAGCAAAAACTTTTGAACCCGAAGTAGGTAACATTGGCCCCAAAACCTACGAAAAAATATTTCAGTTGTTATTACGTCTGAAAGCCAATACCATCTGGCCGGCGATGCATCCTTGCACCAAGGGTTTTTTTACTATTGGCGGTAACAAGGAAATGGCACAAAAATACCATATCGTTATCGGTTCTTCCCACGCCGAACCGATGTTAAGAAATAACGTGGACGAGTGGAAACCCAAAATCTACGGCGACTATAATTATTTTACCAACAGCACGCAAGTCAATAAATATTGGCAAGACCGATTGGATGAATTGAAGTCGGCCAACAACCAAACCATTATGACGCTCGGAATGCGAGGTGTTCACGACAGCAAAATGGAAGGTGCCAAAGATGTAAAAGAGTCTAAGGAAATGGTGGATAAAATAATTGGAGTTCAGCGCGAAATGTTATCCAAAACATTTGCAAAACCCTTAAAAGATATTCCACAGGCATTTGTTCCCTACAAAGAAGTTCTGGAATTGTATGACAACGGACTCAAAGTCCCGGATGACGTAACCCTTGTCTGGCCGGATGACAATTACGGTTATATCCGTCGTTTGAGCGATGAAGAAGAGCAAAAACGCAGCGGTGGAAGTGGTGTTTATTATCATTTAAGCTATTGGGGAAGACCACACGATTACCTTTGGTTAAGCACTGTTCAACCGGGTTTATTGTGGTTTGAAATGACCAAAGCCTATGAAAACGGAGCCAAAAAGATGTGGATTGTAAATGTGGGAGATATTAAACCGGGAGAGTATGATATGGAACTTTTCCTGGATTTGGCTTGGGATGTTAACAGCATAAAATCGGATGGTCTTGATGGATACATGAAAAACTGGATTGGCAGAGAATTTTCTCCAAATATTGCCCAAGATTTGAGTACTGTATTTGAAGAGTATTACCGATTGGCATTTATCCGAAAGCCGGAATACATGGGATGGAGTCAAACTGAGCCTACAACGCCAATTAAACTTTCTGATTTTACCCAAGAAGAATCTTTGCAAAGAATAAAGGCCTACGATAATTTAATGAGTAAAGTTGATGCTTTGTCTTCACTTGTCCCCGAAGAGCGTAAAGATGCGTGGTTTCAATTGGTAGTTTACCCAATCAAAGGCGCTGGTTATATGAACCATAAATTTTTGTATTGGAATCTGTGGGCAACGACAAGCGATTTAAAACAAAAAGAAAATTATTGGAATTTATCGGCGAAAGCTTTTGAAAAAATCAAAGAACTTACTACTTATTACAACAATGAAATGAGCAAAGGAAAATGGAATCAGATGATGTCGATGCATCCAAGAAATCTTCCTGTTTTTGATTCAATAAAAGCGAATGCTGTTTCGCAAGAACCTATTGTAAAAACAGGTTCCAAATTAATTATTACAATACAGGCTAATAAATTTGTTGCTAACAAAAGCTCCAAAAACTATAAATGGCAAGACATAAAAGGATTTGGTTACAGTAATAATGCCGTTACCTTGTTTCCTTTTAAGCAGACTTATTTTAAAACGGAAAAGCCTTCGGTTACCTATGAATTTGTAGCAAACGAAACTGGCGATTACGAAATAGAAGTTCATTTGATTCCGACTCATGCCAACAAATTTGATCACGAAATTGGAATACAAATAGACCAAAACGAAGTGAAATCTTTCCTGATTAATACAAAAGACAGGGACAAAACCTGGAAAGAAAATGTTCTGAGAAATAGTGCCATTGTAAAAGTGCCGGTTTCGATCAAAACCAATGGAAAACACATAATCAAAATTGACGTCAATCAAACAGGAATTGTACTCGATTATATTGTAGTGAAAAGTAGTTTATAGGTAGAATTTGCAAAGTGTTCAAATATTTGTGAGGCTATTTAACAACAAAGAGCGCAAGGATTTTTTTGATAATAACGCAAGGTTCGCAAAGCTTTGCGAACCTTGCGAAAAAATAGGTAAAGTGATATGAAATCATTGCGCTATTTGCGGTAAAGTGGGTGTTAAGTGAAATTCGATAAAAAAAATTAAATGAAAATAAGTCTTATCGGGAACAAAATCCAAACGGTACTTATATTGTTGTTCTGTTTTTCGGTTTCTTTTGGACAAAAAATTCAAAATAGAGCAACAGAAAAACCCAATGTCATTTTGATTATTGCCGATGATTTGGGATGGAATGATGTCGGGTATCATGGTTCGGAAATAAAAACGCCCAATATTGATAATTTAGCCAAAAATGGAGTAGAACTTAACCGATTTTATGCCAATCCAACTTGTTCTCCTACTAGAGCAAGCCTGTTAACAGGAAGGCCTTCAAGTCGATTGGGAATTGTGGCTCCGATAAGCGATAAAGACCAAACAAAATTGCCGGATTCTATTCCGACTTTGCCTAAATTGTTAAAACAAAACAATTATGAAACAGCACTTGTTGGGAAGTGGCATTTGGGATTACAGCTCAGTAATGGTCCAAAAGCGTATGGATTTGATTATTCCTATGGTTTTTTGCATGGACAAATAGATCAATATACGCATCTGTACAAAAATGGAGATAAGAGTTGGTATCGTAACGGAGAATTTATAGAAGAGAAAGGCCACGCCACCGACTTAATCACCAACGAGGCCATCAAATGGCTTTCGGAAAAAAGAGATAAAAAGAAAAATTTCTTTTTGGAGGTAGCCTACAGTGCCCCGCATTTTCCTTTGCAGGAAGAACAAAAATGGAAAGCTCCTTATATAAATTCGATAAAAGACCCTTCGCGGCGTGACTATGCGGCCGCTATGAGTCATTTGGATAATAGCATCGGAATTTTGCTCGAAAATCTGAAACAGCAAAAACTTGACAAAAACACGGTGGTTATTTTTATGAGCGATAATGGAGCGATGGAGAATTGGGATTCCCGAAACGAATACAGCGGAACGATTCCCGGAAATACAACTCTTGGAGACAATACACCGCTTAGGGACTGGAAAACGTCTAATTATGAGGGAGCAGTCAGAGTTCCCTGTGTGGTTTATTGGAAAGAGCATCTGAAAAATTATAAAAACTCAAACTATATATCGGTGATTGATCTGCTGCCGAGCATTCTGTTTTTGGCGGGAGATAACAACTTACCAAAAAGTATTGAAGGAAAGAATGTTTGGCCAACCATTGCAGATAATAAAACGATTTCCGATAAAGAAATTTACATCAGAGGGCATTTACAGGAATGTTTAATCAATAAACCATGGAAAATAGTAAGAACCCGCCATTCCAAAGAAGTTTCAACAGATTATGAACTGTATGACATTGAAAAAGACCCTGAAGAAAAGCATAATGTTTGGTCGCAAAACGAAACCATCTCAACACAAATGAAAACTGCACTCGAAAATCAATTTAAAAAGGATGCCGAAAAAGTCAATAAATAACCCATTTTAACATAAAAAAGAATGAAATATTTTTACCACAAATTGCAATTCGTCATGTTGTTTCTCTTACTCGCATTGGCGACAAACGCTTTTTCCCAGGCACGCAAAATAATTAATTTTGATAATGACTGGCAATTTATAAAAGACGATGTTCCCGGTGCCGAGAAACCAGAATTTAATGATAAACAATGGAGAACGCTTGACGTTCCCCACGATTGGAGTATTGAAGGTTCGTATGACAGAGCCAATCCTTCAGGACGAGGAGGTGGTTATTTGCCTTCGGGTATCGGATGGTATCGCAAAACGTTTGAAATAAGTAAGGCCGATGCCGGTAAAATGTGTTCTGTTGAATTTGACGGAATCATGGCAAACAGCGAAGTGTGGATAAACGGAAAGTCTTTGGGTAAACGACCCTACGGTTATATCAGCATGAGTTACGACCTGACTCCTTATTTGAATTTTGACAAGCCTAATGTCATCGCAGTGCGAGCCGATAATTCGATTCAGCCTGCGTCTCGTTATTATACTGGCGCAGGGATTTACCGCCATGTTCGTTTGGTTTCGGTTAGTCCAACTCATTTTACGCATTGGGGAACTTTCATTACAACTCCAAATGCGTCTGCTAGTAAGGCGGTTGTTAATCTTAAAATCGAAGTTCAGAATAATGGAAAAGCAGGCGATTACAAACTGCAAATCGACATTGTGGATAACAAAGGAAAGGTCGTAAAAACGGTTGAAAGTACAAAAAATATTTTAGCAAAAGGAACAGGCTTATTTACTCAGGATATTGAAATTGGAAACCCAAAATTATGGAATGTTGAAGATCCTAATTTATATTCGGCTGTAGCCAAATTATATTCCAGTAAAACGCTTGTTGATAATCAAACGATACCATTTGGAATTAAAAAAGCCGAGTTCATTGCCGAAACCGGTTTTTGGCTTAATGGGAAAAATATAAAACTAAAAGGCGTTTGTTTGCATCATGACGGTGGAGCTGTTGGAGCGGCCGTGCCTTTAGGCGTTTGGAAAGAACGTTTCAAAAAACTGAAAGAAGTAGGCGTAAATGCTATCCGTACTTCCCACAATCCTGTTGCTCCAGAGTTTCTAGATTTATGCGATCAAATGGGGTTTTTAGTGATGGACGAAACTTTCGATACCTGGACTGCGGCCAAACATAATGGTGAAAAAGGCTATAATTTATATTTCAAAGAATGGTGGGAACAAGATACAAGAGACTTAATTTTAAGAGACCGTAATCATCCTTCAATCGTGATTTATAGCATCGGAAATGAAATACACGATGATTTGAGTTATCCAGAAGGTTACAAGGCTTATAAAATGCAAGAAGATGTCGTAAAGAAATACGATAACACAAGACCAGTTACGATGGCACTTTTCAGACCGGCAAATTCAAAAGTGTATCTAAGTGGTTTTGCAGAGCAAATGGATGTAGTGGGACAAAATTACCGTGAAAATGAGCTAATCGCCGCACATGAAGCGCATCCAAACTGGAAAGTGATAGGCACTGAAAATACCCATGTTATTAGTCAATGGCTTGCTTTGCGAGATAAACCATATATGGCAGGACAATTTTTGTGGACAGGTTATGATTATTTGGGCGAAGCTGATTGGCCAGAAACGACCAACAATCAAGGGTTGTTTGATAGAGCAGGGAACTGGAAGCAACAATCACTGCAAAGAGACAGTTGGTGGTCCCCGGAACCTGTTGTGCATATCGTGAGAAAGTCGGATAACGCCGGTGCAGGAAATTGGGTTGCCGATTGGACGCCAAGTGATTTTGATACGTATGATAATGCAAAAGTAAATGTGTACAGCAATTGTGATGAAGTGGAGCTTTTCCTTAACGAAAAATCATTAGGGACAATAAAAAAACCTGCCGATGATTCGCCAAGAGAATGGAATGTAACTTTTGAAAAAGGAACAATAAAAGCAGTTGGAAAAAACAATGGTAAAGTGGTTGCTCAGGAAGAATTTGCTTCTGCCGGAAAACCTACCAAAATTATAATTGAAAAAAGTAATTCAACTCTTTCTAATAATTGGGATGACGTTTCTTTTATCACCGCTACGATTGTTGACGATAAAGGGGTAAGATGCGCCAATGCAGACAACCTAATAAAATTTACAGTTTCTGGCTCCGGTAAAATTATTGGAACTGACAATGGAAGTATTATCAGTCACGAAGATTACATTTTACCTGAAAAACATGCATTCAGTGGAAAAGCGATTGCTATCATCAGAGCAACGAAAGACACTGGAAAAATCGAAATTAAAGCCACCGCCGAAGGTTTAGACGCAGGAATAATAACTGTTGAGGTTGTTCCTGAGAAAAAGAATTAAAGTAGTTGAGTTTTTTATATTTAAAAAAAATGCCTCGAGATTATTCCCGAGGCATTCTTTTTATTTTTAAAGATGACCTAACAGGTTTTTAAAATCGGTTAGGTTTAATCAGAAGGATAATACCATTTTATTTTAATCCTTGATTGACATAAATAATATTTCTTTATTTAGGAATTTCGATATAATCCCTCAGCGGACATTTTTTTAAGTTTCTAATGCTTTCGGCTGCTGTGAGAGCATTAAAATCAGCTCCTTCTGCACCAGTGTGAGTATGATCTTTAGGGAAAAAAGTTTTTACTTTTTCTTGACCCAATGTCTCATATTTTTGAGCAATAATAACATTCAGGTCGATAAAATCAGCATCTTGATTTTCTGCAGCAATTTTAGACCATTTGTTATAACTGTCGTCTCTGAGTTCCGGTTTGCCATTTGGCCATTCGTTACGCACGGTTTGGCTCATTACAATAGGAATTGCGCCTTTTTCTTTGGCTTCTTTTATATATTTTTCGATATAAAAACCAAAAGAATGTACGGTTTCAACTATGCTGTCGGCACGGTTTACCTGTAGTGTTTCAGTACCGTTTCCTTTCAAAGAACCTCTGTATTTACCTTTGTCAATATCTCCGGGATCATTATGTCCAAACTGGATAATAACAAAATTCCCAGGCTGTAATTGCTCTCGAACTTCTTTCCATAAACCTTCAAATTCATAGGTACGACTGCTTCTACCTCCTCTGGCTTTATTGATGACATCTACTCGCGTGGTGTCAACATATTTAGGAAATTCGACTCCCCAGCCCACAGCGTTTGGATTACCACCATTATTTGCCATTGTCGAATCACCAATCAAAAACAGTTTTTTCTTTACAGGGAAAGTGATTTTTGGATTGGCCAAAACATATTTTTTCAAAGAATTATCACTTTTTTTCAATTCATTGATAATAACAGAAGCCGAAAGAACAGCCCCTTTTGCAGATGTATGCGTATGATCTCTTTTGTAGAAATACGTTCCGGTAACTTTTGCTTCACCCAGCTTTTCCATTTCGGTAGCCATATTGTCGTTTAGTTCGATGAAGGTTACGTTTTCTTTTTGAGCTATCTGTTTGGCCCATAATCCGTATGATTTATTGTTTCTCGGTACTTTTCCTTCTTTCCAGTCATTTCTTGGGATAGGGGAACAAATGATTGGAATTGCACCTTTTTCCTTGGCTTCTCGCACCACTTTTGTGATGTACCAACCGTAACTGTGTACCGTTTCGTGTTTTTTGGTTAATAAATTGTCAATTTCCTGGGTTTCATTACCAATACCTTTGATGGTTCCTCTGGCTCTGACAGTATCATTTAATGGCCCATCATCATTGTGTCCAAATTGTATCAACACATAATCGCCTTTTTTTAGTTTTTTATGTACTGCTTCCCATAATCCTTTGTCTTGAAAAGTACGGCTACTCGTACCGCCCAAAGCATGGTTTTCTACTTTTATTTTATCCGAATCCAAAAACTGTCCGATAAAATCGCCCCAGCCCCAAAGTCCGCCATCTCCTTTTCCGCTACCGTTTTTTACAGTCGAATCACCAACGGTATAAACTGTAGGGATATCTTTTTGCTTTTGGGTAAAATTTAAAAATAGTATTGCCAAGCAAATTGTAGAACATAGTTTGGTTAGTTTCATATTGATAGTTGTTTTTTTATTAGTTTCAAAAGAGTTTTAGCCACAAATTACTCAAATTAGCACTAATTAATTTGTGCTAATTTGTGTAATTAGTGGCTAATTAATGATTGTTTTTTTTAGTTAATTATCTAAAATCAAACCAAAGATTCATTGAAATTCCATCGTCTCCTTTTTTGATTCTGATATTGGTTGGCTGACTTTCTGGGCCTTGTTGTTCCAATGGTTTGAAATCTCGCATTGCCGGAATTTCATACATAAATGAGATATCTCCTTCCGGAAAAGCAGGTTGCGGGTTACTTCCCGGGAAACCATTTTTGGGCAAATCCGGAGTGAATAATCGCAAAAACAAATTATCTGATTCGCTGAAAACTTTGAATGATGATGCGCCTGCTTTTAAATTGGCACCCAATAAATTGGCGTGATAACCCTTAAATTCCGGGTAAACCAGATTCTCAAAACTTTCGCCTGTTATGGTGGTGTTGTAATTTTTTTCCCAAACGCCATAAGTCGTTCCTTTGATTCTATTTTTCCAAACATGATAAGGTCCTCTTCCAAACCATTTGATTCCCGTAACCTCTTTTTCGGGGAAACTGAATGTGATTCCGAATGAATTAATTTTATCTTCAAAATAAGCGCCGTCAAAACCACCTGCGTTTTCGGCATTTTTTAAGCAAAACACTTCCATTTTAAACCTTCCGTCCGGACACATAATCCATTTGATGGAGTTTAACCCGCCGGAATACGTTACTGTACAAACAGCATTTTCACCCTCTTGCGAAACCTGAACTCCGTTTAATTTGGCTTTCATCCCGATAGGACGCGGGCCATTTGTCAACGGAATCACATTTGATGCATTTTTAACCGATAGAATTTCTCCGGTCGTGCTGTCCAAAGTTACCGTGACATTGTCTCCTGACAAAACAACCTGATTTCCGTTGCGAGTCACAGTAGCTTTTACTTTTGTGACTTTGGAAACTAAAAATTTAGAGGCGTAAAATTTTGCCTTGTGTATTGGCCAAGTCCAAGTATAAATTTCTTTACCAAAATGATCATGAGCTGTAATTGACAAAACATCACCTTCGGCAAAATTTGCGGGAACAGCGAAATTAATTTTGCGGGTTTCGCCGGGTTCAATACTTGGAATATCTATTTTGCCAGAAGCTATTTCCTTTGAAATACCATTTGTATAAAGAACATCAGCATCTGATTTCATGATTTTGTATTCCATTGTGCAGGAATTCAAATTACTGAAAAGATAATCATTGCTGATTAAAAAGGAACCGTCAAAAGTTTCAGTTACTTGTTTTGGCAGAAACTGAATAGGAGCCCAAACCTCTTTTACCGTATAATAACTGCCTTCTTTTTCTCGGTGCGGACCTAAAATTCCGTCTGCTGCCAAAGAGCCTTTGGAATCAAATTTTGCCTCACCTTTCCAATCAGAACGAAATACGGCTTCATCGAGCATCGCCCACATAAATCCTCCTGCAAATAAAGGACTTTGTTTGTAACGTGTCCAGAAATCTTCGAGAGCCGCACCGTGTCCGTTGTCATAAGTTCCGTGCATGAATTCTGTTGGGAAAAACACATTTTCACCACTGTTAAAGCGGTGCATTCCCGTTAAATAAGTAGGGTAGTGATGCGTGTCCCAACCGTCAAAATCCGACCACGGATGGATAACGATTCTTTTTTGAGGATCATTTTCGGCAAAAACTTTATCCACATCATAATTCCAGCCGCCTTCGTTACCATTGTCCCAAATAATAAGAGACGGATGGTTTACATCGCGTGTAATCATTTCGGTGGCTAATTTTGTACCTGTTTTGGTGTCGTATGAATTTTGCCAACCCGCCAATTCATTCAGAACAAAAAATCCCAAAGAGTCGCAAACTTCCATAAAATGTTCGTCTGGAGGATAATGTCCGCGCACAGCATTCATGTTCATATCCTTTAATAGTTGTCCGTCCAGAACACTGATTCGTTTGCTGGTGCTTCGTCCGCCTTCCGGCCAAAAGGAATGGCGATTGATTCCTTTCATTACGATTTTGGTCCCATTTACATAAATTCCGTCTTTCTTTTTGAATTCTAAAGTTCTGAAACCAATTTTTTTATCCAATTGATGCACAACAGCACCATTTTGTTTCAGAGTCAATTCTAAAGTGTATAAAATGGGAGTTTCTGGATTCCATGGTTTAATGCCTTTCCATTGAGCGGCGATAGTTTCTTTTGTGCTTTTTGCTTTAATGGGAAAAGAAAAAGTCTGAAAATTTTCGCCGTTAATACCTTTTAAAGCGGCCTCTACAACTGCATTTTTGGAAATGTTTTTCAGGTTCATATCGATTGTGATTGAACCGTCCATTTTTGGATTTACTGCAATATGCTGAATTTGTGTTTTTGGGGAAACTTCTAGCCAAACTGGACGATAAATCCCGCCAAACAGCCACCAATCGGCTCTGCGTTCTGCGGCATTAACGGACTTGTTGCTTGATTGTTTCCAAACATGGAACTCGAGCGTGTTTTTGGTTCCAAATTTCATCAAAGAACTTATGTCGTATTTGAATTCGTAAAAACCGCCCTGATGAATTTCTCCGGCCAATTTTCCGTTTATTTTTACTTCAGTATCAGTCATGGCTCCACCAAAAGCTATCAAAATTTCTTTGCCTTTGTAGTTGGCAGGAACTTCGAATTCATATTTATAAAGCCCTTCTTCTTTGCTTGGTTCTTTTTGGTTCAATTCTTTGTACCATCTTCCATAGGTATATTCGCCAAAACCTTCCAATTCCCATTGCGAAGGAACGTTGATTTTTGTCCAGGTTTTGCTGTTGTTGCCTTCGGTGCAGTAAAAATCCCATTGAACAGGATGTTCAAAATCTTTTCCGGAAAGGAATACTTTTTCGGTTTGTTGTGCATTACTGCTTAAAGCAAACAAGAAAGTCACTGCTGTAATGACAAAAGCTTGAAATGTGTTTTTATGTAACATAATTAGTTTTTCAAAAGGATTAATTACCCTCTGGTTTGACGATCTCAAAACGGGTACTCATTGGCAGTGTCCAGTTTGAAATGTAATTTGGGTTTTGCGGATTGTAAAGAGACGTTTCATTGGTTAGAAACTTTTTCAGAGGAATGTCCAGATCACGGATTCCTTTGGTCACGCAAAGCGCAATTTCATTGGCACCAAAACTATTGAAGTGAGTATTGTCTTCCAATGTTTTTTCCTGACCCGGAAAAGTGTTCGCAGGATATTGAACA
Organism: Flavobacterium gilvum; assembly: GCF_001761465.1. Taxonomy (NCBI): domain Bacteria; kingdom Pseudomonadati; phylum Bacteroidota; class Flavobacteriia; order Flavobacteriales; family Flavobacteriaceae; genus Flavobacterium; species Flavobacterium gilvum. The sequence continues at coordinate 3,900,956 of NZ_CP017479.1, read as the reverse complement.
AAAGCTTTTCTTGAAGGTTCATCACCCCATTTTTCGTACAATGTAGTTGTCATTTGAGTAATGTCAATAAGGGGCACATTCATTTTTTTTGCAACGGCACGCATGGCATCGGGAAAATCGCCATGTGTTGGTTTTAGGGTTCCGTCGCTATTGAAAGCGCGACGTTGCGTGGGCGTAACTAAAATAGGAAAAGCTCCTTTTGCTTTGGCCAACTGAATATACTCGGTAAGTAAATCAGAATAGGATTTCCAAGGGCCGTTCTCTTCGCCTTTTATTTTTTCGTCATTGTGAGCAAACTCAACCATCAAATAATCTCCGGGTTTTATGACAGACATGATTTTTTTTAATCTGTTGGAGCCTTTAAAGGAACTCAACGCCGAACCGGAAACGGCATAATTGGCAATTGATACATTTTTGTCAAAATAGTTGGTGATGAATTGTCCCCAAGACGCCCAGGGTTCAATATCCTGATCAGTAACGGTTGAATCTCCGGCGAGATAAACAACGGTCAGATTATTTACAGCAGTGATTTTGATACTTTGTACAGAAACATTTCCCAAAAACTCCAAAGTCAATTTGTCATCCCAGTTCAAATCGTCTTTTTCTCTGTCTTTAATGTTCATGCTGTTTGCATCATCTATTCTGATGGATCGAATATTTACATTAAATATTTTGGTGATTTTTTCGCCTTTTTTGAGGGCAAGTTCTTTGAGCATTAATCGTCTTGATTCTGCTTTGATAGTAACGTTTGAAGCGGTTTTATCACTGCCCAAAGTTACTTCAACCTGATAATTTCCTTCAGGAACTTTTACCGAGAAATAGGTAGGTTTTTCAGTAAGAAAAGAGTTGGTAGAAAACGATACGTTTGACGCAGAATTTAAATCAAATCCATAACCGGTGCTAGGGTTGTAAACCAGAGAAGTGCTGATTGCAGTGTCTTTATTCGATTTTTTGGCAGAGCCAAAATAAAACAGTTGCGATTTTGCCGTGTCCTGATTATTATTCTTTTGAAGAAAGCTTTTTTGTTTTTCTAAAATGCTGTCACAATGCTTAGCAAAGAATTTACAGGGCATAAGGAAACAAAAAAAAGCGATCAGTAATGATGTTCTGATTTGTGCCAATTTGTTTAGTTTTTAGGTTGTTTAGTTTTTCAAAACTAGCAGTTCCTTTTTGATATACTATCCTGTACTATGATGTTAAAATATAATATAAAATGAAAAAAAAGTGCAATAAAAATTCAGATTTAAAATTAAATCAGGGAAGAGCAGGATGCTAAAAAAATTAAAAAGACTCAAATTGCATGACCATCTTTAATCCGATTTTCCATGAGGAATTTTTTGTTGCATATTGTCTGTTCCAATTGGTCGTTGAAAAATGTATGCATAAAAAGTAATGAAGGCTCGGAAGCAAAAATCGAAAACGTCACTAATGTAATTTTTTCTGAAACAATATGGGAATCAAAAAAATAAATATTCAAGTTTTTTCTTTTATTGTTTTGTTGTTTTCAATAGGAATAACAGGACAAGAAAAGATATCCAAACAGGAGAATCGTAAAATACATTACGCTCCCGATGGCGATGCTTTTGTCCTGAAAAATGGTACCCGAAAATTCAATCGTGCATTATACGGTTCCAATACCGGATTTAGGGTAGAGGCAGGTGATTTGCCCGAATTTGCGATGTACATGCCCGGAATGGGAGGCAATTTTAAGTTGGGTTTATCCAATGGGAAAAAAAGCAAATGGGTGAGTGAGGCTTCAAAAATTGAGACTCGATACGTATTGGGAACAATGCGTTATAAAATTGAAGATCCTATTCTAGAAAAAGGAGCACTTTTTATTGAACTTGTGGCTTTAAAGGAAAAAGAAGGACTTGTCCTGAAAGTATATGGCAATAATCTTCCGAAAAATATTGAGCTGATTTGGGCTTATGGTGGCGCAACGGGTAAGAAATTCAGTAGGGAGGGTGATATTGGTGCCGACCCAGAATCGGTTTTTTATCTACAGCCGGACTATTGTATAGGGAATAAGTACGTTGTACAAAAACAATCATTCAGTTTGAATTATGGTTCTGAAAGTAACAAGGAAAAAACGGGAAATAACAAGCGTTTATTTGGTTTTTTCCCCGAATCACAAACGCATTTGGCGAATGCCAAAAAACAAAATTCACCATTAGAACTTTATAATTCTGTTCTAGAATCGTTAACGGTTATCACGGGGAAACTAAATCTCGTTTCAAACACAGGATTGTATTGGCTTTTGACAACGGATGAAACAATAGTAGAAGGCTCTCAAAAGACTTTGGAACAATTATTTGAAAAATCGATAAAAGATACGGAGGTTTTGGCCAATAGAGTTAAAATTTCGACTCCGGATCCTTACATCAATACGCTTGGGTCGGCACTTTCTCTCGCCGCCGACGGTATATGGGAAAATCCCGCTTATCTACACGGAGCGGTAGCCTGGAGAATGTTTCTGAATGCCTGGAGAGGCGCTTATGTTGCCGATCCTTTGGGATGGCATGACAGAGCCAAAACCCATTTTACGAGTTACAGCCATTCGCAGGTGACCGAGCCTTTAACTGGGTCTGTAGTTTTTGATGCCGAAAGAAATTTGGCGCGCCAAAAAGAAGAATTAGGAACTTCAATGTTCAGCAGCGGTTACATTAGCAGGAATCCAAATAAGAATACAGTTGCGCATCATTACGACATGAATTTGGTTTTTTTTGATCAAATGCTGCGTCACTTTAAATGGACGGGCGATACCGAATTTATGAAAGAAATGTGGCCGGTGATAGGAAGACATCTCAATTGGGAAAAAAGAAATTTTGACTCCGATAATGACGGACTTTATGATGCCTATGCCTCAATTTGGGCAAGCGATGCCCTGCAATACAGCGGTGGCGGCGTGATTCATTCTTCGGCTTACAATTATTATGCTAATAAATTGGTGGGTGAAGTCGCTGGGAAAATTCAGCAGGACACGCTTCCGTATTATAAAGAAGCTGATAAAATTTTGAAAGCGGTGAATCAAAAACTTTGGATTCCCAAAAAAGGAATTTTTGCCGAATTCAAAGACATGCTAGGAAATCAATTATTGCATGATTCTCCCGGAATTTGGAGTATTTACCACACTATCGATTCGGAATTGTCAAATCCTTTCGAGAGTTATCAGATGTTGCAATATGTCGACAAACAGATTCCGCATATACCGATTTCAGTCGATGGATTAGACAAAAAGGATTTATATATGATTAGCACCACCAACTGGCAACCGTACACTTGGTCCATAAATAATGTGGCATTGGCAGAACAATTGCATACGTCATTGGCTTTCTGGCAAGGCGGACAATCGGAAACGGCTTATACCATGTGGGAAAGCGCATTAATCGAGAGCATGTATTTGGGCGCTTCTCCGGGCGGATTTGAGCAATTGACCTATCAGGATGCAATGCGAGGCGAACTCTATCGCGACTTTGCCGACCCAATTGGGATGGCATCTCGCACTTTGGTCGAAGGACTTTTTGGGATTCAGCCCGATGCCATGAAAGGAGTTTTGACGATTAAGCCCGGTTTCCCTGAAAAATGGGACAATGCCGCTTTGGAGATTCCTGATGTTTCCTATTTTTTCAAAAGAGAAAATAAGAATGATGTTTATCATATCGAAAATCATTTTGCAAAAAAAATGGCTTTGAAATTCATCGTTGCTATTCCTTTTGAAAAAATAAAAAGTGTAACTGTAAATGGAAAAACTGCAACTTGGACCGCTTCGGCAGAAAGTATTGGAAGTCCTCAGTTGACGATTGAGGCTCCTTATAGTGAGAGTTATGATATTGTGATTTCCTGGGATGGTAAGGCTTTGGAAAAAATAAAAACTGCAAAGGTTTATGCTTTGGGTGATTCTTTGAATATAACTACAGATAAAGTTTCAATTTTGAAAGTTTATGATCCACAATCCTGTTTGGATGCCATTTCGAAAACGGATAAAACGCTAACCGCAAATGCGAAAGGCACTGCCAATAAATGTTTTTTTGTGCAGTTAAAACAAGGTGATTTGTCATGGTGGAGTCCGGTGGAATTTGAGGTGAGACCTAAAATGGAATCCCGAATTACGGCTCTGAAAAATGAAAATTTGGAACTGGCCGTGAAAAACAACACTTCTGATGAAATGGTAGGGAAGTTGGTTTACGCTTCCGCAAAAGAAAAGCAAGCGATTCATTTGAATAAAAAAGGAGAAAAAACCATTCAGATTCCGGTTCAGGATTTGATGCCCGGAACCAATAGTTTCTGTCTAAGAACAGCTTCCGATTCGGTTTACAAAATTTCGATTACCAATTGGGACATTCCACTATCCAAAGAAAAAAGTTTGGAAACTGTGTCGCTTTCTTCTTTTTTTAATGCTAAAGTTACCGATGTGTTCAAAACCGAATATTTGTCGCCAAGACCGAAAACAGTCACTTTGCAACTTCCAAAACAAGGAATAGGAAATTGGTGTTACCCTAATTTATCGGTTTCTGTTGATGACAAAGGATTACGTGAAAAAGCGAAACCAACGGGACAAATTACAACACCCGAAGGAATAGTGTTTCAAACGCCTTTTGATGAAAATCAAAAAAATATCGTTTTTACTTCCATGTGGGATAATTTTCCGAAAAGTGTAAGTGTTCCGCTGAAAGGGAAAGCATCGCATTTATATCTCATGGTGGCGGGAACGACAAACCCTATGCAAAGCCGAATTGTAAATGGCGAAATCAGGGTGAATTATACCGATGGAACTTCGGAGGTTTTGCTTTTGAAGAACCCCGAAAATTGGTGGCCAATCGAGCAGGATTATTTTACCAATGGTTTAGCCTTTACCACTGATGCTCCTAAACCGCTTAGAGTATATTTGAAAACAGGTGAAATTTCAAGGACTTTTAAAGATTTTATTACGATAAAAGGCTACACCAATTATGGAATAGATGGTGGAGCGGCGACGATTTTGGATTTGCCTTTGGATAATAACAAAAAACTGAAAGATGTGACTTTGAAAACAATTGCCAATGATGTGGTTATTGGATTAATGAGCGCGACGTTGGTTAGATAAAATAGGCAATATCAATATCAATATAAATGGCAATTTCAATGGCAATGAAAATGACAAAATAAACAAAGGACAAAAGGCATAAAACTAATTTAAACAACCTTAAACAATTTTAAACCCTTAAAAGATTAAACAAATAAAATCCTGGCATGAAAAAAATACTATTATTACCATTTTTGCTTTGCGTTATTGCATTGGCGGCTCAGCAAAAAATTGACAGAAAGGCATTGGTGACACGACACAATGTTCAAATTTCGGCTATAGATACTTTGGCTTCTTTGACCGTGGGAAATGGCGTTTTTGCCTTTACAGTTGATGCCACTGGACTGCAAACTTTTCCTGAAAAATACGCAAAAGGGGTTCCGTTGGGAACGCAATCGGAATGGGGATGGGACAGTTATAAAAACACAAATGGTTACAAATTTTCGGAAACCTTAAAAAAATACAAGCAATATGGGCGCGATATCACTTATAGCGTTCAGGAAAAAGGTGCGCCTCGAAATAACGAAGCGGTGAACTGGTTCCGTCAAAATCCGCACTTGCTGCAATTGGGGAATTTAGGTTTTGAAATCACCAAAAAAGATGGAACTCTCGCAAAACCAGAAGATATTAAATCCATTTCGCAAAACCTGAATTTATGGACGGGCGAAATCGAAAGCCGTTTTGAAGTCGATGGAATTCCGGTAACAGTTTTGACTGCTTCACACCAAGAAAAAGATGCGATTGGCGTGCGCGTAAAATCGGATTTGGTGAAACAAAATCGCTTAAAAGTGCGATTGAGAATTCCGTTCCCAACCGCCGAATGGGCAGATATGGGAATCAAATGGGAAGGTACTCAGGGGTACAAAAGTACGCTTGCGCAAAAAAACAAAACTACAGCGGTTATCACGCATGTAATGGACAGTATCTCGTATGATATTCACCTGAAATGGAATGGAAATGGTCAGGTTAAAAAAGTGAAAGATCATTATTTTGTTGTAGAACCATCGGGTTCGGATACTTTTGAGTTGAGTTGTCTTTTTGGGATTACTTCTAAAAAAGTGGTTGCAACACCTTCATTTGTAGAAATTCAAAACAGCAGTATTACTGGATGGAAGCGTTTTTGGGAAAGTGGTGCGGCAGTCGATTTTTCGGGAAGTACGGATGTTCGTGCCAAAGAATTGGAGCGAAGAGTCATTCTTTCGCAATATTTAACCAAGGTGCAATGCACTGGAAAAGTTCCTCCACAGGAAACAGGTTTAACCTATAACAGTTGGTTTGGTAAGCCGCATTTGGAAATGCATTGGTGGCACGGCGTTCATTTTGCGCTTTGGAACAGACCCGAATTATTGGAAAAAAGTTTGCCTTGGTATCAAAAAGTTTTTGGCAAAGCCAAAAAGCTAGCCGAAAGACAAGGTTTTGAAGGCGCAAGATGGCAAAAAATGACTGATTTTGCGGGTGACGAAAGTCCGTCTTCGGTGGGGGCATTCCTTATTTGGCAACAGCCTCATTTTATTACCTATGCTGATTTGATGTACCGTGCCAAACCAACCCAAGAGACTTTGAAGTTATACGGAGAACGAGTTTTTGAAACAGCCAATTTTATGGCGTCGTTTGCGCACTATGACAGCAAAATGGATCGATACTTGCTTGGACCTGGAGTTATTCCGGCGCAGGAACGTTTCAAGGCAATGGAAACTTTTAACCCAACTTATGAATTGGCATATTGGAATTGGGCACTGAAAACCGCTATTTCATGGAAAAAGAAAATGAATCAGGAAGTGCCTAAACAATGGGAAACCGTTTTGGCAAAATTGTCAGCGTTACCAATAAAAGACAATGTTTATCTGGCCACCGAAAGTGCTCAGGATTCGTATACCAATCCTGAATTTAAAACTGATCACCCATCGGTTTTGGGAACTTTTGGGATGCTTCCAGAAACGTCGCTTTTGGATAAAAAAATCATGAAAAACACCTTTGATTTGGTTTGGGATACTTGGTCTTGGGACAAAACATGGGGTTGGGATTTCCCGATGACTGCCATGTGTGCCGCGCGTTTGGGGATGCCGGAAAAAGCAATAGATGCTTTGTTTATGAATATAGTGACGAATACTTATTTGAAAAACGGACATAATTACCAATCGGAGAGGCTTACGTTGTACCTTCCCGGAAATGGTGGAATACTGACGGCGGTTGCAATGATGTGTGCCGGTTGGGACGGAACCTCAGAAGAAAATCCCGGTTTCCCGAAAGACGGTACCTGGAAAGTGAAAAGCGAAGGATTTAAAAAGATGTTTTGATCAGGATTGCGGGATAACCCATGGAAGCCAATGTCATTAAGTTAAGATTTGCATTTTCTCGCAAAGTCGCAAAGGCGCAAAGTTTGGAGCCGATTTCTTTGCGTCTTTGCGACTTAGCGAGAGCTATATTTGAAAAAAACTTATCAAGAAATCCTTAATTTAATGACATTGGGATGGAAGTGGAGCTCTTTTTTTTTCTTTTTTGAGGGAAAAAATGTGGGAACGTACAGCCCGACCCGAAGTCTCGTGTTTTCGGACGAGAAAAATATTTTATTACAGAATATTATTTAACTAACCATAAAAACCAAAAATTGATTATGAATGCATTTTTAAAGAGGAGAAGAGGTTTGTTTCTCTTGTTTCTTTTGTCAACAGTTTTTTCATTTGCTCAGCGGCAAATGGAAAACTTGGATCGCGGAGTTGTTGCAATGAATCAAAACGGCAAATTTTTTATCAGTTGGCGTGTCTTAGGTACAGATTCGGATAATTTGGCCTTTAATTTATATCGAAAAAATGGAACAGGAAAAGCTATTTTGCTTAATGAAAAACCCATCAGCGGAGCAACAAATTTTGTTGATGAAAAAGCCAATCCAAAAGAGGCAAATACTTGGTTTGTAAAAACAGTTTTAAATGGAAAAGAAACAGAAACGAAAGGCGATTTTACAATTAATGCCAATGCTGAGGTTAAAGATTACCTATCGATTCCGATAAAACAAATACCGGGTTATATTCCGAATGATGTTTCGACCGGGGATTTGGACGGTGACGGAAAATATGATTTAGTTGTGCACATGACCGGAAAAGGGCATGATAATTCGCAACGAGGATTAACAGATCCGGCAGTTTTGCAAGCTTATACCTTGGATGGAAAATTTTTATGGAAAATAAATTTGGGAAAAAATATTCGCGAGGGAGCGCATTACACGCAATTTATGGTGTATGATTTGGACGGTGACGGCATGGCTGAAATTGTTTGTAAAACTGCCGACGGGAGTGTTGACGGACTTGGAAAAGTGATTGGCGACGCTTCCAAAGATTGGAGAGATACTGATGAAAAGTCTGGAACTTTTGGAAAGATTTTGAAAGGGCCTGAATATCTTTCGGTTTTTGAGGGCAAAACAGGAAAAATGATAACCACCGTTGATTACATTCCAGAGAGAGGAGATATTGGCGCTTGGGGCGGAAGAGGGGGCAACGGAAAAAATGATGCGAGCGGAAACAGAGTGGATCGTTTTACAGCTTGCGTGGCTTATTTGGATGGTGTGCATCCAAGTGTGGTGATGTGTCGCGGGTATTATGGCAGAACGGTTTTGGCAGCTTGGGATTTTAAAAACAAAAAACTGACTTCACGTTGGGTTTTTGATACAAAAGATGCAGCAAATCCATTCTCGGGAATGGGAAATCACGGGCTTTCGGTTACTGATGTCGATAATGACGGCAAAGACGAAATTGTTTACGGTTCGATGTGTGTTGACGATGATGGAAAAGGTTTATATACAACGGGATTCAGACACGGAGATGCTCTGCATGTTTCGGACCTTGTTCCCGAAATACCTGGACTGGAAGTGTTTGGGGTGCATGAAATAGAAGAAGGAACCAAAGGTCCGGGAGCTGTTTTGTTTTCGGCGGCTACGGGTAAGGTTTTGTTTAGGGATTCTGAAGATAATGATGTTGGGAGAGGTGTTGCCGATAATATTGATCCCACTAGAATCGGGGCGCAATTTTGGTGGTCCGGTTCTCCGGATTTGCATGATGCAAAAGGAGAGAAAATTGGAATCGCGCCAAGAGCAGCCAATTTTTTGATTTATTGGGATGGCGATGCTTCAAGAGAATTGCTTAATTCGAATTATATTGACAAATATAACGGTGGAAGGCTTTTCACGGCCGATGGTGCTGTGTCGAATAATGGCACCAAATCGACTCCGGCTCTTTCGGCTGATATTCTCGGAGATTGGAGAGAGGAACTGATACTCAGAAGCGCCGATAATACAGAATTACGTATTTATTCGACTACAATTCCAACCGAAATCAGACAATATACCCTGATGCATGATCCTCAATATCGTTTAAGTATCGCATGGCAAAATGTGGGCTACAATCAGCCACCGCATACTGGCTTTTATATGGGGTATGGCATGAAGTCTGCTCCTAAGCCTAATATTGTATTGGTGCCGTTGAAGAAGTAGTTATTAAGTTACTAAGATTCTAAGTTGCAAAGCTGCTAAGTTGCTAAGGTTTTCTTAGAGTCTTAGTAACTTAGCATCTTAGGAACTCTTAAATAGAATTTCTGTCTATAAAATTGAAAGGAACTTTTACTTGTCCTTTTTCTTTGTTGAGAATCATTCTGGCGGCGGTTTCTCCCATTACGTTAAAATCGGTTGAAATGACGGTTATTCCCAAAAGTTCTTTTAATGGAGTGTCATTGTAAGAGATAATTCCGATATCTTGCCCTAAAATGTATTCTTTGTCTCTCACTTGTTTTACCAGATTAACCAAGTCTGATTCTTCAATCGTGATGAATAAATCCCCTTTTTTAAGAATCATATCATCATAGACTTGATCCAGGACTTCAAAGTTTATTTCGTGTTCGATACAAAATTTTTTGAATCCGTGTAAAATTCTTCTGGGATAAGGGTAAACAGCCTTTTCTGGATAAACAAGGATTAATTTTTCGTATTTGGCAATCTTGGCAAGCCCTTCTTTTAAGGCATTGTAGATGTCGTTTTCAAAATCCTGATAAATAGAGATAATTTCGTCCTGCATCCCAATTTTTATATTATCCATTATGATAAGTTTTTCTTTTGGGATTTTTCGGATTGCTTTTACAACATCATCTGTATAGCTTTGGTGTTTTAGTTCTTCGGACTTGAAATGTGTTGTTATCACGTAATAATCATAAGCACCTTCAAATTTGTCCAATAAATTTAAAAATAAGGTTTCATCACAATGATAGATATGTAAATCGGTATGTGCATTTGCTCCCAAAGTATCAATAAACGCGCTGTATGTTTTCATTTTATACGAACTCAGTTTATTGAATAAAAACAAGATGTTTACTTTTGATTCCAGTTTTGTTCGAGTGATATAGTAGCCTTTTCCTCTGATAGAAGAAATTATTTTTCGCTCTTTCAAAATACTATAGGCTTTCTCGACAGTATCCCTCGAGATATAGAATTCTTCACTGAAACTATTAATTGACGGAATTTTTTGGTTGATTTTTAAATTACCATTGCTGATGTTGTACAGGATTGAATCTACAATTTGTTTGTATTTTGGAACCCTGGAATCATCATCGATTTTAATTAACTTAATCATATTCATGTTTTCGGAATTGTACTCATTAAATTAATGAATATTTCTTTTAGTAAACCCAGTATGGCCTAACGGACAACCAATGAATTGATATATTGCCAATAACAAAAACATCAGCCGGATTATGCAGATTCTTTTGTGCTCTTTTTTCTTATTTAATAAAAAGAGAAAATTAAGAATGACAAAATCATTACTATTCGGTTGCTAAAATAAAGATTTTAAATTTATATTATCATTATTATTTGATACTTATTTTAGATATTTTTCTAACATTGTGTTAAAACTTGATTCAAAAAAGGACAGTGCAGGATAGTTTTGTTTTTTACATTATATTATTTTACAAAACAGATTAACGAATAAATTAACCAAAAATTAAATAACAAAAATGGAATCATTACTGGGAATTATTTTTCACTCTATAGGAGGTTTTTCGTCAGGGAGTTTTTATATGCCTTTCAAAAAAGTGAAGGATTGGGCATGGGAGAGCTATTGGCTTGTAGGAGGTTTTTTCTCTTGGTTGATTGTGCCACCTTTGGCAGCTTATTTGACAATACCAAATTTCCCGGAAATAATTAGTGCCGCATCACCAACAATAAAAACTGTTGTTTATTTAATGGGACTTATCTGGGGTATCGGAGGGTTAACTTATGGATTGGGAGTTCGTTATCTGGGAATGTCATTGGGGAATTCGATTGTTTTGGGTTTCTGTTCCACTTTTGGAGCTTTGGTACCTTCTATTTATTATAATTTTTATCCAGCCGAAGGCAAAATTTCCTTTACCGATATGCTTGCCTCAACTGGCGGAAGACTTGTTTTGATCGGGGTTTTGGTTTGCGTTCTTGGAATAGCCATTTCGGGAAGAGCCGGGATTTTGAAAGAAAAAGATTTTGGGATGGAAGATGGTAATAATGAGCAGGAATTCAGTTTGGTAAAAGGACTTATTATCGCTGTTATATCTGGAATTTTGAGTTCATTTTTCAATTTCGGAATCGAAGCAGGAAAACCAATGGCAGAAGCAGCTGTTGTTCAAGGATGTAATCCGTTGTTTCAAAATAACGTAACATATATAGTGGTACTTTGGGGAGGACTAACCACCAATTTTATATGGTGTATGTATCTTAATTTTAAAAATAAAACCTTCAAAGATTATACCAATACCAAAACTCCGATTGCTAAGAATGTTACATTTTCTGCGATTGCTGGAACAATGTGGTTTTTGCAGTTTTTCTTTTATGGAATGGGAGAAAGCAAATTGGGTAACGGAGCCAGTTCTTGGATTCTGCATATGTCAACAATTATTTTGACAGCCAATTTTTGGGGCTTCTATTTGAAAGAATGGACAGGAGTTTCCAAAAAGACATTCAGTACGTTCCTTTTAGGCATCGGCTTAATCATGTTGTCGATAGTCTTGGTAGGAATTGGAAACTCATTATAATAGACATAAAAAACGATTTCAAATATAGATATGGAAAAAACGACTTTTCGACATGTAAGCTACCTTTGGGATGAAGCAAAAGCCGCGTCGTTGGCTGGAGATGAAGTAGCTCTTTTTATTTACCGCTCCAATTTATTGGGAGCTGATTTAAGATTAACAAACTACGGAGGTGGAAATACTTCGGTAAAAATAACAGACAAGGATCCGTTGACTGGAGCCGATTCAGAAGTAATGTGGATCAAAGGTTCGGGAGGAGACATTGGAACATTGACCAAATCGGGTTGTGCCGCACTTTATTTGGAGCGTTTGCGCAATCTGGAAAACGTGTACAGAGGAATTGAGTTTGAGGATGAAATGGTAGAATTGTTCAACCACTGTATCTTTGATTTGGCTTCCAAAGCTCCGTCAATCGACACGCCATTGCACGGTTTTCTGCCTTTCAAACACATCGACCACCTGCATCCGGATGCGGCCATTGCCATTGCGGCGGCCAAAGACGGAAAGAAAATCACCGAAGAACTTTTTAACGGAGAAATCGGCTGGGTAGGCTGGCAGCGTCCGGGCTTTGACTTGGGACTTCAGCTAAGAGCCTGTCTGGAAGAAGCAGCGAAAAACGGAAAAAAATTAAAAGGAATCATGCTGGGCTCCCACGGATTGTTTACTTGGGGAGACACAGCCTATGAAAGCTATATTAACACGCTTGAAGTAATCGAAAAGTGTGCCGAATACTTGGAGAGCAACTACGGAAAAACACGACCTGTTTTTGGTGGGCAAAAAATACAAAGTCTAGCCGAGGCTGACAGAAAACTAAAAGCGGCCAAAGTAGCTCCTATTTTGAGAGGTTTCTGCTCATCGGAACGTCAAATGATCGGTCATTATACCGATGATGCGAGAGTTTTGGAATTCATCAATTCAAACGACCTTTCAAAACTGGCCCCATTGGGAACTTCTTGTCCAGATCACTTTTTGAGAACCAAAATCAGCCCGCTGGTATTGGAGTTGGATCCAAACGAAGATTTGTCGGATGTAGCGGCGGTAAAAGCCAAACTGGCTCCGGCCTTTGAAGCCTACCGTGCAATGTACAAAGACTATTACAACGCCTGCAAAAAATCGAACTCACCAGCCATGCGTGACCCGAATCCGGTGGTGATTTTATACCCGGGAGTGGGAATGTTCACTTTTGCAAAAGACAAAACAATGGCCAGATTGGCATCGGAATATTATGTTAATGCGGTGAATGTGATGAAAGGAGCCGAAGCGGTTTCGGAGTACACTTCATTGCCGCATCAGGAAGCTTTCGATATCGAATATTGGTTGTTGGAAGAAGCCAAACTGCAGCGTATGCCAAAACCGAAAGCCCTCTCGGGAAGAATCGCTTTGGTGACAGGCTCAGGAGGCGGAATCGGAAAAGCAATTGCCAAGAAATTTGCTGAGGAAGGTGCCTGTGTTATCCTGAATGATATCGACGCGGAGCGTTTGCAGGGAACTTTTGAAGAATTTACCAAAAAATTCGGAAAGGATGCCGTAGCCAGCACTTTGTTGAATGTTACCGATACGGATAGCACGGTAAATGCATTGGATAATGCGAGCCTTGCATTTGGAGGCGTAGATATCCTGGTGAACAACGCCGGAATCAGTATTTCCAAATCGATAGCCGAACATACTCTGGAAGAATGGGACAGACTGTATGATATTTTGGTAAAAGGACAATTTATTGTTTCCAAAGCCGGAATCGAAGTAATGCGCAAACAGGGCTTTGGTGGAGATATTGTAAACATCGTTTCGAAAAACGCGGTAGTTGCAGGACCAAACAATCCAGGTTACGGATCGGCCAAAGCTGCTCAGGCACACCTGACGCGTTTGATGGCAGCCGAATTGGGAGCGGACAAAATCCGTGTGAACACGGTAAATCCGGATGCAGTAATCTCGGATTCTAATATCTGGTCTGGAGGATGGGCCGAGGGACGTGCTAAAGCGTATGGCATCACGGTGGCAGAATTGCCGGCCTATTACGCCAAACGCACTTTATTGAATGAAATTATATTGCCGGATGACATTGCAAATGCTTGTTTTGCATTCGTAGGCGGCTTGTTGGGTAAATCAACAGGAAATGCCCTGAATGTAGACGGCGGCGTGGCCATGGGCTTTTACAGATAATAGTATAATTAGGTTTTGGTTAAACAAAGTGGTTTTTGTTATCTAACGTCCGACATTGTCGGGCGTTGGATTTTTTAGTATAACCAATAAGAATCTTTTTTTTAGACAAAAAAATAAGATTAATCATTTTTGAATAAGCAGAAAAATAAATAGTAAGTCAAACCGGAGTTCTATACTACCTTTAAACTCCATAAAGCGTAAATATTATGATAATAGGATCAAACAATATAGAGTCTCATAATGAGCAGTCATTAAAAAAACATCAAAATAAATTGGTTTTTACTGTATCAGAAATTGCAGAATCGGAAGCCATTATTAAAAAACTGATTGATTTTCAGATCGCTATTCCTTCATGGGCACTAGGGACAGGAGGAACCAGATTTGGGCGTTTTGCCGGAGGCGGGGAACCTCGTTCTTTGGAAGAAAAAATTGAAGATGTAGGCTTATTACATGCTTTGAATAATTCTTCTGGAGCAATTTCTTTGCATATTCCATGGGATATCCCAACAGATCATAATGCCATAAAAACATTGGCAGCACAACATAACTTGAAATTTGATGCAGTTAATTCCAATACTTTTCAGGATCAGAATAATCAAGAGCATACGTATAAATATGGTTCATTGCAAAATGTAAACAAAGCTGTACGTAAACAGGCTGTTGCACACAATATCGAAGTGATTCAGCAAGGTATCGCTTTGGGGTCGGAGTCATTGACTGTTTGGCTGGCTGATGGATCTTCTTTCCCAGGACAATTAAATTTCCGTAAAGCGTATCAAAACACATTAGAAAGTTTGGAAGAAATCTACGCTGCTTTGCCTTCTAACTGGAAATTATTTTTAGAATACAAATGTGCTGAACCAAATTTTTATTCGACTACAGTTGCAGATTGGGGACAATCCTATTCTTATGTGAAAAAATTAGGAGAGAAAGCACAAACTTTGGTTGACTTAGGACATCATTTGCCAAATGCAAATATTGAGCAAATTGTTTCTTTATTGCTGATGGAAGGAAAATTAGGTGGATTCCACTTTAATGATTCCAAATATGGAGATGACGATTTAACGGCTGGGGCTTTAAAACCATATCAATTATTTTTGATTTTCAATGAATTGGTTGAAGGTATGGATGCTCGTGGAATGAATCACGCCAAAGATTTGGGATGGATGATTGATGCTTCTCACAATATTAAAGATCCGTTGGAAGATTTATTGCAATCTGTTGAAGCGATTATGATTGCTTATGCACAGGCACTTTCTGTAGACAGAAAAGCGTTGGCAATTGCGCAAGAGGAAAATGATGTGGTTAGAGCACAAGAAATTCTGCAAAATGCTTTCCGTACAGATGTTCGTGCATTGGTAGCCGAAGCCCGTTTGCGTTCTGGAGCGGCATTGAATCCGGTGGAATTGTATCGCGGTCTTGACGTTAGAAGAAATCTAATTGACGAAAGAGGATTAAAAACAATGGCCACAGGCTTATAATTTAATTATGAATTATTAATTATGAATTATGAGTTGTTAGCTTGTTGATGTTAAACTATTTGGCAAAAAAAGCATAATTCTGTAAATCATAATTCATAACTCATAATTCTGTAAATCATAATTCATAATTAATAATTCACAATTAACTAAATGAATGTAGTTGCCATTTTTGATATTGGAAAAACCAATAAAAAAGTTTTTTTGTTCAACGAAAAATATGAAATCGTTTGGGAGAAATCTGTGAATTTTGAAGAGACAGTCGATGAAGACGGTTTTCCCTGCGAGAATATAGTGTTGCTCAAAAACTGGATGTTGGAACAATTATCAGAGATAAAAAGTTTGACAAACTATGTCCTGAAAGCAGTCAATTTTAGTACTTATGGAGCTAGTTTTGTTTATGTCGACAAGGATGGAAATCCGTTAACGCCTTTGTATAATTATTTGAAAGAGTATCCAGAAGCGTTAAAAGACGAATTTTATAATAAATACAAAGGAAAACAAGTATTTGCCTTGAAAACGGCTTCCCCGGTGTTAGGAAGCCTAAATTCGGGGATGCAAATTTACAGGCTCAAAGAAGAACAACCAGAGGTATTCACAAAAGTAAAATACTGTTTGCATTTGCCTCAATACCTTAGTTCGATCCTTACGGGCGAGTTTTTTACCGATATAACCAGTGTTGGGTGTCATACGAATCTTTGGAATTTTCGTAAGATGAAGTATCACAAATGGCTTAAAAAAGAAAATATAATTGATAGGATTCCGCCATTTCATTATGGGAAAGATACCATTAAAACAAAAGATGGTTTATTAGTAGGCGGAGGACTGCACGACAGTTCTTCGGCCATAATTCCTTATACAGCAAATTTTACAGAACCTTTTGTTTTGTTATCTACTGGGACCTGGAGTATTTCGCTAAATCCGTTCAATAATAAGGAACTGACTTTTGATGAATTGGAAGCAGATTGTTTGTGTTACCTTCAATACATTGAAAAACCAGTTAAGGCAGCTCGTTTATTCTCTGGGAATGTACACGAAGTTCAAACCAAAAGGCTGGCAGAGCATTTTAATGTGCCAATTGATGCCTACAAGGAGGTTTATTATGATAAAAAGATTACGGCAAGTTTACGAGCCATAAATTATTCGATAGTTTTTTCAAAAAAAACCAATTCGGGAGTACTAAGCGAATGTGTTTTTGAGAAAAGAAACCTTTCCGATTTTAAAAGCTATGATATTGCGTATCACCAATTAATGTTGGATTTGGTAGAGCAACAGGTCAATTCTACAAATTTGATTATTCATAATAGTCCCGTGAAAAAGATTTTTGTAGACGGAGGTTTTAGCAAAAATTCCCTTTTTATGAATTTACTTGCAGAGGCTTATCCTGAAATGGAAGTGTATGCCGCATCAATGGCGCAGGCAAGTGCTTTGGGTGCAGCTTTGGCAATTCATGATAGTTGGAATACAAAACCTATTCAGAATGATTTAATTGATTTGAAATTTTTCAAACATTAAGAACTATGTCAGTAGGACTATTTATACCTTGTTATGTAAACCAATTTTACCCAAAAGTAGGAATTGCTACTTATGAATTATTGAAAAAATTGGGATGTACTGTTGAGTTTCCGCTTGATCAAACTTGTTGCGGACAGCCTATGGCCAATAGTGGCTATGAGCATTTAACCAAAGGCTGCGATAAAAATTTTATAGATAATTTTTCTAAATACGATTATATCGTTTGTCCTTCGGGAAGTTGTGTGTTGCATGTAAAAGAGCATTTGCATGACGAAAACAGAGAAGAATTGGCTTCAAAAATGCGAAAAGGAGTTTACGAATTAACAGAGTTTATTACCGATGTTTTGAAAGTCGAAAGCATTGAAGGGAATTTTCCGCATAGAGTTGGAATTCACCAAAGTTGCCATGGACAACGCGGTTTAAAGCTTTCGCAAATGACGGAATTAAATGCACCTTTTTTCTCTAAGCCGGCTCAACTATTAAGCAAAATAAAATCTATTGATTTGGTTTCTTTATCAAGAAAAGATGAATGTTGTGGTTTTGGAGGAACTTTTTGTGTAACCGAAGAAGCAGTTTCTGTAAAAATGGGACAAGACCGTATAAAAGACCACGAAAATAAAGGAGTTGATTATATAACCGGAGTAGATATGTCGTGTTTGATGCATTTGGACGGTATTTTGAAAAGGCAAAAAAGTCCAATAAAAACGATACATATCGCCGAAATTTTAAATTCGGGAACTGTATAATTGAAACCCTTTTTTTAAACTAAAAAAAATAATGATGAAAAAGATAAGCCTGTTTCTACTAGTATTCCTGTCCATTTTTTTTTGGTCATTTGATAAAAATCAACCCTCAGTACCTTTTACGGAAGTAGTAGTTAAAGCACCTTTTGAGATGCCTGTTATCAAAATTCCTGATTTTAGCAAATGCAGGAAATTTTCAATAGTTGAATTTGGTGCAGTTCCCGGAGATAAAGTTAAGATTTCGAATGCCATAAATAAGGCAATTGACAAAGCCAATAAAATAGGGGGAGGCATTGTGGTTATTCCTAAAGGAGAATGGCTAACGGGGAAAATTCATTTTAAAAGTAATGTGAATTTACATTTGGAGAAAGGCGCTGTTTTACTTTTTTCCGAAAACCCAAATGATTATCTGCCTGCTGTTAACAGTACTTGGGAAGGCTATGAATGTCTTAATTATTCGCCATTGGTTTATGCGTATCAGTGCAAGAACATAGCCATAACGGGAGAAGGCGAGCTGAAAGCAAAAATGGATGTTTGGACAGAATGGTTTAAACGCCCCAAAGCCCACATGGAAAGTCTTAAACGCCTGTACTATCTTGCCTCTTATAATAAACCGATGAAAGAGCGGATGATGGTTAATGATTCCGCTCACATGCGCCCACAATTTATTCAGTTTAACCGTTGTTCTAATATTTTGATGGATGGGATTTCGATTACCAATAGCCCATTTTGGACCATTCATCCTTTCTTATCCAAAGATGTTGTGCTTAGAAATCTGAAAGTGTATGCGCATGGTCATAACAACGACGGGGTAGATCCGGAGATGAGCCAGAACGTGTTAATCGAAAATTGTGTTTTTGACCAAGGAGACGACGCGATTGCAATAAAATCGGGATGCGGAAAAAATGCATGGCTATTAAATACACCATCAAAAAATATTGTTATCCGAAATTGTACCGTCAAAAACGGACATCAATTGGTCGCCATTGGGAGTGAATTATCAGGTGGGGTAGAAAATGTTTTTATTGATAACTGTAATGTTGTTGATGGGGCAAAACTGAATCATTTGTTATATATAAAAACCAATGAGCGCAGAGGAGGATTTGTAAACAATATTTACATGACCAATGTTACTTCGGGTAAAATTGACCAGGGAATACTTGGAATCGAAACCGATGTTTTGTACCAATGGAGAGATTTGGTTCCAACAATTGAACGAAAACTTACTCCAATAAAAAATATACATCTAGAAAATGTAAGTGCTACCAATGTGAAATTTATTTCGAGAGTTTTGGGACAAAAAGAACTTCCGGTAGAAAATGTTTTTCTGAAAAATGTTAAAGCTTCCGAAATTCGTGAGAAAAATTATATTGACGAAAACCTTTTGAATTTTGTAAATAATTAAAGAACAACGTAAAAAAGAATAGTAAAGGTAGCCATTCTTTTTAACTAAAATTACGCAATAGGCCACGGATGTGCTTCGCCAATTCGCTATCGCTCGGGTCACAGATTAAACGGATAATCACAGATTTTTTTTAGACTGTCATTATGAATTTTAAAATCTGCGAAAATCTGCGAAAATCTGCAAAATCTGCAAAATCTGCGTGAAAAAATCTATAAAACTCTAATGCGGATTCTAGGTATAATTTGTAAATAACAAAAAAGATGTCTTCAAAAAAAATAATAGAACACAGTGAAGCAGCCACTCGTTTTAATAAAGACGGAAATCGTGTGGATTGGCATGATGAAACACTTTGGTTTGTTCGGGAGAAGCGGGATAAGGCCGCCCACCAAATTCCGGAATGGGAATTGTTGAGGGAAACGGCGTCCAAAATAAAGAACAATGTTCTTTCGAATATTCATGATTATCTAATAGAATTTGAAGCGAATGCCCTAAAAAACGGCATCATTGTACATTGGGCAGCCGATGGAAAAGAACACAATGAAATAGTGCATTCTATAATGGAAAAGCACGGTGTAAAGCAGATGGTTAAATCCAAATCAATGCTTACCGAAGAATGTCACCTGAATGAATATTTAATCGAAAAAGGGATTGATATAATCGATACCGATTTGGGTGAACGAATTGTCCAGCTTCGACAAGAGCCACCAAGTCATATTGTTTTGCCGGCGATTCATCTTAAAAAAGAAGATGTAAGTGCTACTTTTCACGAACACCTTGGAACCGAAGCAGGAAATAACGATCCGCAGTATTTAACCGAAGCCGCGAGATTACATCTCAGGGATACCTTCTTGACGAGAAAAGTAGCTTTGACAGGAGTAAATTTTGCCGTTGCCGAAACAGGTGAATTTGTAGTGTGCACCAATGAAGGAAATGCCGACATGGGAGCGCATCTTGCCGATGTTCACATTGCCTGCATGGGATTTGAAAAATTGATTCCGCAACGCAAACACCTCGGTGTTTTTCTGAGATTATTAGCCAGAAGCGCCACAGGACAGCCCATTACGACTTTCTCCAGTCATTTTAAAAAACCTAGAGTAGGACAGGAAATGCACATTGTTATTGTCGATAATGGCAGAACGACTCAATTGGGCAGAGAAGATTTCAGGAATTCGTTGAAATGCATCCGTTGTGGAGCATGTATGAATACTTGTCCGGTTTATAGACGCAGTGGAGGACACAGTTATCATAATGCGGTTGCGGGACCTATCGGTTCTATTTTGGCTCCGAATTTGGATATGAGTAAAAATGCCGATTTGCCTTTTGCAAGTACACTCTGCGGTTCGTGTACCAATGTGTGCCCTGTAAAGATTGATATTCATGACCAATTGTACAAATGGCGTCAGGTATTGGTAAAAGAAGGACATACACCAATGGCAAAAACCGTTGCAATGAACACAATGGCTACCGTTTTGGCAAGTCCTACCGTATTTAATTTAGCCGGAAAAATGGGCAAATTTGTTATGAAAAATGTACCTGGGATGGTTAATAATGGTTTGAACAAATGGTACGATAACAGAGAAATGCCAGAAGTTCCAGAGGAATCATTCAGAGATTGGTACAAGAAAAATTCAAGGGAATCAAAAGAGAAAAACAATGAGTAGTAAAGCTGCAATATTACAAAAAGTAAGACAAAATCAGCCAGCAGTCGTTAGCGAATTGCCCGATTTGAACGTTTTGGGGCAAGAGACTTTTGAGATAATCGAAAAGTACAAGACCGTTTTGAAAGGTATTGGAGGAGATTTTGTTGAAGTTTCAGATTATCAGGAGATAATCGACTTTGTAAAGAAAAATTATGCTGTAGATAAAAGAATAATCACGACTATTCCGGAATTGGAAGAAATTGCAAAAACAGATTGGTTTACTGTTGATCCACATTCGTTGGAAGATGTAGAATTGACTTTGCTTAAAGCTCATTTTGGCGTTGCCGAAAACTCAGCACTTTGGGTTACCGATGCTATTTTGGGGCAAAGGGTTTCGGCTTTTATACCACAATATTTAGCCATTGTTGTAAATAAAAAAGATATTGTGCCCACAATGCACCAGGCTTATGAACGTATCGGAAATCAGGAATACGGTTTCGGAACTTTTATCGCAGGACCATCAAAAACTGCCGATATAGAGCAATCTCTTGTGTTGGGAGCGCATGGCGCAAGAGGATTGGTTGTTTTTTTATTGGATTAGAATCCGAATATTTAATTATAGAAAGAGAAAAATTTGAAAGCAGATTTTAGACTAGATAAACGCGTAATTGTTGTTACAGGTGGAACCGGAATATTAGGAGGAGCATTTGTAGAAGGAATTGCTGAGGCAGGTGGAGTTGTTTGTATTTTGGGTCGAAATGAAAAAGTTGCCAACGAAAAGGTAAATCAAATCAAAGAGCAGGGAGGGGAAGCACTTGCTTTAATTGCCGATGTGACCAATGAAAGCGATTTAATCAAAGCTCGAGATTTGGTGCTTTCAAAATTTGGAAAAATTGATGGATTGGTGAATGCAGCCGGAGGTAATATTCCCGACGCAATTGTTCAGCCGGATCAGGATATTTTTCAGCTGAATATGGAAGCTTTTCATCAAGTTTTGAATCTGAATTTATTTGGTACAGTTTTGCCAACACAAGTTTTTGGGGCTGTAATGAAAAACAATCCAGAAGGAGGTAGTATTGTAAATATTTCATCGGTGGCTACGGAACAGGCGATGACCAAAGTTTTGGGTTATAGTTTGGCAAAATCTGCGATTGATTCGTACACGAAAAATTTTGCTGTTGAACTTTGCAGGCGCCATGGTGATAAGATAAGAATGAATTCAATTTCGCCCGGCGTTTTTTTAACGGAACAAAATCGTACTCTTGTGACAAATCCAGATGGTAGCTTGACTGACAGAGGAAATTCAATTATTCAAAATGTCCCTTTCGCCCGTTTTGGTAAGCCCCAAGAATTGATAGGTGCGCTGATTTGGCTATTGAGTGATGCCTCAAAATTTGTTACAGGTTCAAAAGTAACTATTGATGGAGGGTTTACTATTTATAGTGGAGTTTAAAATTTTTATAGAGAATGATAGTGTAGGTTGTTCTTTTTGAATAACTTAAAAAATATTGTAATCGGTCTGAATTGAAATTTTTCAATTCAGACCGATTTTTTTGTTTGAAGAGCCATTGTATTTTTATATTTGTAAAAAGCACACTAAATAAAAAGAAAGTTTTGTTTTGTTAATTTAAGTACCTTTGTAACTGTTTTTTTTGTAGAGATTTTATATTGAGGAGTTTATGTTTTTTTAATGTATTATTTGTTATTTTATATTAAACTTTTTAATAAATCTCAAGTCTTAAAACGGCTATTTGTTTACGAACACATTTTGTTTTTTGGAAAAATGTGACGGATGATGATGGTTTTTTTTTATTTGTTTTTGCCCCCCAAATTTACATTAAATTAAATTTTATCTATGATTAAAAAAATACTTATTGTTGATGACCATTTTATTGTCAGGTCAGGAATGTCCCTTTTATTGGAAAACGAAATAGATGGAATTCAGGTTTTTGGAGTTAATGATTTTCCGGAAGCAATCACTGAATTGGAAAAAAGTTTTTTTGATTTGGTAATATTGGATATCAATTTACCAGGTGGAAAAAAATACTACATGATTGACGATTTGAGAGCATTGCAAAAAGATGTTAAGATATTGATTTTTTCGGCCCATGAAGAAGACATTTATGCTTTTCGTTATATTCAGGCCGGTGCCAATGGGTATCTGAATAAACTTAGTCAAAGTGATACTATCGTAAAAGCTGTAAAGGCTGTTCTGGAAGTAGGAAAATATATTTCTGCCGATATTCTGGATAAGTTTATATCTTTTTCACAAAATAAAAAAGAAAATAGAAATCCGTTGGAAGAACTTACCCAACGTGAATTTGAAATTGCTGAACTTCTTGTAAAAGGGTATGGAAATCTGGAAATTGCAAATGAGCTTGATATTAAAATGACAACAGTAAGTACCCACAAATTGAATATTTTTAAAAAAGCGCAAATAACCAACATTATAGAATTATCAGAATTATTTAAAAAATTTACGCTCTGATTAATTCAAATCTGTAATAATTTCAATTCTTGCTCCTTGGCGGTTTTCGTTGTAAAATTTTAAATCGCCATTGAGTATTTGAATTAATTCTATAATCATAAGTAATCCCATGCCACCATTTTTTAGCATTAATTTTTCGGTAGATTGTTGATTACTTAATTGATTGTAGTAGATTAAATCTTCCTCTTTAAACCCTTTTCCGGTATCTTCCACGGCGAGATATAATTTTTTATTTTCGATATAACTGTATATCCTTACTGTTCCTTTTTCGGTGTTTTTGATTGCGTTGTCCAGAATATTGTGGAGGATAACAGATAGTATTTCTTTGTTTATATTTGTAGTATAATATTCGTCAATTTCGTTAATCAAAATAGTGCTAGAAGCTTCTGCAATTTCATTAAATAAGTTGCATTTTTGTTCTACCAATTCTTTTAGTTTATAGCCTGTATTTTCAGAGGTTTTGTCCCCAAAGAATATTTTGGAATAGGTAAGCAGACTATCAATATAATTGAATAATTGAAGGGTTGAAGAATATACAGACTTTGTATTTTTTTTTAATTTTTCGTTATCACATTTTTTTGATTCTTCATATATATATTTATTGGTAATAGCCAGATACTTCAACGGACTTTTAATATCGTGGCTGATCGTTCCAATTAGTTTTTTGTGTTGTACAATTTCTGTAGATAATTCGTTTTTAGTTTTCTCAAGGTCTTCAATAATCTCCCTTAATTCTTCTTTTTTACTTATTAGATCTTTTTCTGAGAGAATCATTTTTTTTAATGTAATAACGTAATAGATGCTTGTACTGCTGATAATTAATAGTATAAAAAATATATTTATAACAATCAGATTGTCTTTTATCTCGCGGGTGCCATCGCCGACAATATTAGAAAATCGATTTGCGGCTACGCTCAGACTTTCACATATTTGACTGATTTTTGTAGAAAGTTCATGTTTCTTTTTCTCATCTAATTTTTTGGACTTAATTTTTTCATTTATTTCAATACCTATTTTATGG
This sequence comes from Flavobacterium gilvum, assembly GCF_001761465.1. Taxonomy (NCBI): domain Bacteria; kingdom Pseudomonadati; phylum Bacteroidota; class Flavobacteriia; order Flavobacteriales; family Flavobacteriaceae; genus Flavobacterium; species Flavobacterium gilvum. Next base: position 3,876,403 of record NZ_CP017479.1, on the reverse strand, counting down.
AGTTGATTTACAGATTTATCTGCTACTTCCCACTCGGAAATTGCTTTCTTAAGAAATGGAACCGAGCTAAAATTTTTAAACACCCAAATTAAATCATCCAAATCTCTTTCCCGGTTTTGACCAGCTCTAAATCCTTTTTTTGCTATGCTGTCATTTAGGTTTTTTGTTAAGGCAGTGCGTGCCAATTGATCCCCCAAAGGAATATTTAAGGCTTTGTTAAACGATTCCCAGTTTTTATTGTTTTCAGTGTATAAATAAGTTATTAAATAGCGGGATGCCATGTTTTGTCCCTTTGAGTAATGTGATTCTCCATTAACATATGCCCTAGAGGCCGACAAAATTCTAATTGTTATATAGTTTATGATGATTAATGAACTGCATGAAAAAAATAAGATAGCATAAAGAAGTATGATATTGTGATTTTTGGAATTTATTGCTTTTGTGATTGGGGCCATATTTTATTTTGTTTGGAATGTAATTTAATAAAATTTATATGCTTCTTCTTAAAAAAATATTATTTTATTACGAAAGTTTGTGTTTTTAATGGTAAAAATGGAATAATCAATTTTTATATGTGAAAATTAAAATAACCAGTTGGGTGTAATTACTTCGTCAGTTCGCCCTTCGGTCTCGGGTCACATAGATTACTATGTGAGAAGCGAAACGGTTATCTAGCTGTTTAAAAAAACTCTAAATTCTATGCCGCGGTATTGTAAAAAACAATTATATCCAATGCATTAAAATAGTTTTTGTTTTCTAATAAAGCACATTATAATTCATACAAAAATCCCTTTTGATTTTGATATAGACAAAATGCTTGTTTTGGAATTGAAATCAAATTTTTTATTTATTCAGCTTTAATTTTTTTCTGAATAATGATCTCTCCTTTGATCATTTTGATAATTTGGAAAAATGTTTAATTGTAAGGATTATCCCTGTGTATTTACTTCGTTATTGGTTTTTTTCTTTTTTTTCTTCTAGAATTAATTCTATGTTCTTGTCGGTTTTTGTCTACATGAATTTTGTTGAAATCGTTTTTTAAAACTTTAATTTTACTAAAGTGATAAATTTTAAGCTTATATTTTAAATATTGCTTATAAAGTTTGTTAATATTTTGAGACTTAAACAAGCCTAATAAGTGGTTTTTTTTCGCCTCAAAAATGTAATAGAGTTCTGTATCTGTTTCATTTAAAAAAATTTAACCCCCACGTTTATGGAAAAAAAATACCCAAATCTTCCTTTTAATCTAACTGTTTTTTCAATTGTTTCATCACAAGCTTTATTCAAAAGAATATTGCTTTTAATGACTTTTTATTTGTGTTCGACAACAATTATTTCGGCACAATGCAATTCAGATGTACCTATTCCTTTTATTGAAAGTACTTTTGGTGGTCTGACTGCAACGAGCAGTATTAGTGGAGTGTGTGTTTGTACAGCTCTTAATGAACCCAGGTTGATAGATGCCAATTTGAATAATTTTGCAACAGCGGTGGTAGCTGTTGGCGCAATAGGGACAGAAAATTTGAGGGTAACAGATACAAACACAGATTATCTGGCGGGTACTTATGCAGGTTTTAAAATCAATACGGGAGGATTGCTGAATGTAAATTTGCTGGGATCAATAACAATCACTACTTATTTGAATGGAGTTGAAAAGGAATCGGTAACTGGGGCTTCGCTTTTGGGAGTGGGGCTACTTAACGGTTCAAGCAATGATTATGTTGTGGGATTTAATACGAAACAAAGTTTTGATGCTATTGAAATTTCTGTTGGAGGCTTGGTTAGTTTATTGAATACTGTAAATGTGTATTACCCTGTAATTCGAAATTATTGTGCGGGACCGGCTTTGATTTGCAATACGGCTACTGCAATGAATTTGCCAGTATATCCAGTTAGTTTGGAACCTTCACATACAGGTGTTTCAGGAGTGAGTATTGGAAATATTTATGATGGCGAAAATGTCATTAGTTCCAATACAAACGATTTTGCAACAATATCTTTGACGGCAGGAGTTTTAGCCACTGGAAATATTTCGGTAAAAGACCAACTTACCGATTATCCGGTGGGTACTTATGCCGGTTTTGAAATTGAAAACACAAGTTTACTAAATGTTTCGGCTTTGGGTAATGTAACCGTTACCACTTATCTTGATGGAGTTGCAAAACAAATAATTTCAGGAAATAATTTAGTAGCGACCGGAACTTTGTTAAATTCATCAGGACGATACAAAGTTGGTTTTGTGTCAACGACTTCTTTTGACGAAGTTCAGATTTCGATAAATCAAACTTTAGGAGTGAATTTAGGATCAACCAAAGTTTACGGTGCAGTTTTTGAGAATTTTTGTGCAGGTCCTGATTTAGTTTGTAACACGCAAACCGGAATGGTGGCACCAACTTATCCAGTTTATATCAATGCCGCAAATACTGGTATTGAAGGGGTAGCCTGTCTGCTTTGTTCAGTAAAAAATGCTGAAAATTTAATCGATCAAACACCTTCAAATTATGCCGAAATTAATTTGACTGCTGGTGTTCTGGCCTCGGGAAGCATTTCTGTAAAAGATCAGATAAAAGATTATCCGATAGGTTCTTTCGTAGGTTTTACGGTTGAAAATCCTGCATTATTAAGCGTTAATGCTCTGGATGCTATTACAATAACAACTTATCTTGATGGTGTGCCGCAGGAAATTAAAGCGGGGAATACGGCTTTGGCTACGGTTGGTACAAATCTTTTGGTGGGAACCAGTCCACAGACTATTGGTTTTATTGCCACAAAATCTTTTGACGAAGCCCGAATTACGATTGCCAATACAGCATCTGTAAATTTGGGAATCGTAAGAGTGTATCAGGCTGTTTTTGAAAAGTTGTGTCCCGTAACTTTAGAATGTAACAAGACTTATTCGTTAACAAATCCAACTTTTCCGGTAATTATTGATAGTAATAAAACAGGTGTTCAAGGAGTAGCTTGTGTGTCTTGTGCTGTCAATGATACCAATAATGTATTGACAGCAAGCACTACCGATTTTGCCAGAATTATGGTTACGGCAGGAGTAATTGCCCCGGCTTCAATCGCGGTTCTGGATCAATTATCAACTTATCCAGCGGGTACTATTGCAGGATTTACAATACGAGACAGGAATAGTTTACTTCAGTTGGATTTATTTAATTCTTTGACTATTTCTACTTATTTAGATGGAGTCCTTCAGGAATCAAGAAGCGCTTCAAATATAATAAACCTTAATTTATTGACATCTTTTGGCACCGGTGCTGGAATGTATAATGTAGGTTTCAGGGCAACAAAATCTTTTGATGAAATTAGGATTACCGTTGGATCACTTGCAAGTGTTATAAATGATATTAATGTTTATGGTGCATTTGTTAATACATCGGGCACAAGCGGTGGAACATTATTTTGCGCTGTTATCGATGCTATAGATGATAATTTTCCTCCAATTGCAGGGGCTTCTGGTGATTCGAATATCGGGAATGTGTTGACAAATGATACATTAAGCGGAAATCCAGCAACAATCAGTGATGTAAATTTAGCAGTATTGACTCCAGCTGTACCATTGACTGTTGGAGCATCGGTGCCTTCAATAGATATTGCTACTGGAGTAGTAAGTGTTCCTGCGGGAACTCCAGCTGGGAATTACTCAATTACATATCAAATTTGTTACAAGCTGAATTCATTGACTTGTGATACAGCCACAGTAAACATAGTGGTAACGGCGGCTACAATTAATGCAGAAGATGACACTAATACAACAACAATTTACGGAAATGTTGGAGGGAATCCGGGAATCAATGTGTATGCCAATGATACTACTGTAGGAGGAGTTTTGATAAATCCATCAGATGTAACATTGAGTTCAACTCCAAACGGGCCATTAACGGTAAATGCAGACGGAAGCGTTACGGTTGCGCCAAATACCCCTGCCGGAACTTATACTGTAACTTATACTATTTGTGAAAACTTAAACGGATCCAATTGTGATTCGGCTACGGTTACGGTATTGGTATCGGCAGTTCCAATTGATGCAGTAAATGATAATAACAACACTGCTCCCATAATTTACGGTAATGTTGGAGGAAATGCAGGAATCAATGTTTATGCCAATGATACGTTGAACGGAGTATTGGTAAATCCATCAGATGTGATTTTTGGTTCATCTCCAAACGGTCCTTTAACGGTAAATGCAGACGGAAGCGTAACGGTTGCACCAAATACACCTGCAGGAACTTATACAGTAGATTATACTATTTGCGAAAAATTAAATTCGGCCAACAATTGCGATACGGCTACAGTGACCGTAGTTGTATCGGCGGCAGTTGTTGATGCGGTTGTAGATACCAATACATTGCCGGTTTATGGAAATGTTGGCGGCAACACAGATATTAATGTTTATGCTAATGATACGCTGAACGGAGTATTGATAAATCCATCAGATTTTACGCTGATTTCAACACCAACTAGTATATTAACAATAAACCCAGACGGAAGCGTAACGGTTGCACCAAAAACGCCTGCAGGAACTTATTCTGTAGATTATACCATTTGCGAAAAATTAAATTCGACCAACAATTGCGATACGGCTACAGTGACCGTAGTTGTATCGAAGGCAGTTGTTGATGCGGTTGTAGATACCAATACATTGCCAGTTTATGGAAATGTTGGTGGCAACACAGATATTAATGTTCTTGCCAATGATACACAAAACGGAGTTCCAGTTAATCGATTAGATGTGACATTGACTTCAACACCAACTAGTATATTGACAATAAACCCAGACGGAAGCGTAACGGTTGCACCAAATACACCTGCGGGAAGCTACACGATAGATTATACTATTTGCGAAAAATTAAACCTAACAACAAACTGCGATACGGCTACAGTGACCGTAGTTGTATCGGCGGCAGTTGTTGATGCAGTGGTGGATACCAATACATTGCCAGTTTATGGAAATGTTGGTGGCAACACAGATATTAATGTTTATGCTAATGATACGCTGAACGGAGTATTGATAAATCCATCAGATTTTACGCTGACTTCAACACCAACTAGCCAATTAAAGGTAAACACAGACGGAAGCGTTACGGTTGCACCAAATACACCTGTTGGAACTTATTCTGTAGATTATACCATTTGCGAAAAATTAAACCTAACAACAAACTGCGATACAGCTACAGTGACCGTTGTTGTATCGGCGGCAGTTGTTGATGCAGTGGTAGATACCAATACATTGCCAGTTTACGGAAACGTTGGTGGCAACACTGGAATCAATGTTCTTGCCAACGATACACAAAACGGAGTTCCGGTTAATCCATTAGATGTGACATTGATTTCAACACCAACTAGTATATTGACAATAAACCCAGACGGAAGCGTAACGGTTGCATCAAATACACCTGTTGGAACTTATTCTGTAGATTATACCATTTGCGAAAAATTAAACTCTACAACAAACTGCGACACAGCTACAGTGACAGTAGTTGTATCGGCGGCAGTTGTTGATGCGGTGGTGGATACCAATACATTGCCAGTTTATGGAAACGTTGGTGGCAACACTGGAATCAATGTTCTTGCCAACGATACACAAAACGGGGTTCCGGTTAATCCATTAGATGTGACATTGACTTCAACACCAAATGGTCCATTAACAATAAACCCAGACGGAAGCGTAACGGTTGCACCAAATACGCCTGCAGGAACTTATTCTGTAGATTATACTATTTGCGAAAAATTAAACTCTACAACAAACTGTGACACAGCTACTGTGACAGTGGCGGTATCTTTTCCAAGTATTGCTGTTGTAAAGACATCAGTTGTGGGCGGAACCGGAAAAGTGGGCGATTTGGTTACTTACACTTTCACAGTGACCAATACAGGCGACACAACTTTGAACGGTATTGTTATCAATGATGCTTTGACTAATAGTGTGAATTTGTCTGTAACTCCAAGTACTTTGGTACCAAATGGCATTGGAACTGCAACATCGACCTATATAATTAAACAATCAGATATTGATGCAGGGAAAATAACTAATAGTGCTACCGTAACAGGAACTATTCCAACAGGCGGAACAGTTACAGATATATCAGGGACAACGATAACAGACAATACTCCAACAGTAACCACTTTGACAACAAGTCCAAGCATTGCCGTTGTAAAAACATCGGTAGTCGGCGGAACCGGAAAGGTGGGCGATGTAGTGACTTATACTTTTACGGTGACCAATACAGGAAATACTACTTTAAGTAATATTGTCATAAATGATGTATTGACTAATACAGTCAATAAAGTGGTAACTGTAGGGAACTTAGCTCCAAATGCTACAGCGACAACTACAGTAACTTATATTATTAAGCAATCAGATATTGATGCAGGGAAAATAACCAATAGCGCTACCGTAACAGGAACCACGCCAGCGGGCGGAACAGTTACTGATATTTCTGGAACAGCAATAACAAACGATACGCCAACGGTAACCACTTTGACAACAAGTCCAAGCATTGCCGTTGTAAAAACATCGGTCGTGGGCACAACCATTAAAGTGGGAGACAAAGTGACTTATACATTCACGGTGACCAACACAGGAAATACAACTTTAAACAATATTGTAATTAATGATGCTTTAACGAATACCGTGAATCTGGCGGTAACTCCAAGTACTTTGGCACCAAACTCCATTGGAACTGCAACATCGACTTATATTATTAAGCAATCAGATATTGATGCCGGACAAATAACCAATAGTGCTACTGTAATAGGAACTATTCCAACTGGCGGGACGGTTACAGATATATCGGGAACTGCCGTTAACAATGACAACCCAACTATAACTACATTGAATACAAATTCGGCGATTTCAATTATGAAAGAAGGCACTTATGAGGACAAAAATAAAGATGGAATTGCCAATGTTGGTGATGTTATTAATTACTCTTTCACGGTAACAAATACAGGGAATGTTTCTTTGCATAATATTACGATACAGGACAATAATGTTACTACAGTAAAAGGTACTTTGAGTTCGCTTTCAGTCGGTGCTTCCGATAGTGTTGCGTTCTCGGCGGTGTATTCTATTACCGATGCCGATATTGTATCGGGCTATGTTTATAATTCGGCCATAATTTCGGCTCTATCTTCTGCAAATGCAAAAGTTACAGCTGTATCTACAGATCCAACTCCTTGTATTCAATGTCCGGTGCTCTCTAATTGTTTGACGTGTACAATAACTGCAATTCCTCAGGCTCCTTCGATTGCTATTATTAAAAAAGGTGTTTTCAGAGATGAAAATGGAGATGGTTATGCAGAGATTGGAGAGACAATCGATTATTCATTTACCATAATGAACACAGGGAATTTGCCACTTACAAATGTAACACTTACTGATGCTTTAGTGGGAATTGTAATTTCTGGTGGACCAATAAACCTAGCGGTTGGAGCAACAGATACAACAACTTTTAAAGCGACTTATCATGTAACTCAGCAAGATGTTGTAAAGGGTTCTGTAACCAATCAAGCGATAATAAAAGGGTTTACTCCGACGGGTGCACAAGTTACCGATTTGTCAGATGATGATAGCCCTTTGCAAGACGATCCTACAGTTTTGGAAATCGATGGTTGTACTCTTGAAGTATTTAATGCTGTATCTCCGGATGGTGACGGATTGAACGATATTTTCCGTATTCGAGGAATTGAATGTTATCCAAAAAACTCGGTTCAAGTATTTAACCGTTGGGGGGTTAAGGTATATGAGGCCGAAGGATATAATAATGATACTGTTGCTTTTAAAGGATATTCCGAAGGTAGGGTAACTGTTAATAAATCAGAAGGATTGCCTACTGGAACTTATTTTTATGTTATTAAGTACGAAGATTTTAGCGGTGCTGGAATTGATAAATCGGGTTATCTGAATATAAGCCGAAATTAATTTTAAAATTTTCAACCCAACATCATCATTTCTTCACAATTTAAAAAAAAACATATGAAAAACCTACTAATTATTTTATTGTTAGTGAATCTATCAATATACGCACAGCAAGACGCCCAATATACCAATTATATGTACAATACGATCAATATCAATCCGGCTTACGCAGGTTCGCGGGGAGTTACAAGTATTTTTGGATTGTACAGAACGCAATGGGTTGGGATGGATGGAGCTCCGGTAACGAGTTCGGCTTCGATCAATAGTCCTATCGTAAATTCAAATTTAGGTGTCGGACTTTCATTTGTCAATGACAGGATAGGAGCCTCAAATGAGACTACTATTTCAGCAGATGTTTCATACACCATTCGAACTTCTTTTGCATATAAATTATCTTTTGGTGTAAAAGGAACGGCTAATTTATTAGATGTTGATTATTCAAAATTAAATCGATATGATGTAAATGATCCCAAATTTCAGAATAGTATCAACAGTGAATTTTCGCCAAATATAGGTGCGGGGACTTATTTCTATTCGGATAAACTTTATTTAGGATTGTCGGTTCCAAATTTTTTACAGACAGATTATTATGATGATAATGATGTTGCCACATCTTTAGAACGCATGCATGTTTATTTGATAGGGGGATATGTTTTTGATTTAAGTCCAAACATTCAGTTCAAACCTGCCTTTATGTGCAAAACGGTGGTGGGTTCTCCATTGCAGGTAGATTTATCTGCCAATTTTTTGTTCAGCGAAAAATTTGTTCTCGGTGCTGCCTGGAGATGGGATGCCGCAGCGAGTTTTATGGCGGGATTTCAAGTTAGTCAAGGATTGTATATTGGATATGGTTATGATTTGGAAACGACCAAATTGAACAATTACAATTCAGGTTCGCACGAAGTATTCCTGCGATTTGAGTTATTCAAAAAACAAGAGAGAGTTGCATCACCTAGATTCTTCTAAAACAAAACTGCTGTCATGAAAAAAACTACCTATATCATTGTGTTTATCATTAGTATGATAAATGCATATTCACAAAAAACGAGTTTGGCTAAGGGAGATAAAAAATATGATCAATATGCCTATGTTGATGCCATAAAAACCTACGAAAGAATAGTTGAGAGAGGTTACAAATCTCCTGAACTGCTAGAAAAATTAGCCGATTCCTATTATTTTAAAGCTGATTTGCCTAATGCGGCCAAATGGTATGGTGAACTATATGCTGTCAATCCGAATTTAACAGAGGAAATTTATCATCGTTATGCACAGTCTTTAAAAGCGATTAAAGATTATGAAAAAGCCGATCAAATGATGGCAAAATTCAGTCAATTGAATAAAGAAGACAGTAGAGGTAAATTAGCTGCAGATCAAAAGGATTATTTGGCGATTATAAAGAAAAACTCGGGGAGATATATCATAGAAAATCTCGCCGTTAATACTAAATATTCTGATTTTGGAAGTTCTTTTTTTGGGGATAAAATAATTTTTGCTTCCGGTAGAACCAAAGAAAGGATTTATGAAAGAATTTGTCCTTGGACAGGCGAAGGTTTTACTAATTTATATATGGCTAACAAAAGTGACGATGGAACGCTATCAGCTGTCGAACTGCTTACCAATACTATTAATTCTAAATATAATGAATCGACTGCTGTTTTTACCAAAGACGGTGAAACGGTTTATTTTACCCGAAATAATTTTTTGGAAAAAAAAGGACAAGATAGAGACGGAAGTGTCTTATTGAAAATATACAGAGCAAAACTAAAAAAAGGAGTTTGGACAGATGTTACAGAATTGCCATTTAACAGCGATAGTTACAGTGTAGCACACCCAGCTTTGAGTCCCGATGAAAAGTATTTATATTTTGCATCAGATATGCCGGGAACATTGGGTAAATCGGATATTTTTAAAGTGGCTATTAATTTTAATGGAAGCTTTGGAACACCCGAAAATCTCGGAAATGTAATTAATACTGAGGGAAGAGAAACGTTCCCTTTTGTTACAGATGATAATGAACTTTATTTCTCATCGGATGGACATCCGGGGTTGGGAGGTTTGGATGTATTTGTGTGTAAAATTGAAAGGGGTAATAGGTTTAAAAAAGTTTTAAATGTTGGTGGAACATTAAACAGTTCCAAAGACGATTTTGGTTTCCTGATTAATTCGGCTACAAAGCTGGGCTATTTTACTTCCAACAGAGATGGAGGAGCTGGGAAAGATGATATTTATAAATTCAGAGAAGTAAAAAAAATTCAATATCCCTGCGATCAGTTATTGGCCGGAAAAGTTACCGATAAAGTTTCAGGAGTGGCACTTGCCGGATCAAAGGTTTCTTTATTTAACAGTGAGTATAAAATGCTAAAAGTGGTGATGGCAGATAAAGACGGTAAATTCGATTTTGGGGAGGTTGAGTGTAACTCGAAATATTACGTCAGAACCGAAAAAGAGGAATATATTACTATCGAAACCCCAGTTGTCATTGCAGATGAATCCGGTTCAACGTTTGTTCCATTACAGTTAGAAAAAGCAATAAAGGAATTGAAAGTAGGCGACGATTTAGCCAAAGTATTAGAATTAAAACCTATTTTATTTGATTTGAATAAGTCTTACATACGTCCGGACGCAGGTTTAGAACTTGCCAAAGTTTTTGATGTATTACAGCAAAATCCAGACATGAAAATCGATATTCGATCACATACAGATAGTAGAAACAGTGCTGATTACAACAAAAAACTTTCAGATAGAAGAGCTAAATCAACAATGGAATGGCTGATAAAAAATGGAATTAGCAAAAACCGATTGACGGCAAAAGGATATGGAGAATCACAGTTATTGAATAAATGTTTGGATGGTGTAAAATGTTCGGAAGCTGAACATCAAGTTAACAGAAGAAGTGAATTTATTATCATAAAACAATAGGTTTAAGGGGTTTTTTGTAAAACACATAAAACTTAAGTTTGCAGATTTTAAAGTGACTTTTCAAGAATTCTTTTTTTCAATTGAAAAATATGACTCAAATCGGTTTTTTAAAGAGGCTTCGGTCTTATAATATTTTCAGGCTTTTAATAATAGTGTTTGTGTCATGCGGTTTGTTGATTTTTATTAACTTTTTTACAATAAAAATTCTGTCCGCTACTAGGGCTTATGTTAATGGAGAGTCACACTATTCAAAAGCTCAGAAAGATGCAGTGAGACATCTTATCACTTATATGTACACCGAAGATCCAAAGGAATGGCAACTATTTAGTGAAGAGTTAAAAGTTCCTATGGGTGATGGAGCTGCCCGTGTTGCCCTTTTGAGTAATAATGTGAGTGATGAAACTATTAAAAAATATTTTAGGGCGGGACGAAACAGCGAGGATGATTTGGATAATCTTATTTGGTTGTTTAGAAATTTTAAGGACGTCCCCTTTTTGGCAAAAGCCATTGGCGAATGGGAAGAGGGAGATAAAATGATTAAAGAATTACTGGATTTTGGAAATGAGATTAATAGATCTGAGTCAGTCTCGAATATGGACACTGAGGTTAAGCAAAAAATACTTTTACAGCTTAGTATTATCAGTAATAAATTAACTGTAAATGAACGAAATTTTTCGAATACTATTGGTGAGGGAACCCGTACGATTAAGGATGTACTGATTATTATAAATATCCTTTTCATTTTGGTTATCATCAGTAGTGTGAGCTTTTATCATTCTATAATGGTCAAAAGGCTGGTTGCATCCAAAAAAGAGGTTCAGATTAAAAATGATAATCTGATTATGCTTAACAGTGAACTCGACAATTTTGTTTATAGTGTTTCGCATGATTTGAGATCACCCATCACATCGCTCAAAGGCTTAATCGAATTGGCAAAATTGGAGGATGATTTTGAGAAGATTAATTATTATCTGATGTTGATGAGTCAAAGTCTGAACAGACAAGACCAATTTATAAGAGATATTATTGATTATTCTAAAAATAAAAGAATAGAAACAAGGGTAAAGACAGTGAGTTTGAGTAAACTGATAGAGGAAACCATCAGTTTGCATAATTATAATAGGAATGCAGAGAAAATAGTTATCACCAAAGATATATTGGTAGATGAAATTCAGAGTGATAGTTTACGCCTGAAAATTATAATGAATAATTTACTGTCAAACGCTATAAAATACGTGGACGAAAGTAAGGATGAAATGAAAATAGCAATCAGAACCTATAATCTTGGAGTGTTCCATAAAATTGAAATCGAAGACAACGGAATTGGTATTCAGGAGGAATATAAAGACCGTATTTTTAATATGTTTTTTGTGGTCAACAGTAATAAAGGTTCCGGTTTGGGACTTTATATAGTTCAGGAAACTTTAAAAAAGCTCAATGGAAACATCTCAGTGATTTCACAAAATAATGTAGGAAGTAAATTCATAGTAACAATACCTAATCTCTATCTATATGAGAACTAAGCCTGTTTTTTTGGTAATCGATGACAATCAAATCGATCAGTTTATAATGACTCAGTTATTTAAAAAAGTACTTAACGTTACCGAAATTAATCTAGCTAATAATGGTAAAGAAGGAATCAAATGGATTTGTGACAACCGGAATAAAATTGAGAATCCACTAATTATTTTATTAGATATCCAAATGCCGATTATGAATGGATTGAAATTTTTGGAAGAATATGATACTCTGGGTGATGATTTAAAAAGAGATACTCAGATTTTTATGCTCTCCTCTTCATTGGATATTGATGAAATTCAGAATATCAGAAGCAATAAATATGTCGCTGATTTTCTGAGTAAGCCAATTTCGATTAATGAGTTTAACGATAGATTGATGTGTTGTAATTGATAGTAGTTTATTTTTTGATGTTGAAGTTAGTTTGTTATTAGTCGTAGTTTTTCAAAAGAAGTCGGGGTGGAGTTATTTCTGCTCCGATTTCTTGTTTTTGTGCCAAATCATATTGAAGCTATTTCTAGAAAAGACGCAAAGTATAGAATCAATTTTTTTGCGACTTTGCGAGAAAAAACAAAGCTTAACTTAATTACATTGTTCGCTCAGGCCCAATATCATTAAGTTAAGTATTAAATAAAAAAATGATTGCTGATTTTTGATTAACGATTTTTGATTTCAGATGTAAGAGGCTTCGTAAAATCGACAATCTATATTAAGCACCACGAGATCTGAAATCAAAAATCGTTAATCCTCAATCTAAAATCTCCTAACTTAATTACAATGTTCGCTCGTACCTTCCAGAATTTCAAACTTTACAGACAATAATTATCGAAATTGATTTTTTTTTAAAAGATATTTCAATTTTTTATTGAAAAAATTATTTTATAATTGTATTTTTCACACTTAATTTGGTTATTTGCAAATTGAGTAAAGTAACATTGAAGTTTTTCGGTTACTATCTTTTGCGAAAAAGTACAGTTTTGGAATTTTATCAAATAAAAAATAAATATCAGACTTATGAATTTACATAAATTAAAAAAAACGTTTTTCCCCGCGTTATTTTTTTCGCTCATTGGGTTCAATGGTATTTCCCAAAAAACAAAAGATTTTCATAGTTGGGCAGCCACGCCACCTATGGGTTGGAACAGCTGGGACTGTTTTGGTCCTACTGTGACAGAGGCTGAGGTTAAGGCCAACGCCGATTATATGGCACAATATCTAAAACCCTATGGTTGGGATTATATAGTTGTCGATATCAGATGGTACGTTGGAAATGACAAAGCACACGGATACAACGAAAAAGATCCTGATTATGTAATTGATCAATATGGAAGATTTATGCCAGCTGTAAATCGTTTTCCATCGGCAGCGGGCGGGAAAGGATTTAAGCCATTGGCAGATTATCTTCATAGCAAAGGATTGAAATTTGGGATTCACATTATGCGAGGCATACCTGTAATTGCGGTAAAACAAAACATCCCGATAAAAGGAACTAACCTAACCGCCAGAGATATTTATTCAGATAAAGACCAATGCAGTTGGTTACACGATATGTACACAATCGTTCCCGGAAAACCGGGTGCTCAGGAATATTATAATTCTCTTTTTGAAATGTATGCTTCCTGGGGACTCGATTTTGTTAAAATCGATGATCTTTCGTCACCAATTTATTTTGAAGGCGAAATCGATATGATTCGTAAAGCGATTAATCGCACGGGGCGAAAAATTGTCTTGAGCACCTCGCCTGGAGAAACCCCGATTGCTCACGCAGATCACGTTCAAAAAAATGCAAATATGTGGCGTACTGTAGGTGATTTTTGGGACAGTTGGGGACAATTAAAAGACCATTTTGAAGTATTCGAGCGTTGGAACAAATGGAGAGCCTATGGCGCTTATCCAGATGGCGATATGCTGCCTCTAGGCCATATCGGAATCAGAGCCGAAAGGGGAGATCCTCGTATGACCGCTTTTACAAAAGAGGAGCAATATACTTTGATGACGCTTTGGAGTATTTTTAAATCACCTTTGATGTTTGGCGGAAATCTGCCAGACAACGATCCTTTCACTCTTTCATTATTAACTAATAAAAATGTGCTAAAGGTTCTAAACGAAAGTACCAATAACAAACCTCTTTTTACCGACAAAAATAAAGCGGCATGGATAGCTGATGAACCCAAAACGGGAGCCAAATATCTGGCAGTTTTCAACACAGCGGATCAAAAATTGATTACTGAAGAAAAAGCGATCTGGAACAGCGGCTTGATTGCCAAGAACTCCTCAACCAAAAGTGTAACGCTTGAAATTGATATTAGAGGTGCAAAAAAACTGTATTTGGTTGTTACTGATGGTGGCGACAAAACCGATTGGGATCATGCTGATTGGATTGAACCAACTTTGTACAATGAAAAAGGAGCTACAAAATTAACCGATTTAAAATGGGTTAAAGCTACTTCGGGATGGCAAAAGGTGAAGATTAATCAAAGCATTTCGGGCAATACATTGACAGTGAATGGAATTAAATACGACAACGGAATTGGAGTACATGCAAATTCGATAATAGAATATGATTTACCGGAAGGTTATACTCGTTTTAAAACAACTGTAGGATTGGACGAGGCGTGTATTGGACAAAATACGGGTGCTACTGTTAAGTTTTTAGTTTTCACAGAAAATCCATCAGGGCCACTACCTCCGGCAAATGAAAAAATAGCCGTTGATTTAAAAAGTATTGGTTTTCCTGATAAATGTGTTATAACCGATTTGTGGTCAGGGAAAGAAGTTGGTGAATTTTCAGGAGAATTTGCGCCCGTTATTAATCGACATGGAGCCGGTTTGTACAAAATTGTCAAAGTATCAAAGTAGTTAATTTTATAAAAACGTATGAGCAATAATTCATTAGTATTGATAAAAAGGAACATTTTCAAGTGTATAGTTTTGGTTTTAGGACTGATATTTTTTGGCACAGCCAATGCTCAACCTGTTTCGAAGAAGAAAATGCCCAAGTCTGAGAGTTTCAATGTAAAAACAACAGCCTATTTATTTGCATATTTTATAGGAAACAAAGATGACGAAGAAGCGATTCGTTTTGCGGTTAGCAACAATGGATACAATTTCAGGGCATTAAATAACAATAAACCCATTCTTAATTCTGCAGATATCAGTTCTACTGGTGGCGTGAGAGATCCCCATATTTTACGTGGAGCCGATGGGAAAACATTCTACATGGTGGTAACCGATATGGTTTCGGCCAAGGGCTGGGATTCCAACAGAGCGATGACTTTATTGAAATCTTCGGATTTAATCAATTGGACATCGAGCAATATAAACAGTCAAAAAAGATTTCCCGGAAATGAGGATTTACTTCGTGTTTGGGCACCACAAACTATTTATGATTCCCAAAAAGGAAAGTATATGATTTATTGGTCAATGAAAAATGGCAATAATCCTGATATTATTTATTACGCTTACGCTAATAAAGATTTCACCGACTTGGAAACTGAACCCAAACAATTGTTTTTCAGTCCAACAAATGGTTCCTGTATTGATGGTGATATCATTTTTAAAGATGGAAAATACCATCTTTTCTTCAAAACAGAAGGAGAAGGAGCCGGTATAAAAATAGCTGTTTCCGACAAACTGACGGAAGGTTATATTCTGAAAGATAAATATGTGCAGCAAACGAAATATCCGGTGGAAGGAGCTGGGGTTTTCAAACTGAATAATTCTAATGACTACATTCTGATGTATGATCTTTACACAAAAGGGAAATATCAGTTTACCAGAACGAGTGATTTAGAGAATTTCTCGGTTATTGATAATGCTGTTTCAATGAATTTTCATCCGCGACACGGAACGATTATGCCAATAACGACAAGTGAATTGGCTCGATTGGAAAGCAAATGGGGAACTACAAAAGATATTTTGAGTTCGCCTGAAGCCAAAGAAGTGAAAAAAATCAATATCAATGTCGATGATAGTAAAAAACAAGTTCATTTGCCAGTAAAACAAGGAACCAATCTTTCCTCATTTAAGCCTGATTTTACTAAATATGCGGGAGTGAGTGTTGAACCAAAAACGCCACAGGATTTTACAAAAGGGGCTGTAAAGTACACGGTTACAATAAATGGTCATCCTGCCGAAACTTGGTCTGTTACCGCATCGGTGGCAAATAATCCGGTTTTGAATGGTCTTTATGCAGACCCAGATATTCTGTATTCTGAAAAAGAATCCAAATACTATATTTACCCAACCAGTGATGGATTTGACAACTGGTCTGGGACTTATTTTAAAACATTTTCTTCGACTGATTTGGTAAATTGGACTGATGAAGGAATTATTCTTGACCTTGAAAAGGATGTGACATGGGCGAAGAAAAATGCTTGGGCTCCTTGTATTTTGGAGAAAAAAGTGGGAGGTAGTTACAAATATTACTTTTATTTCACTGCCGGACAAAAAATAGGCGTAGCTGTTGCCGACAGTCCGAAAGGACCTTTTGTAGATTCGGGAAAACCATTGATAGACAAATATCCTACCGGAGTTACAGGCGGTCAGCAAATAGATCCAGACGTGTTCACCGATCCAAAAACGGGAAAAAATTATTTGTATTGGGGTAATAATTATATGGCTGTCGCCGAAATTAATGACGATATGATTTCCATCAAAGAGGAATCGGTGAAGGTAATTACTCCGGATAAATCTTTCCGTGAAGGAACAACAGTGTTTTTTAGAAATGGAAAATATTATTTTTTATGGTCTGAAGATGACACCCGAAGTGAGAATTACAAAGTACGCTACGGAACTTCAGATTCTCCAACAGGAAAAATCAATATCCCGGAAAATAATTTAGTTATATCCAAAGATAAAGAAGCAGGAATCTACGCAACAGGACATAATTCGATTATTCAGATTCCGGGCAAAGACGAATGGTATATTGTTTATCACCGCTTCAATTACCCTAATGGAATTGCCATGAGAAGACCGGCAGGATTCAATCGAGAAGTTTGTATCGATAAAATGGAGTTTGATGCTGCCGGAAATATTGTAACGGTGAAACCTACTCACGAGGGAATTAAACCTTTGAAAAAATAATATTTTTAATTTAGTTAGTCAAGGCTGTTTCTTTTATAAGGAGCAACTTTTTTATTTAATAGGCGCTTGTCCGTAATCGTACCTAATAAGGTTTTTTTGCCACAAATTAAACGAATTTTAAAAATGTAAGCATCAAAAAAAATCTGTGAAAATCAGTTTAATCCGTTCAATCTGTGGTCTATCTTCGGCTTATAGACAACATAGCGGACAAGCATATTGTTTAATAAATATAAAGTTCAAAAGAGTTAACTTATTTAACCCAGATTAATCAATAAGAATAAATTTCACAAAGATACTCAGAGGCAACACTAAGATTCGCAAATAAAAAGTGTCTTCTTGAAAATGTCTTCAAAAATTTCGCAGAACTTTGCTAATTCTTTGTACTTCTTTGCGAAATAAAATCTAATGCAGATTTTGAATTTAAGATGTCAAGTACTTTAAATTTTTTTTATATAAAACCTTGCTTATTGGCTTCTTTTACAAGGCTTGAGTCATCAGCAACCTCAAAGATATCTTTCATCCGGATGATGCGTTTTTGAATTGCACTTGTTGTCAGACCAATAATTCCTTCCAATTCCTTTATTTTAAAACCTTTGGATAAATACATTAAAATTTGCCGATTTGTATCCTCAACCATCAGTTTCTTCTTCCATATTTCATTTATACATTCTTTTACCATCGGGCTTTGGTAGGGATTTCCTTTGATGATTTCTTTAATTCCCTGTTGCAGTTTCTCAGGGGTAATATCGTTTTTTATAAAAAAACCATCGGGCTTTATTTTTTTATATATTTCATAGACAATTATAACTTCTGTGTGTGCGGTAATCATTATAATTTTGCAATTAGGCATTATTTCCCTTATAAAAAGAGCCAAATCACTTCCTGATAAAATATTTTTTTCTTCATAAGCAGGTAAATTTTTATCAATAATAACCAAGTCAAATGCCTTTTTTACGGTATTGAAATTTATTAAACTTGAGTAGGCCTCTTTACAGTTATTGGCTTTTGCGAAAACAGGTGAATTTAATCCAAAAGGAGCATTTGAAAGCGTATTAATATAGCCTTCTACAGTCATTGGATGGTCATCTACCACAAGTACATTCATTCACAAATAATTAAATTTTAACAAAATTGGCAGTTTTTCTGCAACTACAAAAATTAGGACTCATCTATCTTGCACACTTTTATATTCATAGAATACTTTCATGCGGTTTCTTTTTCCTATTGTCGACAGCAACGTTATATATGGCAAATGGACATTGGAACTCTTTGAAGATTTCCCTATTTATTTTCGTATAGGAGTAGTCAAAGATAGTTAAACCGGAATAAACCAAATTATAAAATTAAAACCAATTCGTGGCTTTTCTAAAAAAAGAGGTAACTCTATGGGGAGGTGCAGAAATAAAAATATTGACTAATTATTTAATTTACTTTTTATGAAAAAAATATTATTTGCTATTGGCTCAATTGTGGCTATGATTATTGTTTCTTCCTGTTCTGCAGACAGTTTGGATGATGTGAAAAATGAAAATGCAATAAATAAAAGTCAAATTACCAGCGATACCTTAAGAGTTGCTCCCGCTCAACTTATGGACGATGGTGTTGACGATAAGGATAAGGCCAAAACCTAATTGTATTAATAAAACAGTAAACCAGATAATAAGTTTTTAAAAAACAAATTGTCTGGTTTTTAATTTTTAATTTTGACAGGATTTTTAAATTCCTTGAAAATTGAAAACAAAAATAAAGATAATTATATCCCTCAGTTTATTAGTATTGGTAGTTTCCTGCCAAAGAAAAGAGAATAAGCTGGTAAAAAGGAATGATATAGTGATGTCTTTTAAAAAATTGGATGAGCAGCATCTGAATGAGGAAGGTGAAAAAAAATTCCTAGATACATTATACCAAAAACTTCAGGGGCAGGAAAATGATTCTGTTACCAGAAACCTCTATTTTAAAATTGCATTCAAATATTATGATCTTAATTCTTTAGATAAATATCTGAAAGTAAGCAGGAAAGTCCATGAGTTGGCAATCGACAAAAACGATTCTCTTCATATAGCAAAATCACTTTATTATCTGGGAGATTATTATGATGAAAAAGCACAATTGGATAGTGCTTTCAGTTACTATTCTCAATCTGAAAAAGTTTACAATAAAGTAAATGATACGCTGAATACCGGTAGAACAAAATTATACAAAGCAGGTGTTCTGTTTGATGCCGGTATCTTTTCTGAAAGTGAAGTTGAGGGCATAGCAGCATTGAAATTGTTGAAGAAAACCAATAATACCCGACTAATTTATGAATGTTATAATTTAATCGGAATTTCATTGAAAGAGCTCAATAATTGCGAAGAATCATTGAAATATTTTGATTTGGCTTTGAAACAATTAGACCAACTAGAAAGGGAAAATTATGATAAAAAGAAAATAGCAAAATCAAGGATTATTTGTTTTAATAATATTGGGAGGGTTTATGAAAAGTTAAAAGAATATCCAGAAGCAATTCGATTTTACAATAAAGGTTTGCAAACAAAGGATTTAAAACTCAATTTCCCAAAATCATACGCATTGTTACTGGATAATCTCGCCTATTCAAAAATGAAAGAGGGCGAATTTAATGGTGTTGAAAAGCTTTTGTTTGAATCATTAAAAATAAGAGACAGTTTGGATATAGAAATAGGTGTAATGTCCTGTAAAATAAATATAGGCGAATACTATCTGTTCAAAAAAGACACTCCTAAAGCATTGTCTTACATTAAAGAGGGACTTACATTGTCCAAAAAAATAAAAAGCAGTCCGCATACGATTCAAGCTTTAAAATTATTAATGGAGAATGATTTCAAAAACAAAAACGATTTTACTGCTCAATATTTTAAGATAAACGACAGTCTTCAGGAGGTAGAAAGGATAACGAAAAATAAATTTGCAAGAATTGCCTTTGAGACTGATCAGGTAGTAGAAAAAAATGAAATTTTGTCAGAAAGGAACACCTATATTGTGATAGGTTCTGGAATTATTATTCTTGTCTTAGTAGGCTTTTTTGTTATATTTCGTCTTAAATCCAGAAATAAAGAATTGTCTTTGATTAAAGAACAGCAGGAAGCCAACGAAAAAATTTATCAATTGCTTCTTAAACAACAGTCGGAGACAGAACGTGTGCGCAAAGAGGAAAGAAATCGCATTGCCATGGAATTACACGATGGAATTATTAATAGTGTTTTTGCCACTCGATTCAATCTGCAACAATTGGATACAACCGAAAAGGAGAGAAAAGAAATGTTGGTTAAAGAGCTTGAAAAAGCAGAAGTCGAAATCAGAAGAATTTCTCATGATTTATCTCAAAACTTACTTTTTGAGGATAAAAGCTTCACAGAAATGATAACAGATCTTGTAAAATCACAGCAAAATCAAAGCAATACAAGATTTGATTTATCATTGGATAAATATATTGATTGGTCATCAGTATCAAGTGCCAGTAAAATGCATATTTACCGCATCATACAAGAGGCGTTACAAAATATTAATAAATACTCCAAAGCCAAAAGATGTGTCATAATACTGTTGAAAACTGAGGATAAAATAACCATTCGTGTTTGGGACAATGGTATTGGGTTCAACCCCGAAAAAGTAAAAAAAGGTATCGGACTTAGAAATATGCAAGAAAGAACTGAAGCATTAAACGGAGAATTAAAAATAACCTCAGAAATTGGAAAAGGAACTAGAATAGAAATTGTTTTCTAATGTTATTTTGGCAAATTCAGAGGTAGGTAAGATTTATTGAAATCGATACTTTGATTTATTCAGAATCTCACTTTTTACAACTGATGACTTTTAGAATTTCGCTGTTTTTTTCAGAGTTATTTTACGCTTGAAGCTCTAATTTTAATTGTAGCATCTAACACTATAGTTTCATTTGGAAATGACTTGTCTGCCATTTTTTTGAGCATGATTTCGGCAGCAGAACGCCCCATTTGTTCCAAAGGCTGCTCTACTGTTGTCAATTGAGGATACACAAGCGTAGAAAGCTTGGTTCCCGAAAAACTGGCTATAGCTACCTGCTCCGGTACAGTGATATTTTGCTCCCGCAAATAATTCATCGCGCCTATTGCCAAGGTATCTGTAAAGGCAAAAATACTGTCAAAATCAATTTTATTTTCAAGTAAATGCGCTGCAGCTCGCATGCCGTCTTCAAAAGTAAGCCCTGCATTAATTACCAAAGAAGGATCATACGGAATTTTGTGTTTTTCCAATGCTTTTTGGTATCCTTTTAATCTTTCCACCGAATTGTATATTGACGACGGCGCCTTCAAATGAACAATTCGTTTTCGGCCAGTTTCAATGAGGTGTTCGACCATAAAAAGAGATTTTGTATAATCGTTTACCACCACTTTGGATACATCCATAGCCTTTGGAATTCGGTCATAAAAAACCAAGGGAATGCCGCTATCCTGAATTTCTAAATATAATTCCTGATTTAAAGTCTGGTCACAAAGACAAATAATGATGCCATCCACCTGAAACTGCTCCATAAGCCTGATGTTTTTATACTCTGTCTCTGGATTTTCGTCAGATTGAGCCACAATTACCCGATAGCCTTTTGGATACAAAACTTCTTGAATTCCTTCTAAAACCTGAGATGCAAAAGGCGTAATCATTTCAGGGACAATAACCCCCACACTAAACGTGCGTCCCGACTTTAAATTTACTGCCGTAAGATTTGGTTTGTACCCCAATACTCTGGCAGCCTCCAAAACTTTGTCACGGGTTTCTTGTCTGATGTTTTTATTGTCAGCCAAAGCTCTCGATACGGTAGAGATTGATAAGAACAGATGCTTCGATAAATCCTTGATTGTAACTGGTTTTGACTTCATAATTTGTCTATAATTTAGTACAGAATAGCAAATATATAATAATAATTCCTTTCTCCTGCCTGCAAACGTTTGCAGATTTTGAGAACGTTTGCGGGAACGTTTGCAGGTTGTTTTTTAAACATACGATAACGTTTTCATAACTCGCCAAGCTATTTTAGCTTAAAAATCAAAAAAACATAAAAAATGAAAACACAAGTCGCTCATTACAAGTACGACAGAGCAAAAGTACAAACGGGAATAGTACATATTGGAATTGGGAATTTTCACCGTGCCCATGAGGAATTTTACATAAATAGTCTGTTAGAAGATCCTACACAACAACAGTGGGGAATATGCGGTGTAGCTCTCTTACCTTCTGACGAAGCCATCGTGAAAAAACTGAAACAGCAAAACGGAGAATATTCTCTTACTATATGTGGCAGAAACGGAATTGATGAAGTTGTCAAAATAGGTTCTCTGGTAGAATTAATATGGGGAGTAGAAAACCCGAATGCCATTTCAGATAAAATTGCTGTAGCAACTACAAAAATTGTAACCCTTACGATTACCGAAGGTGGGTATAATATAGACAAAGCGACTAACGAATTTATATTGGAAGACAAAAATGTGCAGCATGACCTTACGAATCCATCTCAACCGAAAACCGTTTTTGGTTTTGTTGCAGAAGGTTTAAGAAAACGCAAATTGCAAGCAAATGGAGGAATTACCATTCTTTCGTGCGACAATCTTCAGCATAATGGAAATGTTACCAAAAAAGCGTTTACAACTTTTATCGAAGCACAAGACAAAGATCTCGCTGCTTGGGTAAAAACAAATGTAACTTTTCCAAACAGCATGGTAGACAGAATTACTCCTGCTACTACGGTTGCCGATGTAGAATCACTGAATCATAAAAGTGGCTTAAACGACCAGGCGCCAGTATATTGTGAAGATTTTATACAATGGGTAATCGAAGATAATTTTGCTGCTGGAAGACCAGCTTTGGAAAAAGTAGGTGTCGAATTTACTCAAGATGTTACGAAATATGAAAACATGAAACTCAGCTTGTTGAATGCGTCTCATACGTTGCTTTCGTATCCTTCCTTGTTATTTGGCTACAGAAAAGTAGACGATGCAATGCATGATCCTATTTTCAAAAAATTGCTTAGAGATTTCATGGATATCGATATTACGCCATATGTTCCGGCACCAGAAAAAACAGATCTTGATCTTTACAAAACGACTCTTATTGAACGATTTGCAAACAAAGCGGTGAGTGACCAAATAAGCCGTTTGTGCTCTGACGGAATATCTAAATTTCCAGTGTATGTTATTCCAAATCTTACCAAAATGCTAAACGATGACAAAGATCTTACGAGAGTAACTTTTTTGATCGCTTCCTACCGTCATTATTTAAAATATAAAGTAGATGACAAAGGTGTTGCTTATCAAATAAACGAACCTTGGTTAACGCCTGATGATCAAAAGTTAATTGACAGCGATAATGTTTTAGACTTTTTGGAGTTATCCGCTTTTCAAAATATCAATTTAAAATCTTCTGACAGTTTTGTGAAACAGTATGCCAGTTTTGCAGAGAAGATCAAGATAAAAGGTGTGGCAAAAACATTAGAATCTATTTAACTATCACCAAATAAATTATGAAATCAACAAATAAAATAATGCCTTATGCCATCGTTACGTTTATATACTTCATCGTAGGTTTTTTGACAACGATTAACGAGCAGTTACAGGCACCGCTAAAAGGGACTTTTTTGACGGAAGCAGGTGATATAAAAAACACACTTACGACTTTAATCTCGTTCTTCTTTTTTCTTGGATATCTTGTAAACGGAACACTAGGAAGCAAATGGGTGAATACTTACGGATATAAGAAAACCATAATAAGAGGTTTGGTGTTTATCGTTCTCGGACTTTCGGTTTACCTTACTTCTACAATAATCGGTCATAATTTTCCGCATTTTAATTTGACCATAGGTGATGTTACAATTCCATATGGTTATTTAATTTTCCTTTGTGGTTCTTACATCATGGGCTGTTCGGCTGCGGTGATACAAGTAGTTGTAAATCCGTATGTGGCTTCCTATGATCTTCCGGGAACACAGCCTGTACAAAGGCTGAATATCACTACAGGAATTAATTCTATCGGAACAACATCGGCTCCTTTTTTTGTAACGGTAATTATGTTTAGCGGAATTTCTATCGAAAGCATCCAAATCAAACAATTAATAACGCCATTATCCATATTGATACTTTGTATTGTTGCTGTTATATTTTTAACCAAAAAATTAAACATTCCAGATTTGCCAAATACGCGAGTTGCAGAAGGCGAAGTACTTGAAAGAAGTGTATTTTCATTCAGACATTTTACACTTGGAGTAATAGCAATATTCTTCTATGTTGGAACAGAAGTGGCAATTGGTGCAAACATCAATTTATATGCTTTAGAAAAAATTAAGTCCGGGCATGCGATAACTTTCTTTGGTAGAGAAAATATGATTATTGGAGGTATCGATTTTGGTGTACACGCATTATTGTCAACACTTTACTGGGGCGGATTTCTTGTAGGCAGAGCGATATCTAGTTTCTTCAATAAAATTTCTGCCCAGATTCAGCTGTCAGTAACTACAACTATAGCGACCATTCTTATTCTAACATCGATTTTTCAGGAAAATTTATGGTATTTGGTTGCAGTAGGTTTATTACACTCTTCAATGTGGAGCTGCATCTTCTCGCTTGCTATAAAAGATCTTGGTAAATACACTTCAAAAGCATCGGGAATATTTGTTTCTGCCGTATTTGGAGGAGCCGTATTTACACTTTTACAAGGAGGTTTAGCCGATATTTTTCATTCCTGGAGATACACTTGGTTATTAAATGCAGCTTGTGAATTGCTGATGCTGTCTTATGCATTGTTTGGTTACAAAATCAGAGAACAAGACAGACAAACAGTTTCAGAAAAACAGGAAGAAATAATTCATGCATCTCATTAAAAACCAAAAGCTAAAAAAAAACCATGATAACTATAAGCCATTTTAAAAATAAACCAACCTTACATATAATAATAATGATGATGATTCTTTTGTGTGCAAATGTTCACGCTCAAGATAATTCTACAGAAGATAATTTTATAAACCAAAATCTTCATTCGGCTTTACAACTTAGAAATTCTCATCTTTGGAGAGGGCAGGAAGTTGCAGCAGGATTGACCTATACAGGAAATATTTATTTGGAATATGAAAATTTTTATGGGGGATTTTGGGCAGGAGGAACTGCCGATGGTTCGTATAAAGAGTTCAATAATTACGCAGGATTCAAAACAGGTAAGTTCTCGGCAGAATTATGGGATATTTATAACTTTTCTCCAAAAGCTACGTATAATAATAAAGAATTTTTTAATTATAAAGCCAGTGAAACAGGACGTTTTTGGGATTTGAGAACCTATTATACAATTAGTAAACAGTTCCCTTTAATGCTTAGCTGGAATACTGTTGTGTTTGGTCGAGATAGAAATCTTGCGAATACTGAAAACAGATATTCTACATTTGTATCGGCAGAATATCCTTTTTTGAAAAGTGATAAATGGAGCATCAGCGGACGTGCAGGTTACAGTTTCGCATTAAATAATAGCGAAAATGAAACAAGCAATTTTTTTGCAAGTAAAGCTGGTTTAAACGAAGTAAGTTTGATATTTTCGAGAAACTTCAAGATTCTGGACTATAAGTTGCCTTTGGGCTTATGGACGATGTGGAATCCAGTGGATAATCATGCGTTCTTGCAGTTTTCTGTAGAGGTTTATTCTTTCTAAGAGAATAAATCAACTTTACAATAAGTAATTTAGGATTAACAAAATCTTTTTGGTTTTGTTAATCTGTTTATATTAAATAAATAAAAATCGATATGATGAATACCGAAAATACAGCCCAGGTAGTTTGCTTTGGAGAATTATTATGGGACATTTTCCCTGAAAATAAGCGCAGAGCAGGAGGAGCTCCTTTTAATGTGGCTTATCATTTATCTAAAATGGGAATCCAAACCAGAATGATTAGTGGTGTGGGGAATGATGAACTGGGTCAGGAACTTATTCAGAAAATCAAAAACTGGAATATTTCTGCAGAAAGCATTCAAATAATCAAAGATCATCCTACAAGTACGGTAATTGCCGAAATTGATGAAAACAATGAAGCACATTATACAATAACAGAAAACGTAGCATGGGATTTTATTAAAGCAAAAAAAGAAAATATCCAATTAGTTCAAACGGCAAACGCTTTGGTATTTGGTTCTTTGATTGCCCGAAATAGTGTTTCGCAAAATACCCTATTTGAATTGGTAGAAAACAGCACCTTTAATGTTTTTGATATTAATCTGAGAAAGCCACATGATGACATAAAGCTCATCAGCGAACTTTTGTATAAAACCGATCTCGCTAAATTTAATAAAGCCGAATTAAAAATTGTTCTCGACTCAATAGGAAAAGAATACACTAATGAAAGCGATGGAATTAAATTTATTCAGGAGAAATTTAAAATTAACGAAATAATAGTTTCAAAAGGGAGTAAAGGAGCTTTATATGCCAACGAGGATACCATTTATCAATATCCTGCAGTACCGGTAACGGTTGTTGACACTGTAGGAAGTGGGGATTCTTTCCTGGCAGGACTTTTATCTAAGCGATTATCTACAACTAATGATATTCATTCAATAATGCTGCAAGCTGTTTCACTGGGCGCTTTTATCACTTCAAAAGAAGGAGCTTGCCCTGAATATAGCCTAAAAGAATTTGAAGAATTCAGGGACAAACAAAATATTACTGCTACGTTTATAGAAAAGTAGATTAATAGGATACCTATTTTATCCAATAAAAAAAACAAAAAGCCTGTAAACATTGTAGTTTGCAGGCTTTTTATTTCATTTGAAAATGAATTTGTGGAGTGAATTTTAATTTAAAACATACTTTTAATATTGATTTTTTTGATAGTTTAAAAAGCGTGAATTAAATTATTGATTTTGAGTTTAAAAACCTTACTGTTTGATTGTCAGGTTTTACTTTTATACACTAAAGAAATGTTAGTAACCACTTCCGCCACCGCCACCGCCACCGGTTCCGCCTGGATTAGTGGTGATTAATTGACCTCTGATTTCTCCTCCTCCAAAAGCAGCAGTATGTAAATTTACATAATCGTTATTGGCCAAAAGGTCAGCTTCCTGTTGCGCAGTCAAGGCAATACTGGTGTAGGTGTAAGGAGACGTTAAATTGTCAAAAGGAAATGTTACTGGACCATTTGCACCTACCGCTCCGGTATGAATATGTCCCATGGTTGGTGTTATCCCCGAATAGGTTAGATTGAGCGTGAAAATTTTTGTAGTTTTGTTATAGCTCAATGTCGCGGCTCCTGTAGCCGTTGAAGCATTTGCAGGTACTTCACTGGCTCCACTCAAAGTAGCATTGAAGGTAACAATTACAGGAGCAGGAGGAGTAGAAGAATTGTCATCACTATTGGAGCAGGAAACTCCAATAAACAGTAATAACAGGATTACTGAAAAATTGAATAAAGATTTCATAATTACTTATTTTAAAGGGTTAAAAAAAAAGGTTAAAAAATAGTATTAAGTTTTATTATTATTAAAAAATTGCTGGCCACACGATTTGCGTCTGGGGTTTGTTGCTTTTTAAAATTAATTTTTATCAAGAATAAAATCTATTGAAATAGTAACGTCTTCAGATACTTTATTCTTCACAATGCTGGGTATTTTTATATCAAAATCCTGTGCTTTGACGGTAAAATTATTGGTAAGATGTAATTTTCCGTCTTTTGGAGCCAAAGTGATTTTAGTTTTAATCCTTTTGGTTACACCATGTATGCTTAAATCACCTTCTAAATCATAATTCGCTGAACTATTTAATTTTGAAGCATCAAAATTTATGATTCGTCCTTTGAAAGTTGCTTTTGGATATTGGGAAGATTCAATATAATTTTCATTAAAATGCTCTTCCATCAAAGGAACTTTGAACTTAAAAGCTTTTATCAAAGCCAATGCGGCAAATTCTCCGTTTGATTCATCCAGAATTGCCGAAGCCGAATTGTTTATCGCCGCAACAGGTTCAAACGCAGGGACAGATGCTTCAAATTTTATTTCGCCTGTACGCGTAATCATTTTTTGAGAAAAAATTATATTTCCAACAAAAAAGCATATTATCAATAGCGCTGACTTTTTCATCTTTCAAAGATTATTTTTCAACAAATCCATTAGCTACCCAAAGCTTAATCAAGTCAATATCTGATTGTGGTAATTTTCCTCCCTGAGGCATTCTTATACCACAATTTTCTCCTTCGATCCTGCAAACCAGATTGATATTAATGCAGGCGTTTTTCACTCCATCGTAAGTTTCTAAATTTGGGTATTGATACGTCCCATAATGACAACTAAGACAATTGTGATGAATAATATGTTCTACATCTGCTTCATACGTTGGGTTTGCTGTTTTTTTACTTATCTCATCGTAGGTATTTGATTCACAAGAAACAACGAATGCACTCAATATGCAAGTAATGAATACACCCCATAATAGTATCATAATTAATTTTATTTTTCTCATCAGAAT
This sequence comes from Flavobacterium gilvum, assembly GCF_001761465.1. Taxonomy (NCBI): domain Bacteria; kingdom Pseudomonadati; phylum Bacteroidota; class Flavobacteriia; order Flavobacteriales; family Flavobacteriaceae; genus Flavobacterium; species Flavobacterium gilvum. The sequence continues at coordinate 3,847,476 of NZ_CP017479.1, read as the reverse complement.
ATCTTATTAATTTTTTAAAAAACTCTGTATAAATTAAATCCAAAAAAGATGCTTCCGCCATTCCATTTTCCGGTTGCATTGGAAAAAACATAAACATCATTCATCGTTTGGCAATTGGAAAACACTAACTGAAAAATATGTCCGCCTGTCTCAATATCCAACCCCAATGAGAGTAAATCATGATAAACTGTGTTTTCTGGGGCGTTTATTCGGGGAGCATATTCTAAATTCACACTTAATCTTTTTGTCAATTTGTATCTTCCTCCCATACCCACAGCAAATTGGTTTTCATTCTCTGTCGATGCATCGTAAAGATTTTTATGAATATAAATTGGTGCTATTTCAGCCGAAAACTTTGTGGAAAATTTTCTTGAAATCAATAATTGAGTAGAATATCCCAAACGGTTATAGAATTCTAGATCCGGATAGATGTCTGTACTCAGGTTTGTATTGATATCCATAGTGTTGTAGCCCACAATCGAGACGGGAAATCCATCTGTTTCTTGGCTTTTTATTTTATATTTTGCGGTTAATTCATAAATCTTGTTATTGGTTTGTCTTGATACACCAATTGACAACCAGTTTGTGGCGCCATAAATTGCCCCCAGTTTTGTGTAGGCATCATCCAGACCAAAGAAATTATCCAGTCCTTGGGTCAAATCACCAAATCGGTGCGAAATCAATATATACCATTCGCCTTTGGAAGCCACTTTGGTCGATTGCATATTACAAATCTGCAACCCTTTGAAACCAGCGATTTCCACTTGTTTTTCTTTAGGTTTTACGGTATCCAATTGTTTTAACAAATCATCTTGTGCCGAAGCCTGCGCGATGACTGAAATACCAAATGCCAAGGATAGCAATAATTTTACGTTCATTTAGTTTAATTTTTTATTAAAAAACATTGATCTAATTTTAATTCTCCCATCAAATCATCATAACCTACAACTCTTCCTTTTACGGTTACAGTCTGGTTTTTTTTGATTGATGAATCCTGATTTTTAAAACTGCAAATGACAATTTTGTCGAGAATAATTTCATTCCCATTTGAAGCCGTAATTTCACCTTTTATTTCTACCGCTTTTTCGAGGTATTTTTTATTTGCCTTTTCAATATTAGTAGTAAATTCTGAGGTAATGGAAGCAGTGGTTACTGTAAAATTTGTTTTTTCGGTTGTCAAATTTCTGGCACCGCCGTGCATTACATAATTATACCCAAAAAAGCCAAAGAGCCCAATTACAGCAATCAGTAAAACAATTATTTTGATTTTTTTGTTCATTTTTTTCTTCTAAAGGGCTTATTTTTCAGGCATACCATTTGTAATCCATTTATTAATCAAATCAATATTGGCTTGTGATAATTTTCCGCCTTTTGGCATTACTAACGGGTCACCGGCAGGTTTTTCGATTCTGATTTTAATATCGGCTGCTTTGGCACTTACCTGAGCATAGGTTTGTAAAAGAACATTTGGGTTTTCTCCAGACGGGTTGTGACAGGTTACACAGTTTCCGTCAATAATTGATTTTATATTTGCCGTATAAGTAGGGGCCGTTACAGTTGTCCCGCCACCGCCTGTGGTTGGAGGAGGTTCAGGAGCTGGTGAATCATCGCCACCGCCACCACTACAGGACATTATTGTTATTGCTAGAAGAGCCATTGGATAGATTGTTTTCAAATTTTTCATAGCTTAATTATTTATTGGTTAGTTAATAAAATAGATCTCCTTTTTTGTAATTATTGTACAGGAAATCACACCTGTTTTTATCAGTATTCTATAGTAAAACAGTTTTGGTGCAGATTACCCTACCAAGAAGTTGTAGTTTTTTTGAAAGAAAGTAGAAATCCTTTTTTATTTACTCTGACAGGGTTCTAAATCACAAGTTTTCAGATGAGTTGACAAAGATATTACTCGGCTAATTTTTTACACAATTTTGTCATTCCGACGAAGGAGGAATCTCAGTAAGTAATTCTGTAATCAAAATCTCCAATCTTTGTCGAGAATCTAACGGAGATTCCTCCTTCGTCGGAATGACAAACTTTACGGATAATATGTTATCGAAATATCTAACTTTTACTAACTTCTGAACACTTGTGATTTAGAACCCTGTTAGAGTAAATAAAACAAAAATAATCGAACTATGGTTTGTAGAAATTGAGTTAGAATGAAACTCTGAAACTCATATTTGGAGTTCTTTCCAAAGAGTAGGTTTCAACTTCTTCTATAGAATTTGTTAGAGAACTTATTCTATAATATTTGTTGATTTCGTTTTTCTTGTTTAGGATATTTAGGATTGATATTCCCAATTTGAATAGAATACCATTTGTGGTTTCCCATTTGTAAGTAGAAGAAAAATTAACCTGAAAGAAGGAATTTAAATTCGAATTATTAGGGTTGTTGTAAGTCACAACGGGATTGTAAGGATTTATATCAAAGCTGGCAGGAGTGGTTTTGGGTTTACCCGAAGTGAATTTTGTTCCCAACGCTATTTTAAAATTGTTTTTCTCATACATTCCTGCCCAAGATAAAGTATGAATCAGTTCAAAGTTATTTGGAAAAATAGGGTATTCATAATTGGAAAAATCATATTTATTGTCATTGTAGGTATAACTTAACCAAGTTAGAAATTGTTTTATTTTTTTCTGAATCAGAATTTCTGTTCCTAAAACTTCATAATCGCCAGTTGTCCTGATAAACTCCAGTTGATTCTGAAAACCTTGGCTAGAGGTTGTAATTCCGGTTACTTTTTTATAAAAATTTTCGATATCCAGCAGCCAATCATTCTGTTTGTAGAATAAATTTAAGGATATTTGTTTGCTTCTTTGGATAGGGACTGTGTTGTTATCTGATACAATCCAGCGCCTCTTTTCAATTCCGAAATAATCTTTCTGTAAATAAATGATTTGTTGAGAATTTTGACTTTTCATCTCGCCAAGCAGTTCCAAATTGAGGGTTTTATTAATTCCGTAGCCGAATTGAATTCGGGGTTCAACACTATATTTTTTAAATTCTTGGATATAATTGATTCGGGTTCCTACTTTAAAATAGAGTCTGGAAATAGTATCATTGTATTTCCCTTCCAAAATTAAAGCATGTGTCCTCAGTACGTCTTTTATTTTACGATAAAAATCAGGATTACTTACCTCTTCCAGATTAGTAACACCAATTTCATTGAACTGATACCCTTCGTTAAAACTAAATTTTGAGCTGATGACATGGTCATTTTCCAGATTAATTCCATTATTGTCAACCGTATTTCCCTGAATGACGTTTAGATTTCCAGAGGTCATTTTTTGGTTAGCAAATAGTTCATAGGAAGAATTGTAAATATTGATTTTGGTGATGTTTGAGCTGTTCCAGTTTCTTTTCCAAGACAAATTTCCACCGTAATTTTTTTGGCGTAAAATATTATTTTCAGACTTTGCTAAGTCATTTGAGGTTGCACTTTGAAAAACTTCCAGATTATCTTTTATGGTTATTAAATCCATAACTATTTGGTCTCGAAGTCCTATTTTTTGTACATATTTTAGCGTAGCGTCATAGAAATCAAATTCTTTCTTGCTTTGATAATCGATATTTTGGTTTAGCGAAAAATCAGAGATTGTTGTGTTTTGAAATATTTTATCGAAATATTCTTTATAAGTTGGCGTTTCTACATAATCAGTAATGGATTTACGTGCCGAAATTTCGATATAACTCTTTTTCGAAAGATTGTATTTTGCATAAACATCCGCATTAATCATATTGATTCCTGCGCTAAAAGTGTTTTTTTCTGTTGTTTCGGGAGTTGAAGAAATGGCCACTACGCTCGAAACGCTTTCTCCGTAAAATGCAGAACTTCCGTTTTTATAAATAGAAATGGTGTGGGCCAGATTGGGATTGAAAACCGATATTAAACCAAAAAAATGTCCTGTTTGAAACATTCGTATTCCATTCCACAGAAATAAATTTTGGTCGTGCGTTCCGCCGCGAACATTGATGCTCGAAACACTTTCGTCAATGCTGTTTACGCCGGGAATTTGTTGCATGGTCTGCAAAGCGTCTGGTTCAATAAGTCCGGGCAAAATACCAAATTTCTTAGGTTTTATTTCAAATGAACCATCTTTGTTTTTGGAAATACCCGAAGCCAAAATAGCATTAGCTTTGATTTCATCGAGTTGTGTAATTTCGGGTTCCAATAGTATTTTGAGACAATTTTTTGTATCCAAATTATCGGATTCAATTTTCTGGGTTATGAATCCGATGTGACTGACAGAAAAAATGTTTTTGTCCCTTTTGTTAAATTCAAAATAACCTTTTGAATCCGTTGCAATCAGTGTGGTGTCAGCCAAATGAATGTTTGCGTTTTCAATAGGCATATTATCTGCCGCAAAAACGTACCCGCAAACTATTTGTGATTTATTCTCTTTTTTGTAAATATTGATATATTGGTTTTCAATATTTTCAAAATGCAAATTGGTTTTTCTTTCTAGATACACCAATTTTTGTTCGAGCGAAAGTGATTTTTTTGGTGGGACTAATTGTAACCCGACGATATTATTTTCGGTATAATTAAAGCTAACTTGATGTTGTTGTTCAATTTCGATTATTATTTTTTTAAAAGGCACAACAGTTTGATTGTCTTGAGAAAAAAGATTCAGGACAAGGAAAAATGTAAAACATAAAAAATAAAATCGTTTGGGGATAAACATTTATTTTTCGTCGAAAATTATTTTATTTTTTGAGATTTTTTTGGTTTCTAAATTATAAGTTGTACTAATAATATGCAAGGCGATATCCAGGTTATTTGCAGGTAATTTACCTGTAAATAAGGAGGTTGTGTTTTTTGAATTTAATTCGATTGTAATATTATATTGTCTTCGAACTTCGTCTAAAAGCGATTTGATATTTTCTCTATAAAAACATATCTGATTGTTCATCCATTCCGGTTGTGATGAATTTACCCTCGTATTGAGTTGTTTTCCATTTTCAAATATAACGCTTTCCCCATGAATTAGCAATACTTGTGCGTTTTGATAGTTGACTTTTACACGGCCTTCATAACACACGACATCAAATCTGTTTTTTCGGGCTTTAACGTCGAATTGCGTTCCCAGAACCGTTACCTTTCCGAGGTTGGTTTGCACCTCAAAACGTTTGCCTTTGGCGACTCTGAAATATGCTTCCCCTTTTAATTCAAGACGTCTGTTGTTGTCCCAATTCCATTTTTTATAGTTTATTTCAGAACCGGAATTCAGCACCACTACTGAATTATCAGGTAGTGAAAAAGTTGTTTTTTCTCCAAAATTTGCAGTCTGAGTTTGGGTTACAAAAAATTTAAACATAAAAGTAATTCCGAGCGCCAACACTAATATGGCGGCTGCCTGAAACATCCATTTTCTGTATAAAGGCACCGTTTTTGGAGCACTTTTTTTCTGACTGAGAATGTTGGATAACAGCGTGTCTTCATCCAAGTCATCAACTTCCAGATTTTCCGTGTATTTTATTATTCTTTGGTATTTTTCAAAATCGGGACTTGCTTCAAATTCAGCTAATTCGTCTGGGGACAAATCATTGTTAAGCCATTTTGCTAATATGCGATCTTTTTCCATCGTACTTTTGTTATATCATTAAAACAATTGGAAACCAATTATCCCTACTTTTATAAATCAATTTGTTCGCGTAAGCTTAACAAAGCCAAATGAATGCGTTTTTCTACCGCTTTTACGCTAATATCTAGGTTCAAGGCAATTTCGCTGTATTTTTTTCCGTCAATCCGATGCATTAAAAAGGCAACGCGTTGTTTTTCGTTTAAATTTTCGATAGCCTTCAACAGTTTGACTTGAAATTGTTGCTCTTCTAAAAGATATTCTGGATTTTGATTGGTTTTATCCAAACCGGTAAAGTTTTTTTTATATCTCAAAACAACTTTTTGATGTGCAATTTCGTTGAGGCTGCTATTATTGGCAATAGTATAAATGTATGATTTTGCTTTTTCAACTGGTACCGAAGCGCAGTTTTGCCAAAGCTTTATAAATGCCTCCTGTGCTAAATCCTCTGCCTGGTCGATATTGCCAAATTTGTAAAGAAGAAAATTTCGAAGTGCTTTTATATGACTTTTAAAAAAAGATGAAAATATTATTTCATCACAAGTATTTGATGGAGTTATGTTTGTCATCTAAATTTTCAATTTGTCTAATACAAAAATATTTGTTTTTGATATAAGTAGGGTAAAAATAAAACGGATTGTTATATAGGAAACAGAAATGTTATTTATTCCTGTGATAATTTAGTAATAAAAAATGAAACAGAAACCCTTGATGTTGAATTTATTAAAAAAACATTTTCTTGAAAATTTATTACATTTGTAAAAATATAAATATGTTTGCCATAAAAAAATATTTATCAATAGTAGTTTTCCTGTTTTTGTTGTCTTGTCAAAGCGAAATTGATGAGCAAGATACTCATACACAGGAAACTGTTACAGTTGCTTCTCCTCTTATGAGCAATTTGCAAAGGGTTGCAATGGTCAAAACGGTGCAGGATAATGTAATCGATGGGTCAAGTTACTGCACCATAAAATTCCCATATACAGTTACTGTAAATAATACAAACATTGCAATAAACAGTGATGCAGATTATAAAAAAGTAGTAGATAATATCAATGCATACAACAATGATAATGATATTGTAAAAATTGGTTTTCCTGTAAAGATGGTTTACTATAATTACATCGAAAAGGATATTCCAAATGAAGCAGATTTTGATTCTTTAATCAATTATTGGAATCTTTACCCTGATCTTTTATGCAAAATAAATGGGCTAAATATCAATTATCCAATAACAATTAATGTTTATAACAGCGCGAATCAGGCAGGAAGTTCTGTATCAATTACAAGTGATCAAGCTTTTTTTAATTTTATAAAAAATTTGACAGCCAGCCAGTATATTTCATTAAACTATCCAATTTCAATTGTCGATTACAATAATCAGACAAAATCAATTACGAGTAATTTGGATTTTGAAAATGCCATAAAATATGCTATTGATTACTGCCCGGAAAACAAAATTGTTTCGCTTGATTTTATGCAAACAATTACAACAGGTTCTTGGATGATACCTTATTTTTTTGTTGGTTCGGACAAAACTTCATCCTACAGCGGTTATTCATTTGTATTTAATAGTGATAAAACAGTGGTTGCCACCAAAGCTGGAATTTCTGAAATTGGTCAATGGGAAAGTAAAACACAGTATGGTACAACGGAATTAAAAATAAGTTTCAACTCTGATATTCTCAGTAAACTGAATAATAATTGGAAATTGTTTGAGTTCAATAGTTCGCATATACGATTCCGGGATTCAAGCGGCAACACTAATTATCTTTATTTTGAAAAATAGTAATTCTGTTCCCAAACAAAAAGCCTGTAAGTATTGAACTTACAGGCTTTTTGTTTGGGAAAGTAAAACTTCGGGTTTGGTTTAGGGCGATGTTTTACTGCTATTATTTTACTTCATTAATACCAATGTTGGTTCCTTTTCGAATATTCTCAGGGGAGAACAATTTTCTGTATTGTAGAGGGGTAATATTTTTTATTTTCAAAAATTGTTTGTGAAAATTTGCCAATGTAGTATAGCCACTTTCATAACAAATTTCCAAAACCGGTTTGTTTGTTTCTGATAGAAGATTGCAGGCATTGGCAATACGTATTTCGTTCAAAAACCCATTATAGGTTTTCTTTGTTCTTTGTTTAAAATTTCGACAAAAAGATGGTACACTCATGCAGGCAATTTTTGCAGTATCTGAAAGTGAAATTTGTTCGCGATATGAAGAAATAGTAAATTGGATTATTTTGTCCAGAACATCCATGTCTTTTTTATTGTACTCTTTGGCTATTTGAGTAGAAAGAATAATGTTATCTTTCTTAGTTGCAAGTAGAGAAAGAGCTTCGAGTAAGAGTAAAATACGTTTTACTCCCTCGGCGTATTCAAGCTCTTTAATAATTGGTGTTAATAACTGTTTACATTCCCTATTTATTTTCATCCCCAATATAGATGAATCAAATAAATTCTTGAGTTCACGATTCTCTGGTATTTGCATAAAATCTTTGCCCCAAAAGTCTTCTCTAAATTGTACGACTACTGCGCTGGCAACCTGATTGCCGTTTTTTTGAAATGTATGTGGAAGGTTCGAACCAATGAAATAAATATCACCTGTTTCAAATTCACCTACATGATTACCAATAAAACTGATGCCTGATCCTTCTGTAAAAAGAATTAATTCATATTCGATATGCTGATGCCAGCCAACTTCAAAATGGGGTGTACGAAATGTTCTTGCTAAAAAAGAATTGGAATTATTAGATAATAATCGCTGAATTAATGGTTGCATTTTGTTTAATGTGAAAATTGTTTATGAAATTAACAGTATTTCTATTGTATTTAATATCTTTTACTTTTTTTGTGGTAAGATAGTTTATTTTTTTGATAATAAAATAGAAACAATTATAATAATGTGTTTCTATTTTTGGCTCAACCAATAATATATACAACTATGATACCAAACCAACCACATGCAACCGGCGGTGATGAATCCGCAATTGTTTTAACAAATGAACAGCGACTTACTGAATCCGGAAATTTAAGTTTCATTATTCTGGTCAGTTTCGTAGCCGCTCTAGGCGGGCTGCTTTTTGGATTTGATACTGCTATTATATCAGGAGCTATTCCTTATATCACAACTTACTTCAAACTGGATGAATATATGCTTGGCTGGTCTGTTAGTTCCATACTTATAGGTTGTGCTTTTGGAGCTATGATTGCGGGAGTTCTTGCAGATAAGTTAGGTAGACGTGTTACGCTCATGATTTGTGCAGTTCTTTTTGCAGTATCAGGTATTGGTGCGGGACTTTCGACAGAATTATATTCATTTATACTATATCGATTGATAGGCGGACTTGGTGTGGGTGCAGCTGCGATGGTTTCACCTATGTATATTGCCGAAATTGCGCCCCCAACATGGAGAGGACGATTGGTTGCTTTTTATCAAATGGCGATTGTATTAGGGATTCTGTTGGCTTATTTTTCCAATTATATGTTTTCGGATTTAGGGGCCAATAGCTGGCGTTGGATGTTTGCTTCTCAGGCGGCTCCATCAATTGTGTTTTTTCTGTTGTTGCTCGCCGTGCCCGAAACGCCAAGATGGCTCATTATGAAAGGAAGAAAAAAAGAGGCAGAAAAAATTCTTGAGAAAATTTCGGAGGGCATATCGATTGAGCAGGAAGTGGCAGAAATCGAACAAAGCTTTTATTCCGAAAATAAAATTTCGATCAAACAACTTTTTAGTAAAACCTATCGACCAGTTATGATTATTGGAATCATGGTGGCGGTGTTCCAACAAATAACGGGTATTAACTCTATTATTTATTATGCTCCAGTTATTTTTAAAGAAATTTCAGCAAACGGTTCTTCGCCATTTTTGCAAACAATCGCTATAGGCGTGGTAAATGTGCTGGCTACTTTTGTGGCGATACTATTAGTGGATAAAGTGGGTCGAAAAAAGATGTTGCTTGTAGGTTGTATAATGATGTGTGTTTCATTGGTAGCTGTCGGACTTTGTTTTCAATTTAAATATTTTGATCATTACATTGTTTTGGTTTTTATGTTATTGTATGTGGCTTCGTTTGGGTGTACGCTGGGTGCTGTGGTATGGGTATATCTTTCAGAAATTTTTCCGAACCTCGTTCGAAGCATGGCGTTGTCTGTGGCAACACTTTCGTTATGGCTAGCTGATTTTGCTGTGACATTAACATTCCCGATAATGACAAAACAGTTGGGCACTGCAATAACAATGTTTGTTTATGCAATTATATGTGTGTTGGCTTTTGTATATATGTGGATGAAAGTAAAAGAAACCAAAGCAAAATCATTGGAAGAAATAGAATCATTATTTATCAAATAAAAAAATTAAGATAATATAGTAATATTAGTATAGAAAGAATTATAAATAATTCAAAAACAACTATTAGACTAGACAAAAAAACTAAAGCGTAAACATGAAAAAAACAGTTTTAACGATACTCTTCGCCTTTTGCATAACGGTAGTGGCGACAGCTCAAACAGAATACCACGTTTCAGCGACCAGTGGAAGTGATGCCAATAAAGGTTTAAAAGAGAAACCTTTTAAAACGATTTCTGCTGCTGCAAAAGTGGCAAAACCAGGAGACGTGATTACGGTTCATGCGGGAACTTATAGAGAAAGTATCGAGCCGGAAACTGGAGGAACTTCAGAAACAAAACGCATTACGTATCAAGCTGCAAAAGGGGAAAAGGTTATTGTTAAAGGTTCTGAAGTAGTCAAAAAATGGACAAAACTTGAAAATGATACTTGGAAAGCGGTTGTGCCAAATACTTTTTTTGGAAATCATAATCCATTTAATATTCAGATAAAAGGGGATTGGTTTTGGCCGAAAAAAGGCAGAATAGATCATACAGGATGTGTGTACCTGAATGGAAAATGGCTGATGGAAGCTGAAAAAAAAGAGGAAGTCCTAACAAAAGCTAAAACAAATGATCCGCTTTGGTTTGCCGAAGTGGATAACCAAAATACAATAATTTATGCACAGTTTATTGGTGTAGATCCAAACAAAGAATTGATTGAGGTAAATGCCCGAGAGACTATTTTTTATCCAAAAAAAGCATTTGTAAATTATATTACTGTTAAAGGTTTTACGATGTGTCATGCTGCTACGAATTGGGCACCGCCAACTGATGGACAAAAAGGTTTGATAGGAACTAACTGGAGTAAAGGTTGGATTATTGAAAACAATGATATTAGCTATTCAAAATGTTCTGGAGTAGCTCTTGGAAAATATAGCGATGAATGGGATAAAGAAGAAGGGACCACAGAATCGTATTACGGAACGATCAATCGTGCTTTGGCAAACAAATGGAATAAAGACAACATTGGTAGTCATATTGTTCGTAACAATACAATTGCTTTTTGCGAACAAACCGGAATTGTGGGAAGTATGGGGTGCTCTTTTAGTACGATTACAGGAAATATAATTCATGATATAAACATCATAAGATTGTTTGACGGTGCAGAACAGGCTGGAATTAAGTTTCATGGAGCGATAGATGTTCAAATTATTGGGAATCAAATTTACCGTGCGGATAGAGGTATTTGGTTGGATTGGATGGCACAAGGTGCTGTTGTAGCTAACAATTTGATGTATGAAAATACTCGTCAAGATTTGTTTTTAGAAGTCGATCACGGTCCGATGACAATGTATAATAATATATTTCTTTCAAAAGAAAATGTATTGATGAATTCCAGTGGAGCAGCATTTGCGCACAATTTATTTGGCGGAAAATTTAATGTGATTCAAGGTGAGCAAAGAAAAACACCTTATCACAAATCACATTCTACCGAAATTGTGGATATTGTGGATAACAGAAGCGGAGACGTTCGTTTTGTGAACAACCTTTTTGTGAATGGAGGAAGTTCAAAAGGATATGATAAGGCAGAATTAGAAATGGTTTTCAAAGGAAATGTATATCTAAAAGATAGTGAAATGTCCGTTTTTGATAAAGACAATATTTTGAAACCTGATTTTGATGCCAATGTGAAATTATTGACCGAAAAAAACGGAATGTATTTGGAAATCAATTTGGATAAATCGCTGGCAACAGAAGGGAAAAGAACGCTTGTTTCTACGGATAATTTAGGAAAAGCATTTGTTCCTAATCTTCCTTTTGAAAATGCAAATGGAACAAAACTGATTATTAATAAAGATTACAACGGTGCAAAACGCTTAGAAACAAACTCGTCACCTGGACCTTTTGAAATAAAGAATAATGGCATACAGAAAATAAAGGTTTGGTAAAAATCAAGCTGTATTTAGAAAATTATACTCGCGTTTAAAAAAGATAAAGCATCGTTCCAAAAAAACTTATTTGATTATGAAAAAAATTATTGCCCTGCTGGTTACATTAACAACTTTTGCTTCTTTTGGAAAGGACAAATCAGATAGTGACAAAACTCCACATCCGAAGGAATACCATGTATCTGTGAATGGAAAAGATGCAAACGACGGATCGTTAAACAAACCATTAAAAACCATTATGGCTGCTGCCAATAAAGCCATGCCCGGAGATGTGATTACGGTTCATGCTGGTGTATATAGGGAACAGGTCAATCCGCCGCGTGGAGGTACGGACAATGCTCACCGCATTACCTACCAAGCTGCCAAGGGCGAGAAAGTTGTTATTACAGGTGCTGAACCAGTCAAAAATTGGGAGAAGGTTGACAACGACACCTGGAAAACCATCCTTCCAGCCAAATTTTTCGGAGACTACAACCCCTTTGCCGACTTAGTGCATGGCGATTATTTTATTTCCATGGATCGTCCCAACCACACCGCTTCTGTCTATCTTAACGGCGATTGGCTTCGCGAGGTTTATAGCGAAAAGCAAGTACTCACTCCCTCTGAAAATGTAGGGAGCTGGTTTGCCATGGCTCCCAACAAAGGCAAGGACGACGCCAATGCTCCCACAACCATCTGGGCTCAATTCAAGGGCGTTGACCCTAATAAAGAGAATGTAGAGATTGCGGTGCGTCCAACGGTCTTCAGTCCCACCAAAGCGGGTATCAACTACATCACAGTGCGTGGATTCAAGCTTACCCAGGCAGCCACCAACTGGGCACCGCCTACAGCTGGACAGATTGGTATCATTTCCGCTTATTGGAACAAGGGCTGGATTATCGAAAATAACGAGATTTCTTATACCGTTTGCGCCGGTGTTGCACTTGGGAAGTATCTCGACCAAGGCGACAACTTTGCCGGTAACAACTCACAAGTTTACACCACCACCATTGATAAAGCCCTTAAAAATGGTTGGAACAAAGAAACGGTCGGTACTCACATTGTGCGCAACAACCACATACACCACTGCGAGCAAAACGCTGTGGTGGGCAGCATGGGCTGTGCGTTCTCGATTGTGGAGGGCAATGAGATTCATGATATTCATGTGCGTCATGCCTTCAGCGGCTACGAAATGGCCGGTATCAAATTCCACGGCTTCATTGATGGCATCATCAGTAATAATCATATCTACAACACAGGTTGCTTCGGGATATGGCTCGATTGGATGGCGCAGGGGGTACAGGTAAAAGGCAATCTGTTGCATGACAATAGTCAAGCAGATCTTTTTATAGAAGTGAGTCATGGGCCTGCTTTGGTGAGTAATAATATTTCGCTTTCAAAGGAAAGTGTTTTAATGAATTCACAAGGAACCGTTTTTGGACACAATATTTTTGGCGGAAAATTCACTGTATTGTTTTATGACAGCCGCCAAACACCTTGGCATTTACCCCATTCTACAAACATAGTGGCTCTTCACGATAATCCGAGTGGAGAAACACAGTTTATCAATAACCTGTTTGTAAATGGAAGTGATGTAAGTCAGTACAGTAGTGCCCTGTTGCCAGTACGCTTTGATGGGAATATATACACGAAAGGATCTGTTCGAGCCATTGGTTTAAAAGAAAAAAGGAGAATGGGAGAGGTGAAAAAAGATATGGAAGAGGTGATGAAAAAATACAAAGAGCAAGACGCTGTAGAAACTAATGCCCTTGTTAAAAATGAATTTGACGCAGCCAATACTTTGTCAGTACAAAAAAATGAAGTGTACTTGGAAATAACGCTGGATAAAAGCTGGCTGGAACAAAAAAGAAAATTGATGACGTCATCTGTTTTAGGTAAAGCTAGTATTTCCAATGCGCCTTTCGAAAACCCTGATGGTTCTGAGTTAAAAATTGATAAAGATTACTTGGGCAATAAACGCAATGTTGCCAATCCATCTCCTGGACCTTTTGAAATTTTAAGCACAGGAAAGCAAAAGATAAAAGTTTGGACTAATTAATAAATTGAATTCTATGAAGACACTTTTTGTCAAACAGCAATGTATTTGTTTCTGTATAAATGAACTGCTGTCAGACAGTAAGTAGAATAAAAGAATTAAAAGATTATTAATTAATTACAGGAAACACGACCTAATATTTATTATGAGTTTATCCATACACACATCAAATCCTGCATACAGGATTACTAAGGAAAATGAAGCCAAAGCAATTGAGAAAGGTCTTGCTGAGGCAGATTGGTACACTTGTTATGTGCCGAGAGAAACAATGCGCGCCTTGTTAAAAAGAAAAAACGGACCTGCAATCAGGGATACTGTTATTTGGTTTGGGCTGATGATTACATTTGCAGCCGTGGGTATCTATTATTGGTTTTCATGGGTATCCGTAATTGCTTTTATGTTGTACGGAATTATTTATGGCACCACATCAGATTCAAGATGGCATGAGTCGAGCCATGGTACAGCATTTAAGACAGACTGGATGAATAACTGGCTGTATGAAATTGCATCATTTATGGTGATGCGGGAATCAGTAGTTTGGAGATGGAGTCATAACAGGCATCATAGCGATACCATTATTGTAGGGAGGGATCCAGAGATTGTTTCGCCACGTCCCGCTAAACTGAGTGCTTTGTTTGGGATATTCATTAACCTAGATAGCATTCCTGGCTACTTCTGTCAAATGGTTCATCATGCTTGTGGACAAATGTCAGAAAGCGAAAAATTATTCATTCCTGCCAGCGAGTTTAAAAAGATTTACAGCAGGGCACGCATTACACTTTTGATATACCTATTGGTAATAGGTGTTTCAATCTATTTTAAAACTATTATTCCTCTATTACTTATTGGCTTGCCAAATATCTACGGTGCGTGGTTGATGCCAATCTACGGCTTGACGCAACACGCAGGATTAGCAGAGAACGTGCTCGATCATCGTCTTAATTGCAGAACGGTATATATGAATGCCCTTAACAGATTTCTATACTGGAACATGAATTATCATACAGAACATCACATGTTTCCCTTGGTGCCATATCATGCATTGCCAAGGTTGCATGAGTTGGTTAAAGACGAAATGCCTTCTCCATACCCAAGTATTATTTCGGCATGGAAAGAAATTATTCCTGCATTGCTAAAGCAAAGAAAGGATCCTTCTTATTATGTCAAAAGAATACTTCCTGAGCGACCAGCTCATCATCCAGCCAATAACCTCGTTTTCAAAAGTGATCATAAAACGCAAAACGGATGGCATGAGGTATGCGATGCATCGAATCTTTCCCGTGAAGAAGTAGTTCGTTTTGATGTTGGCAATAAGACTTTTGCAATCAGTTGTGCTGCTGATGGAAAATATTATGCCACCGATGGTATCTGTACACACGGCAATACGCATTTGGCCGAAGGCTTGGTAAAAGGAGGCCAAATAGAATGTCCTAAACACAATGGAAGGTTTAATCTAGCGGATGGTTCTCCTGCTCGTGCTCCAATTTGTCAGGGCTTGCGAACTTATCCAGTAGAACTAAAGGAGGGCAAAATATACATGGATATAGAATCGCCCGGAGGCAGCGGTATTGTTGAACCTGAGCAGATGAAATTTAAAGTGGTAAGCAATGAGAATGTTTCTACTTTTATTAAGGAATTGGTGATTGAACCTCTTGAGAAAGAAATCGTTTTTAAAGCAGGTAACTATTTACAAATAGAGATACCGCAATATGAATTGATTGAATTTAGAAATTTTGACATTCCTGAGCCATATCGCTCTGTATGGGAGACGCACAATTTGTTTGACCTCGTTGTTGAAAATACTGAGGGAAAAGTTAGCAAGAATAATTATTCTCTGGCTGTAAATCCGGGTAGCAATCAGCTGTTGAAATTTAATGTACGTATTGCCACACCTCCTGTGGGGCAGGATTGTGCACCGGGAAGAGGTTCTAGTTATATTTTTAACTTAAAGCCCGGTGAAGTTATCTCGGCTGTGGGACCTTTTGGAGATTTTGATATCAAACCTACACAAAAAGAGATGGTTTATATTGGTGGCGGTGCAGGAATGGCACCACTTCGATCTCATATTTCGCACTTATTTGAAACGCTTAATACCTCGCGAACCATAACTTATTGGTATGGTGCAAGATCGGAGCAGGAACTTTTTTATGTTGACTACTTTCGTAATCTCAGCAGGGAGTTCAAAAATTTTCAATTTCATGCAGCACTGTCAGACGATTTGCCTGATGATGCTAAGTGGGAGGGGCATAGGGGGTATATTCACTCGGTGGTGGAAAGTAACTATTTAAAGTCGCATCCAAACTTGTCAGCCGTTGAGTTCTATCTCTGTGGTCCACCGATGATGATCAAAGCCTGTTCAGATGTGCTTAAAAATTTTGGTGTAAATGACAGCCAAATCGCATTTGATGAATTTTAGAAAACGTATTGACCTGATTCGATTATTACTGAATTTTTATTTACCGCAAGGTTCGCAAAGATTTTCACCGCTTTGTTTATATACCGCAATGAGCGCAAAGCTTTGCGTTCCTTGCGCTTTATAAATAAAACTGTTTTTTGCGATCCTTGCGGTTAAAATTATTTTGTTAAAAAAACTAATCGAACTCAGTATTATTGGTCTCATCCAAAAGTATTTCACAATTTAAAAAAGAGTAAGAAAATGCAAATAGATTTTTTTTGTCCTCGTTGGGGAAGCGAATTGTTAAGCTGGGAAACCTTTTGTCAAAAAGTAAAACAGGAAGGGTATGACGGTATCGAGTATGCTATCGCTAATAATGTGACCGAAAAGGAGTTGGATAATATTTGGAACATTGTAGAACAGAATAACTTAAAAATTATTGCACAGTTTTTTGAAAGTGGTGATGCCGAATTTTCTAAGCATTTTGATTTGTATGGTACTTGGTTCGAAAAAATTAGTAACTACCCATGTGTAAAAATCGATTCGCAAACCGGAAGGGATTTTTATAGTTTTGAGCAAAACGGTTCATTAATAAATGAGGCTTTTCGGTTTACAAAAAAGACTGGTATTCTAGTGGCTCATGAAACGCATCGCAATAAATGCTTATTTGCGGCGCATGTTTCCAAAGAGTATTTAGAAAAGACACCTGAATTAAAAATTACCCTCGATGCTTCGCATTGGGTATGTGTAGCCGAATCGTTTTTGGAAGACCAAACAAAAGCCATGCAATTAGCTATTGAACGAACAGATCATATTCATGCACGGGTTGGTTATCCCGAAGGGCCACAAATTCCAGATCCACGTATACCAGAGTGGCAACACGCGGTAGATGCTCATTTGGCTTGGTGGGACAAGGTTGTAATGAGAAAGAAAGAAGCAAATGAAAAACTTACCATAACGGCTGAATTTGGACCTTATCCATATATGGTTCATTTACCGGATAACAATATGCCAATTAGCAATCAATGGGAAGTAAATGCCTATATGATGAAGTTCTTAAAAAATAGATATTGCTAAGCAAATTAACCGGTCTGGATAGATTGGCTTGAAATTAATAACCTGAGTTCAATTATTAATATAGAGCTAACTACTTATAATCCATTACTTTAAATTTAATAGAAACCTGATTTTAAGCATAAACACTTATCTTTTTATTATTAGGAATTGCGATTTCGCACCTACGGAGCTCCGAATCGTCAACTAATTGTTAATTTCTATAAACATTTCGCCACTCTGTGGCTTTCTTTTTGATGAAATTAGTATTATCAAGCTCCGTTAGGAGCGTAATGTTTGTAGAAAATAGGATTATCACCAACATAAAGCTCCATAGGAGCGACCTGTAGTTTTGTAACAATTTCTTCAAAGTCTCGAAAAAGAATCTTGCAAGAACATCAATCTATATGAGTAATTTGAAAAAAGTTTTATGATCTATTTAATCGAACTCAGGTTGAAAAAAAATCTGTGATTATGTGGGGTTTTTATGTTTAATTTTGGAAAGATTTGTTGTTTTCAACTAATTCAATCCCATAGTTTTTATTTGCATATCCAATATTCAATTTATTTTTTTACTTTGCGAAAAAATTAAAATTAATTAGCTAAAAATTTTGGTTGCACAGAAGTATATGGTCAATAAAAAAGATATAAAAAAAATATTTAATGAATATTATAGACCCCTTGTACAATACGCTAATCGATTTTTGGACACAATTGATGAATGCGAAGATTTAGTTCAAGATATTTTTGTGGATTTTTGGGAAAAAGAAAATCTTTTTCAGGATGAAATCTATTTAAAAGTATATCTATACAAAGCAGTTCGAAACAAATGTTACAATGTTATTAAGCATAAACTTGTAAAAAATAAATATGCCGAAAATAGCATACAATCATTAGAGGATGATGATTTATTTTTAAAACAAATGCTCGAAGAAGATATCGTTTACCAACTACACAAAGCAATTGATATTTTGCCTCAGCGAAAAAAAGAAATTATAAAATTAAGTCTTAAAGGACTTAAAAACCTTGAAATTGCTGATGAACTTGGGATTCAGCTTCAAACGGTTAAGACATTAAAAACTCAGTCTTATAAAATATTAAGAGACCAATTTAAAGCGATGGATTCAATTATTTATTTTTTATTGGTTTAACCATAAAAAATAAATATTCTTTAGAAAAACATTTAATCGCTATTCTTTTTAGTAAGTGTTTTTACCTATTTTGTGGTGTTAATTCATTAAAGTTTGGTTTTTATTTTCTTTCCTGTAATTTTTTTCAAAAAAAAATGATTTTTCGATAGTACCTTTTTCAATCTTAGTTGTTCTATAATAAAACCCGTAAGATGAAAGATGTTTTTAAAATTTCGGAACTTCTTATAAAAAGAAAATTAAAAGCCTTGACCGATTCTGAAAAATTAGAATTAAAAGGCTTTAAAGAGAAATATTCTTTTTTAAAAGAAGTTAAAATAGATCAATTAGTAGATAAAATAGATAGGCTTCCTGAAGTTGATAATAAAAAAGCATGGAAATCGATAAAGGCAAAGTTTCACGAAAGAAACGATAAGCCCGTTATAACAATAGTTAAAAGACCTTGGTTTAAATATGTTGCAGCAGCAATTGTAGTTTCTCTTATGGCTACAACTTTTTTTCTCAAAAATAAAAGCATATCTAATGAGCCGATCAAAATTTCTCCCGAAATAGTTAAGAGCAATATTGAGAATATTAATCCAGGTACAGATAAAGCTACACTAACATTGGGGAATGGAGAAGTTGTTGTTTTGGAAAAAGGCGTTTCGGTAAAAACACAAAATGCAAAAAGCAATGGTAAAGAGATTGTTTATGATGCAAATAAACAGGATGTATCAAAAGTAGTTTATAATTATTTGACAATACCGAGGGGGGGACAATTTACTATACAACTTTCAGATGGTACAAAAGTATGGCTGAATTCTGAATCTCAATTGAAATTCCCTGTTGCATTTGTAGAAGGAAAAACTAGACAAGTGGAATTGGTTTATGGTGAAGCCTATTTTGAAGTGTCTCCGAGTACAGAACATAAAGGAGCACATTTTGAAGTGTATAACATGAAGCAAAAAGTGGAAGTTGTAGGAACTGAATTCAACATAAAAGCTTATAAAGACGAGGCAAATATCTATACGACTCTTGTAAAAGGAAAAGTCAATGTTGAGATTGAAAGTAAAAAACAAAAGTTAGTTCCAAACGAACAATTAAATCTTGATATTAAAAATAATACTTCAAAGATTAAAACGGTTGATGTTTATAATGAAATATCATGGAAAGATGGTGTTTTTGCTTTCAAAGGAAAATCTTTAAAAGAAATAATGAAAGTTATTTCCAGATGGTATGATGTAGATGTGATTTTTGAAAATAAAAATCTGGAATCAGTAGAATTTAAAGGGAGTCTTGATAAAAAACAATCCCTTAAAGAAATTTTATCAATTATGAAGTCAACTACAATTAATAACTATGAAATGAAAGATAAAACATTAATAATAAGATAAAAACAACTAACCAACCGATTAAAACCAAAATCTTGCCTATGATATAGAGTAACTATAAAAAAAGAAGGATAGAGTTTACCGACCAAAGTAACAACTCTACCCCCTTATGAAATTACCTTTAATTAATATTAACCAAAAATAATAATCAAATTTATGGAAATAAAACTAACCAATACCTATTTTCTCTCCGGAAAATGGCTTATGAAAAATATTATGAGAGCATTCATATTCTTGTTTTGCACTACGCTGTTTGCTTTGACCCCTGGACATGTTTTGTCACAACATGTCAAAATACAGGTCAAAGAAGATAAAAAAATGTCAGTAGATGAGGTCTTTGATCTAATTATGGAACAAACTGATTATAAATTCTTCTATGAAGAAGGTATATTCAAAGGGCTTCCAAAAGTAGATGTAAAAAAAGGCACTGTAGAGGCAAATGATCTTTTAAGACAGAGTCTATCAAACGCTAATATTGATATTGTTATCGGTAAAAATAATACCGTTATAATTAAAGAAAAACCGAAGGTTGTTACAACTACTGTCCAACAAAAAATTGTGGTATCAGGAAGAGTGCTCGATCAAAAAGGACTGCCTTTGCCTGGAGCTAATGTCCTGGAGAAAGGAACTAAAAATGGTACACAAACAGATTTTGACGGTAAATTTTCCATATCGGTTGAAAATAAAAACGCAACACTAGAGATTAGCTTTTTGGGTTTTAATACCCAAGACATTAAAGTTAATGGTCAGTCATCAATTACAATTACTTTGCAGGAAAATGCTTCCACTTTAAACGAAATCGTTGTAGTTGGTTATGGAAATCAAAAGAAGAAAATGTTGACCAACGCTGTTTCTGCAGTATCTAGTAAGCAAATTAAAGATCTTCCTGTAACTAGCCCTGGTGCTGCATTAGCAGGTCAGGTAGCAGGGGTAACAGTAGTAGGAACGAATGGTGCACCTGGTCGTGCTCCCGTAATCAGGGTAAGAGGTACAGGCTCTATCACTGCCGGAAACTCACCTTTGTATGTGGTAGATGGTTTTCCACTACCTGATAGTTCAACCTTTAACCTAATTAGTCCTCAAGACATTCAATCAATTGAAGTGTTAAAAGATGCGGCATCTGCAGCTATTTACGGTTCAAGAGGAGGTAATGGAGTTGTAATCGTTACAACCAAAAGAGGAACTAAAGGCAAAACCAAATTTTCTTTTAACTCTTATGCTGGTAGTCAACAAGCACTTAATAAAGTATCTGTATTAAATACTAAACAGTTGATTGATTATATGAAGGAAGGGTACGCCAATCAGGGGTTGCCAATACCACCTGCTTATGCAAACCCAGCTGCCAATTTACCAGATACCGACTGGCAGGATCAGATATTTAGAAATGGTATGCAGTATAGTTATCAGTTGAGTGCAAGTGGAGGATCTGATGCTGTAAAATATTCTGTTTCTGGTGGACACTTATCTCAAGATGGTATTGTAAAAGGTACAGGTTATGAGCGTTTTAATTTAATGGCTAATCTTGATGCCGATTTAAGTAAGCGAATTAAGGTAGGGGTTTCATTTATGCCTTCTTATGCAATAAATACGGACAAAGATACTAATGGTAGTGGATCTGAAGCCACTTCTGGCGCTACTGGTTCATTGGGTGGATTTTATGGTGTTTTAGGAAATGCTTTGATGATGCCTTCATTATATCCTGTAAAATATGCTAATGGTAATTATGGACAACCATCTATTGACCCAGTTTACTCAGGATTTTCGCCAAATTTTACCAATCCAGTGGCTATTATCGATCTTTACGAAGACAAAACCAAAACGGTTACGTTACTTGGAAACTCTTATTTAGAGTTTATGATTATAGAAGGGCTGAAATTTAAAACCACTTTTGGTTTTATGAACAGTAATTTAAGCCGTAATATTTTTACCCCTTCAACTTTAGGTAGGGCAGCTTTTAATACAGCAACAATTACCAATCCTAACCTTAATGCTATAGCAGCGCAACGACAAGTGGGGCTGAACCAGAACTGGGTATCAGAGAATTATTTCACCTATGATAAAACCATTGGAGATCATGATTTTAGTGTTCTAGCCGGATATTCTGCTCAACAAAATGTATCTACAATGGAAACGCTAACCGGTACGTCTGGAACTTTTTTAAGTGATGCTGTGCATACCGTAGGTGGTGCAGGAGAAATTAAAGCGAGTTCTTTTTATACAGGAAACAATCTAATTTCAATGTACACAAGGTTAAATTATTCCTACAAGGATAAATATATACTAGCCGCAGCTTTCAGAAGGGATGGTTCTTCTCGTTTTGGAACAAATAATAAATATGCTAATTTCCCTTCAGTATCGGCCGCATGGCGTGTTAAACAGGAAAAGTTTATGGATAACGTTGATTGGATTAGTGATTTAAAACTGAGAGCAAGTTATGGTGAAACCGGAAACTATAACATTGGCGATTATGCATGGCAAAGTTATATGGGACCAGGTAATTATACCTTTGGTACTGGTAATGGTACCATAAACTATGGCTATATACCTACTGGTTTGTCTAATGACAACTTGACCTGGGAAAAAAATCAACAAACTGACATTGGATTGGAGCTTGGTTTCCTAAAAAATCGTATTGCTTTAACTGCAGATTTGTATAGGAGAACTACTTCCAACCTGTTGCTTAACAAAGGTATTCCTGCCATCAATGGATTTGGTTTGAGTATACTAGATAATATTGGTAGCGTGGAAAATAAAGGATTGGAAATTGGCCTTCTTACCAGAAACCTTGAAGGAAAATTAAAGTGGACAACCAATTTTAATATCACTTTCAATAAAAACAAAGTATTAGAGTTAGCGAATCATGTTCCTTTGTTCCAAGGTTTCTTAAATGCATACAAACTTGAAGAAGGACAACCGATTAGTAGATTATGGGGTTACAAACAAATTGGCGTATATCAGAATGCAGCAGATGTAGCTAACAGCCCTGTATGGACTGCTGCTCCAATGAAACCGGGAGATGTTAAATTCGAAGATTATAACCATGATGGTAAGGTTGATGTAAATGATATGCAGGATTTAGGTACAGCAGCACCTAAATACATTTTTGGATTTGTAAATACATTCCAGTATGGTAATTTCGATTTGAATATTGTTATGCGTGGCTCTCAAGGCGGTCAAAACATGTATGCTATCGATCGTAATCAATTCAGATTCTTTGGTAGTGTGAATCCAAGAACCAATGTATTGGATCGTTGGCAGTCTGAGCAAAATCCAGGTAATGGTATGGAGCCAAGAGTTGCAAATTCTAATTCAGATACTAACTCTAACTCAACTCGTTATCTTCATGATGCATCGTTCTTGCAAATTACCAATTTAACCTTTGGTTATACATTGCCACAAATGAAATCATTACCTTTTGATTCGATGCGTTTTTATTTGACATCGCAAAATTTGGCCATGTGGACCAAAGATTATCCAGGATACAATCCTGAAGCAAATCAAAGCAACGATGCTACTTTAGGAGTTGACAATGGTAGCTCATACCCTTTGGCTCGCAGTATTATCTTAGGTGTTAATTTGAATTTTTAATTTTAATCTTCTTAATCATGAAATATAGAACTAAATATTTAACGATCTGTTTACTGGCAATGGGTGCATTTACTGGATGTCAGCAAGATTTTATAGAATTGTCGGATCCTAATAGGGTGTTTTCTGGAAATTATATTAATGACGCTGCAAGTTTGAAAAGTGCCCTGACTGCAGATTACAATACATTGCAACCCATTTATAATGGACCGTATCAGGCATTTGGCGATGTAGTGTCAGACAATTCAACAGGTCAGATAGGAGCTCCTAGTTATAATGTTTTAGACACCTTTACATATGATTCGACAAATGGAACTTTTGCTGTCATATGGAACGCCTCCTACAAGTCTATTGCTCAAAGTAATTTAGTAATAGGTAAAGGGGCTGCTATAGCCATGGACGAAACATTAAAAAACCGTTATATCGCCGAAGCAAAATTTATTCGAGCTCAAAACTACTTCAATTTAGTTCAACTTTTTGGTGATATTCCTTTGGTTGCCACCTCTATTGAGGATTATCATGACTCATACAATTTTGGACGTAGACCCGTAGCTGAAATTTATGCACAAATCGAGAAAGATCTTAATGAAGCAGCTGCGGTTTTACCAGCAAGTTATTCCAGTTCTGATCTTGGTCGTGTTACCAGTGGAGCAGCCAATGCTTTGTTGGGAAAAGTGTATCTGACAGAGAAAAAATACAATGAAGCTTTAACTGCTTTGAATAAGGTAACTGGTTATTCATTATTAAGCGATTTCAACAGTGTGTTTAGTACAACCAATGAAATGAATAATGAAATTATTTTTGCTGTCCGCTATAATAGAGTGCTACAGGCGGCACCACTGCCTAATATAGGAAGCAGTTTTGGTATTCAAATGTTGCCAGACAATGTTACAATGGCAGGGAGCAAAGGAGCCAAGAATAACACTGAAATGCCAGAATGGGCAAGTTTGTATAGTACAGGAGATAAGAGAGCCGCAATTTCTGTAGCTTTTTCTGCTGGCGGATTAACTACGCCATATTACTGTGCAAAGTTTATTGATGCACAAGCGACAAGCGCTACTAATGCAGAGAACGATTGGATTGTACTACGCTACGCTGATGTATTGTTAATGAAAGCCGAAGTACTGAACGAATTGAATAGAACTTCTGAAGCTTTAGCGCCTTATAATGAAGTTCGTCAGCGTGCCAATGTATCGACTTTACTTGTTCCTCCTACTCAATCTGATTTTAGAACAGCAGTAGAAACAGAACGTCGCTTGGAATTATGCTTAGAAGGACATCGTTGGTTCGACTTAGTAAGAACAGGTCGTGCTTTGGTTGTTATGGATGCACATTTTGCTGCCAATACAGGAACTGGAAAATATTATGCAACAAAGCCTGTTATACAATCAAAACACTTGCTTTTCCCAATTCCATTTACGGAGATTCAAACCAATCCTAAGCTTTTGCCAAATAATCCGGGATACTAATTTGTATTATTGTTAATATTGTAGCCGAAGGTTAGTCGGCCAATCAGGGGCTCGCCGCTTTGCGAAAAGCGGTGAAGTTTCTTGATATTCAATGATTTGGTCGGCGTGAGGCTAACGTTATAAATCACATTTCCATTTTTTTGGCAAGATTGCATTTCATTTGCCATACAAAAAAGATTTGTAACACAAATTGTCTTACCTGAAAGAAAGGACAACACTTCATACAATCGAGACATTAAACGTGATGATCTGAAACAGGTTTGAATAGCCATTCAATGAGTTTCCAAACGACAGTTTCCTAAAAATAAAATTGGTATTCCAAATCAATAATTTTTTTTGAACACATTACTAAACCAAAACTTTTTAAACAAGAATTAAATTTTAACCTGATCAATTATCACATGAATATTTTTTATTTTTTTTATATAAAAGTCATAAGTATGCGCAATATTCTTGACGCAGCTGAAAAGTTTTTTTTAAATCATCAAATCACAAAAAACAAACAGTATCAACTTAAACTATTTTGTTTGATGTTCTTTATTGTTACCTTCTCTCATGCCCAGCAAATGAACATTTCAAAGCAGGAAAGGAGTTGGTTATTAAATTCAATAAGCAAGATTGATAAAGATTATGACCCAAAGGAAAAAATGCTGACCCAAAAAATAAAAGGTTGGTTTTACCATATAGATGCTTCCAGCGGTAATTTTCATGAAACACGAGGTTCACTTTTCTATGCTGTAAAATTGATGGATTATGGAGGAAAGGAGAATGTTAACAAAGCAATTGACATTATAGAGAGTACCATAGCCCTACAGGATACCGTTAGCGGATCAAAGACACGTGGCGTTTGGCCTTACTTTAAAGAAGAACCTTTGGCTACCAAAAAATCACCTGTTGATTACAATTGGGCCGATTTTAATGCGGTAAGTCTGCTGGATATTTGGATGGAACACCAAAAAGAGCTTCCGGCTGATTTAAAAACAAAAATAAAAAAAGCCATACTTCTGGCAGCTCAGGCCATTCAAAAGCGAAACATAACTCCATCTTATACCAATATTGTCATTATGGGAACCTATGTTACCTATATGACAGCCGAGCTTTTTGGACAAAAGGAGATGTTGCAATACGCACAAAAACGTTTGAACAACTTCTATGACTTTACCTTAAAAAATGGTGGTTTTGAAGAATATAATAGCCCAACCTATACAATAGTGGCTTTGGATGAATTAAACAGAATGCAACGCCATATTAAAGAACCATCTGCTTTGGCAAAAATTGATTCTCTGTATGCATTGAGCTGGAATATGATTGCACGCCATTATCATAAGCCAACAGGGCAATGGGTTGGTCCGCACAGTAGGGCTTACAGTCCTGTCGTGGATTCGCTTTTTTCGGGAATTCTGTACAAAGCTTCGGGCGGAAAAGTAGGTGCACCTTCGTTTACGGGTGATATTAAAACGACACACAAAATACCTCCTTATTTATTGCATTATTTTTTGACTCCAAAATATCCACGTACAGAATCGGATGTTTTTATCAAAAGTGAACCGCAGGTGAAGGGAACAGCCTATATGACTCAAAAATACGCAATTGCCACAGCCAATCGTTGCAGTTTGTGGAATCAACGCCATCCGCTGCTTGTGTATTGGGGCACCGATAAAAAAACGGAATATTACCAGGTGAGGTTTCTACATGATTTTTTTGATTTTAGTTCGGCAAGTATTTATAGCGTACAGGATAAAAACAAAGTGTTGACCGGAATTAACTTTGTAACCGATGGTGGTGACAAACACATTACTATTGATCGTATTAAAAATGGTCAATTCAAAGCAAGTGATTTGAGACTTCGATTTGAGTTTCCTGCCTCTACAACTATCAGTAATCTAAAATTGCCTAACGATATTCTGCAGCCATTTGGATTTTTGGCCGGCGATTTACCCTTTTTCATCCAGCCTTATAAATTAGTTTTTGGTGATTTGAAAGGAAAATGGGAAACAGGAAGAGATGGCACCAAAGCATGGATTGATTTCGTTATTTATTCTGGGGATTCAAGAGATTTCAATCTATCTGAAATAAAAACTGCTTTTTTAGGTTTTGCCATGACTATTGACGAAACTTTAGGTAAAGGTGCTAAAAATGTAAAAGTAGATGAAACCGGAAACGATCAACTGAATGTTCAGTGGAATAATTTGAAATTACAAGTTGGAACTAAACCAACGACACAACCTTTTAATTTAATGCCCAACTATTAGACCATCAAAACCACGTTTAAAATAATAAAATTTACACAATGAGACAGACAAGAAGTAGAAACTTTAACCAAATTATATGTGCAAAAGCACTGATTTTTTTATTTGTTTTACAGGCAAATAGTCAGCAAAAATATTTTAAAGACTTTCCTGCAAAAGCCAATCCAGAGAAAGTTGGTGTTCAAATAACCGAACGATTTTTATCGCGTCCGCATTCCACTTACGGAAACCCATTGAAGATGCATTTGCCTGCACCACAAATCACGTATCCTGATGTTTGCACCTGGCTTGGAGGGTTTTGGTTTACAAAAGCAACAAATAACAAAGAACTGTTCAATAAGCTTGAAGCCCGTTTCCAACCATTATTTACAAATGAAGCTAATTTGTTGCCAAAACCGAATCATGTCGACAACAATGTATTTGGAACGCTTCCTTTGGAACTTTATATGCAGACAAAAAATCAGAAGTATCTTGACATGGGAATGCATTATGCCAACACCCAGTGGGAGCTTCCGCAAGATGCAAAAGCTTCTGAAAAAAAATGGGCTGATGGAGGTTATTCTTGGCAAACCCGCATCTGGTTAGACGATATGTTTATGATAACTTCTATTCAGGCGCAGGCTTTCCGTGCTACAAAAGATGTGAAATATTTAAATCGTGCGGCCAAAGAAATGACAGTCTATCTAGATTCAATTCAATTGCCTAATGGGTTATTTTATCATGCTCCGGCAGCACACTTCAGCTGGGGAAGAGGAAATGGATGGATGGCTGTGGGAATGGCAGAATTGCTTCGTGCATTGCCGGAAAACAATGCAGACCGCCCAAAAATCATGAGTGCTTATCTCAAAATGATGGCGACTCTTAAAAAATATCAAGCGCCAGATGGCATGTGGAGACAGGTTATTGACGACGAAACCATGTGGGAAGAAACTTCATCTACGGCGATGTTTACTTATGCCATGATAGTGGGAGTGAGAAAAGGGTGGCTCAATGAAAAAGAATATGGAACGGTAGCCCGAAAAGCTTGGATTACCTTGACAACAAACTATATTGATGAAAAAGGAGATGTTACCAAAGTTTGTGAGGGAACCAACATAGGTAATAGTAGCGAATATTATCGCAAACGCGAAGGCTTAACGGGTGATTTGCACGGACAGGCTCCTGTACTTTGGTGCGCTTACGCATTGACCGCTCCGAAATTATAAAGTTAGCAGTATTCTCAATATTTTTTTTCTTGGTTTCTCATATAAAAATTGATTATGAACATAAAAACGTTATTCACTCTTACGCTTCTTTTAGCATCTTCTGCTTTTATTAAAGCACAAGTGAAACTCCCAAAAGTATTGGGCAGTAATATGGTATTACAACGTGAAAAACCTGTGCCTGTATGGGGATGGGCTAGTCCTAGCGAAATGGTTACTGTCTCTTTTTCAGGTCAGAAGAAAACCACTAAAACGGATTCGGATGGAAATTGGAGAGTGGAACTTTCTCCATTAAAAGCGTCATATAAGCCACAAATGATGACAATTTCTGGCAGTAATACGATTACACTTTCAAATATTCTTGTGGGTGAAGTTTGGTTGTGTTCTGGCCAGTCGAATATGGAATATACTATGAAATTGCCTTCCAATTATGCAAAACCGAAGGTGGGAGTTGACAGCACAGCATTGGAATTAACTAAAAACTACCCAAATATTCGTATATTTAAAGTCGAGAAAATATTGAGTAGCCCTGATGTAACAACAACCGGTTGGAATGAGTGTGGAGGGACTGCTTTGGAACAGTTTTCAGCTGCAGGGTTTTATTTCGCAAAATCTATTCAGTCAAATCTAAATGTTCCAATTGGTGTAATTTCTTCTTCATGGGGAGGGAGCCGTATTGAACCTTGGACTCCCGACGAGGCTTATAAGGCCTTGCCGGCATTTGCTGCAGAGAGCCAAAAAACGCCTTTTATGATAGATAATGTTGCTCCCGGAATGAATTATAAAAGCATGATTCAACCTTTAGCCCCCTTTGCATTACGAGGCTTTCTTTGGTATCAGGGTGAGTCTAATTGCTTGATTAATGATGGAATACGTTATGCTGATAAAATGCAGGCTTTGATTGAAGGTTGGCGCAAACAATGGGGGAATGACAAACTTCCTTTTTATTCGGTACTGATTGCTCCATATTATTATACTAAATTCAAGCAAGTGAATCCTATAACACTTACTACAGAATCGCTTCCAGAGTTGTGGGAAGGGCAAACACAATCCTTGAAGATACCTCACACAGGAATGGCGGTTGTCTCGGATCTGGTGGATACTCTTACGGACATTCACCCGTCCTATAAATGGGAAGTAGGCAGAAGGTTAGCGTTATTATCACTTGCAAAGGATTATAATAAAAAAATAGTAAGCAGTGGACCTGTTTTCAAAAGTATGAAGGTGCAAAATGGCAATGCTATCTTATCATTCAATTTTAGTGATGGATTGAAAAGTGTTGATAATAAGCCTTTAAGTTGGTTTTCTATAGCAGGGAATGATGGTAAGTTTGTTCCTGCAACTGCCATAATTGAAGGTCAAAAAATCATTGTGTCTGCTCCTGGTATTACAAACCCTGTTGCTGTTCGTTTTGCATGGAACGAAGAAGCCAGACCAAATCTGTTTAACGGTGCAGGACTCCCTGCTGTTCCTTTTCGTACAGATGCTATTGATTGGAAATATAATTAACCCGTTGGGTGCAAATATTTTTTAACACATGGAAACATAGAATTTATAGTTTTTAAAAAGAGTAAATAACCGTTTCACTTCTCACATAGATTGGCTATGTGGAAAATAGTGCTATTTCTATTCTTTCTTTACAGATGATCTATAAAATCTATAGTTCCTAATGTGTTTCAGTTTTTATTTAAACAGAACCCGAGCGATAGCGAATTGGCGTAGCAATTACAACCAACGGGTTATAATTAATTCAAGTTGCTAGTTGGATAACATTATAAACAAAGGAGAAGTTAATTGTTTGGAGTTAATGATTTATAAATATTTTAATCAAAAAAAGACGATTTCTACCCAAAAAAAGACGATTGTATTTATTTTGGAGCCAATATCAAGGTAGTTTTGGAATCTATGCAGTTACACTTGAAACCTTTCTAATAAAACTGACCTTATTTGTATTTGGACTGCAATTGAACAAATCAATTAACTAGCAACTTGAATTAATTAGATAATAATTAAAGACAATTATAAAAACTTTTTGTTATGAAAAAAAATGAAATTACCCCTTTAACTGATTTGGCAGATTTCACTGGTCCGATTGCCAATATATTTCAACAGCCAACTACTGCTGCCGAATGGGAGCAATATGTGCTCTCAAAAGAGCAGGTCAATTTTTTTCACGAATACGGTTATCTATCGGGTGTCAAAATCCTGACTGAAGATCAGGTAGATTTATTGAATGAAGAATTAGTAAAACTACAGTCGGTTAATGAAGAAGAGAAAAAGCTGTTCTACCACTATGAAAGCAATGAATCTGAAGATCCTAGTAAAGTGTTATTTCATGCTATCGGTGGATGGCGTTTAACACCTGGATTTCATGATCTTATTTGGTCACCGGCTTACCGTATGGCAGCGTACCAATTGATGGGAGAGCCGTTTCGTTTTTTCCATGACCAATTGTTTTGTAAACCCGCAAAGCATGGTGGAGTAGTGGCTTGGCATCAGGATTATTCTTACTGGACGTTCACCAAACCTATGCAACATCTAACATGCTGGATTGGACTTGACGATGCCAACAAAGAAAACGGTTGTCTTTATTACGTGCCTGGTAGTCATAAATGGGGATTGTTGCCTATTACAGGACTAGCTGGCGATATGGAAGCTGTAAGAGGCGTATTAAACGAAGAGCAGAATGCTGCTTTTGACAATAAGTTTGCCAACGAATTACCGAAAGGATATGCCAGTTTTCACCATCCGTTGATGATGCATGGCTCGTATGCCAATTATTCGGAGAGATCACGCAGGGCAGTAGTACTCAATTCCATGGCCGATGGGACTCTGGGAAATACTGCTGGTTATGAGCGTATGGCCGCATTAGAACATTTTCCACCGATGCCACAAGATCAAGTGCTTGACAATCAGTTTTTTCCTTTATTGTTTGATGATAGAGCTTCCGAAATCAAAAATCTTTTAGGCAGCATTCCAGTTCTTAGAAATAATGCCATCCAGAATGCTTCGGAATAATAGAAAAGCATTAAAAATTAAAATGAATCTACTAAAAATAAGAATTAATGAAACAATCTAAACTTTTTTTATTATTACTAGCAGCTTTTTGCATTTGCGAAAATAGTGTTTTGGCACAGACCAAAATATCAGAAAACAGCAAGGGCGAGCCTTTTGTTAGGAACAATAATGTGAAAGAGATTATTGTAATATTCAAGACACACTTTGATATTGGCTATACGCATAGGGTGAAAGATATTGTGCAGTATTACCGCACAGAGATGATTGACAAAGCTCTTAAAGTGATGGACGAATCGAAGTCACTGCCTGTTGAACAGCAATTTAAATGGACAGCTCCGGGTTGGGTAATGTCAAAAGTTATGGAACCTTGGACAGGACAGACATCGGATCGCCGCCAGAAACTGGATGACGCTTTTCGAACAGGGAAATTTATTACCCACGCGATGCCTTTTACAGTTGAAACGGATTTATGCGGACCAGAAGTGTTGACACGTGGACTAAATTTTGCGTCAAATCTCTCTAGACAATACAATCTTCCCCTGCCACAATCAGCGAAAGTGACTGATATGCCTTCTCATTCTCGTGAGTTGGCCACCGTTCTCTCCAACGCCGGTGTGAAGTTTTTGCATATAGGTTGCAACTGGCCAAGCGGATTTGTACAAACACCGGGATTGTTTTGGTGGGAAGGCCCCGATGGATCCCGATTGTTAACATTTTATTCAAGTATTTATGGAACTACTACTGGGCTTAGCTGGCCAGATAATTGGGGCGGGGCAGATCATTTTGTTGGACGCGGACTACTGCCTCCAGCGGACTGGCCTTATGCGGTTTGGCCTGCCATTCTTGTAACATTGGATAATAGTGGTCCTCCTACTGCGCAACAAGTAAAATCATTGTTTGATGAAGTATTGAATAAGATGCCCGGTGTGAAAATAAAAGTGGGTACGATGGATGATTTTGCCAAAGGCTTGCTGGCTACGCATCCCAAATTGCCGGTGGTGAAAGGAGAAATGCCTGATACTTGGGTGCATGGTAGTATGTGCGACCCAGGAGGAATTAGTATGTCCCGACAATCGGCGCCATTGATAGCTTCAGGTGCTATGCTGAATACACAATTGAAAACCTGGGGATTGCCTGTAACTACAGTTGCCGATTCGGTGGCCAGGGCATACGAGTTGATGGCACTGTATGCCGAACATACTTGGGGAGGCAGTAAATCTATTAATCAATATGGCGATGAATTTAAGAAATTAGATCCTGCTACTTATGCCGATCTTGAAGCATCTTGGGAAGATAAAACGGATTATATCCGAGGAGCATGGCGTATTGCCAATCATCTTAAACAAGACAACCTGTCCTTGTTGGCTAAATCTGTAAAATCTGCTCCCAATAGCATCGTTGTTTATAACCCATTGCCTTGGACACGAAACGGACTGGTTGAGATAAACGGACAACCCATATTTGTAAAAGATATACCTGCCAGCGGCTACAAAACAATTCCTGTACCTGCTAAGCAGATTGTGCAGAATACTGCCAACAAGTTCATCGAGAATCAATTTTATAAAATAACGTTTGATGACAATAATGGAACAATCTCGTCTTTGATTGACAAAAAAACCGGTCGCGATTGGGCTGCCAATATCTCAGGACATCAGACTGGGCAATATTTCAACGAACGGTTTACTTACGAACAAGCCGCTAAGTATACGGCAGATTACCAGCAAAAACGTGCATGGCAGGCTTTTGGAGAGAAGGGAGACTGGCTGCATCCCGGCATTAACAAAACTGGTATGATTTCAGAGAAAGAAGTTCCGTATCGCATGGCGTCTCCTGCTGGAGGAAAATTGAATATCAATAGCAGTTCATTGCAACAAATCGCTGTTCTTGAAATGCCTGCTGACGCGGCTAAGCATTTACCCGGTTCACGATTAACCGTAACGCTTACAGAGGGACAACCATATATCGACCTAGAAATAACTATTCTGGACAAAGCCAAAGATAACTGGCCTGAGGCCGATTGGCTTGCCCTTCCTTTTAATATAAAAGATCCTAATTTTAAAGTATATCGTCCGTTGGGAATAATGAATCCTGCTACTGATATTTTGAAAGGCGCCAATAAGGATATTTATTCGGTAGGTCAGGGTGTTACAATGACCGATGCTGCCGGAAATGGTATAGCAATATGTCCGATTGACCATCCGCTGATTAGTTTGGATACACCGGGCATCTGGAAGTTTTCCCTTGATTTTGTCCCTAAAAAGCCTGTTGTATATCTCAATCTCTACAATAATCAGTGGAATACAAATTACAGATACTGGTATTCTGGCTCCTGGAGTTCTCGTGTACGAATCTGGACATTGGACAAAACCAAAACGCAACCCGAAAGCATGACGGTTCCCGCTTTAGAAACAAGTTATCCTCTTCAGGCAATAGTTACCGAAAAAGGAGACGGCTCATTGCCACCATCACAAAAAGGGGTAGAGCTCTCCCGTAAAGGCATTTTGGTAACAGAATTTGGGAATAATCCCGATGGGAATAAAGGTACATTGCTACGTTTATGGGAGATGGCCGGAAATTCGGGTGAGGTGACCATTGCACTGTCAGGACAAAAGAATTTTACCATAGCTCGGCCAGTTAATCTTCGGGGTGAAGCAAATGGCAAGGCAATAAAAATTAGCAATGGAAAATTTAGTTGCCCTATCAAGGGATTTGGGCCGGCGAGTTTTATTTTGGAATGATTTAGATTAAGTAGCTTTTATGCTAAAATAGTATGCAGATAATCGTTTAAATATTTTGCGTAATTTTTTCCAAATGAAAAAGGATAAGGTGTTAGATAGCAAGTTTTTCCTCTTTTGATGAGTGAAGATGATGGTTTAAAAGATTTGTCTAGTTCTGTGCCAAATATTGATGTTGCATTTTTATATTGAAAAAAAATAATCGCATTTAATAGATTTCAACCTGATTCGATTATTATTTGAAATAAATTCAGTGAAAATCAATTCAATTGATTAAGCTCTGTTAGGAGCGTAATGTTTGTAGAAAGCGTAAATGTTGTTGAATTTGAGGTTGAATTTATTATTTAATCCTCAAAAAGAAAAGCATTGAAAGGGAAGATTTTTTTTAGTAAATCATAATGTCAAATAGAAAAAGCAAATAGTTATGAAAAAAATAACATTAATTTTAATTTTGATACTCCCTGTATTGTCGCAGGCACAGATTGCTGCCACTGATGCAGGAAATGGAAACGCTAATAATACAGTAACTGATATCGTAGTTGCTTTCAAAATGCACGTAGATGTCGGTTATACCGATTGGGCAGAAGGTGTATTGCAGAAATACTCAGGCCCTATGTTAGATAAAACACTGGCTTCCATCGATCAAACAGCTTCATTACCAAAGAATGAGCAGTTTGTATGGACCATTCCCGCATGGCCGTTACAATATATGCTCGATAATTGTTCTCCGGAAAATAAACCACGTTTGGAAAAAGCCATTAAGGACGGACGTATTGTGCCACATGCGCTACCTTTTACTTTAGAAACTGAGGCGAGCGATATGGAAAACCTTACTAGGGGGTTGTCATTTGCCGATAATATTAACCGTCGTTATGGACTAAAACCTGCCCGTGATGCCAAGTTTACCGATGTTCCCGAACATTCTTGGGTTATTCCAACTTTGTTAAAAAACGCAGGTGTTGATATTTTACACATAGGCTGTAATCCAGGTTCAACATCACCAGATGTGCCAACTTTGTTTTGGTGGCAAGGTCCTGATGGTTCAAAGCTGCTTACTTTTTACTGGGCACAGTATTATGGTTCGGGTATTTTGCCACCAAAGAATTGGCCTCATAAAACATGGTTGGCTATGATTCATACTCACGAAAACACGGGAGCACCGGATCCGAAAGAGGTAGCTGCGCTATTAAAAGAAGCTAAAGAAAAAATGCCTAATGCACGGATTCATATTGGTAGAATCTCTGATTTTTATGATTTGCTGATGAAGGAAAATCCACAGTTGCCAACAATCAAAGGCGATATGCCGGATACCTGGATCCATGGATTTATGTCAATGCCTGAAGAAGTGAAAACGGATAAAAAATTTCAGCGTGAAACTTATATTACTGAGCAGTTGAATACCCAAATGAATTTGTGGAGAGGCAGGGATGTTTCCATAGATAAGTACGTGAATACCGCCACAGAAAATATGTTGCTTTTTGATGAGCACACTTTTGGGGCATCTATGTCGCATGGGCATCAGCTTTTTTGGAAATACGACAACGATTTTAAAATTAACAAAGCTGAGGGGAATTATTATTTCCTCGAAAAATCATGGGAAGAGAAGTCGGCTTACGTACGAAAAGCCGAAAAATTGATCTGGCCCATAAAGCGGAACTTACTTTTTGAGCTGGCAAAATCAGTAAAGGAGAAAAATCCACATGTAACTGTATATAACCCGTTGCCATGGGCAAGAAGCGGACGTGTCAGTCTTTTTGAAAGCTATTATGAAAACCCCTCGCACGAAGTACCGACTATCAAAGCAGTGAAAGACCTCGAAACAGGTAAAATTATTCCGGTTCACCAAGATCATAACCTACTTGAGTTTGATGCCACTGAAATTCCTGCAGGTGGTTATAAAACTTTTGTAACGCTAGATAGTCCGGTAGAAACTACATCGACACTTTCTGCCAATGAACAAACCAATGTTTTAGAAAATAAGTTTTTTAAATTAACGATTAACCCAGCTACAGGTACTTTGCAATCGGTCTATGATAAGGAAAATAATAGAGAATTGGTAGATTCAAAAAGCAAGTATGCTTTTGGGGAGTATGTATATGAGCAATTAGGAAGGGAGCAGGTACAAACTTACAATAACAATTATATAAAGCCAGGTGCAGAGGAATGGGCAGCCCAGGAATTTATCAGGTTGCCAAGTCAACTGTCTAATCAAAAAACGATCCGCAACAATGGGCAATGTAGTAAAATAGAGTGGTTAAATAATAGCAGTATGGTTCGTGCCACTGCTATGTGCCAGCTAAATGACAGTGGCGCACAGCAATACCTAGTGAGTTATACGCTGTACGAAAATCAGCCTTATATTGAAATCACTGTCGGTCTTGATGGAAAAAAACCTACAGCCAACCCTGAAGCGGGATGGATTGCTTTCCCATTTGCTTTGGACAAACCTGAATATCGTTTGCTACGTACCGGCGGTATCGTTGATCCGCAAAAGGATTTGGTTGATAAAACCAATCATGATTTTTATTTTCTCAACACAGCGATGGCTATGTATGATAAAACAGGAGGAATTGGTTTGAATTGTCCGAATACACCCGGTGTAAGTATCGACCAGCCTGGCATTGGCGTGTACAACAAAACCAGGACATTGACTACTGGTACAGTTCTGTCAAACTTATACAATAATGTTTGGGCCACCAATTTTACAGAATGGATAGAAGGATCTCATTCGGCAAAATTTTACATCTGGAGTTATAAAAATTATGATGCAACTTCTAGTCTTATAACACCTTCCGAAGAAACTCGTTCGCCATTAAGTGCTGCATTTTTGGGTTCTACAGACCTGTCTTATGCACATAGATTTGAAGCAAGTCGTGAATTGCCTAATATGCAAACAGGCTTGACACTAGATCGTAAAGGTGTATTGGTAACTTCATTCAATAAAAAAGGGAATGAGGCGAGTATCCGTTTTTGGGAAGAGGCTGGCAATGCAGGAAAATGCGTTGTGACGCTTCCGGCAAACGCTTCATTCAAAAAAGCATATTTGTGTAATCTAAGAGGAGAACTAATGGATAAAAAAGGGATTTCAATTATCAACAATTCCTTTTCATTTGAAATAGGAGCCAACCAGCCACGTACATTTTTGCTGAAATAAATCAGCCATATCGTTTGTAAATATTATTATTGAAAACGTTTGGAATTTTTTTTTATGTCAAAAAACAAAATGACTTCCATTACCCTTTTTGATTATCAATAGTGAAGAATTTTGAGAAACTAATTCAATTAATATGTTCTTTATGCGTATTCAATTTAGTCCTGAGTGGGTTGAAAAATTTATGGAATATTTACCTTATTTTGAGAAAATAGATTTGTACTTATTAAAATAATACAAGTTTTAGTTAACGGAATTGTATTTAACTGCTGTTATAAAAATTATATTTGAAGAAAGATCGAGTATTGAATCACTTGAAAATGAAATCGGAATTATAACCAATGATATTTCAATTCCATAGTTTATAAACCTTAAAATAATCATTAGATATGAATAACATGAATAAGTTAACTAGTTTATTTGCCCTTTTTCTATTATTGCAGGGTAATCTGAATGTGTTTGCAAAGACCTCTTTTTCAGATTCTTTAATGGTTAAAGTCCAGTCTTTTTATCGCCATCGTCCTGATAAAAAACCTGGAAGATCATTGATGTTATATTTTAAAAATGCTCCATTAAAAGGAAAAGGGACAGTAACATTGCAATCTAATAGCATAAAAGAATTGTTACCTATTGATGGAAAGAATGGAATAGACAGCCTAAATGTTTTATTGCCTGCTGGTTTGGGTGTAAAAACAGATTGCCAACTGAAGATCGTTGTAAATCAGTCGAATAAAGTTCTGGAGCGAAGTGTAAAAGTACCCGCTTTACGTCAATGGACGGTATATATCTATCCTCACTCACACGTAGATATTGGTTATACCAATACCCAAGAAAATGTTGAAACAATCCATAAAAGAAATATTTTCGAAGGGATGGAATTGGCAAAAAAAACAGCAACCTATCCCGAAGGAGCACGTTATCTATGGAATCCGGAGGTATTATGGCCTGTTGAACGCCTGTTTAGCAAGGCAAGTCCTCAGGCAAAACAGAAGGTAATTGATGCCGTTAAGAAAGGGTATCTGCAGCTGGATGCAAGCTATGTAAATACTAATACTAGTGTGGCGGTAGATGAAGAATTGTTTGAATTTTTGGAGCATAGTAAGGATTTTGAAAAATTAACCGGCAAAAAGATTGAGACTTTTGTACAGGTAGATGTGCCGGGCATGACTTGGGGATTGGTTCCAGTGGCTTCACAATTGGGTATCAAATACATTATGGCCTTCAACAATGGTTTTGATAGGGTGGGTCGTTCTATGGATTTGATGAGTTTCCGTCCATTTTGGTGGAAAAGTATTGATGGTAAATCCAAAGTGCTCTTTCTTCAGCCTGGAAGCTATTCTCCCGGAGCTGCTGCCAAGGGTTTTGATTATTGGCCCAAAATGGCTGGCCAGATAGATAGTACAAAATTAATGAAAGTGGTAAGGACCGATACGCCAAGAAAGCATTTCATTGATAAATACCTGGCTGATATGTTGCCTAAATTGCAAAAGGCTGATTATTATCCTTATGACATATTTGCGATGTCCTGGGCCATGGCAGACAATATGCCTATTGATGCAGACCTGCCCGAGGCTGTAAAAAGCTGGAATGAAGAGTATGCCTATCCCCATCTGGTGATTGCAGGTGCTACAACGATTATGAAAAAATTTGAGGAGAAGTATGGGAACCAGTTACCTGTGTTATCCGGAGATTATACAGAATATTGGACAGATGGTTTGGGGACAGCCGCTAAGCAAACTGGTATGAACAAGAGTACTAAGGAAAGGTTGATTCAGGATGAAACGCTTTGGGCAATGCTTCATCCGGGAGAACCTGCACCACGAGCAGACTTGAAAGAAGCTTGGAGAAATGTCAGTCTAGGAACGGAGCATACCTGGTGTTATATGGATCCTTCAAAGCAACCAATCACCAATGATATTTTGAATGTCAAATTTGGATACTTTCAAAAAGGGGAAGATATCAGTAAAGATTTAATGCAGCGAGCCTTAGCTCCTGTTGCCAAAAACGAAAGTGAAATAGTAGGTGTTTTTAATACTTTGTCTTGGAATCGAAGCCAGTTGGTAAAGCTTTCAAAAGAGCAAAGCGGTAGATACAATAGTGTAAAAAATGAATCGGGAAAAACGGTTTTGTCACAAAAGCTTTCTACTGGTGAACTAGTGTTCATGGCTGAAAATGTTCCTGCTTTAGGATCAAAGAATTTCATGTTGAGTGAAGAGAAAAACAACGCCAGTGGCATGCTTGCTCATGACAACGTTTTGGATAACGGAAGCATCAAAGTAGTGCTTGATCCTCAAACGGGGGATATATCCAGTTTAACAAAAGGAGCAAACGAATTTGTTGATGCAAAAGCTGCTTGCAGTATCAATAGTTATCGTTACCTGAAAAGCAGTGATACGCTGAATAGAGTTTCTGGTACATCAAATGTGAAAATTTCAATCCTTGAAAATGGTCCGTTGTTGGCCTCAATTTTAGTAGAATCGGCCGCGGAGGGCAGTAATAGCCTATCCCGAACAATTACACTTGTAAAAGATCAGCCTTACGTAGATATCAAGAACAATCTGGATAAGCAATCGATAACCAAAAAAGAAGGGGTGCATTTTGGATTTGCGTTCAATATTCCTCAGCCAGAGACCATGGTGGATATTCCATGGGGTATTATGAAAATAGATAACGACCAATTGGATGGCGCCAATCGAAACTGGATAGGCTTTCAACGCTGGCTGGATGTTTCCAATAAAGAGAAAGGAGTGACTATGTGTTCATTAGATGCTCCTGTTTTTGAAGTAGGAGATTTAACGGCAGACATTCTGGGAGGAGCCGCTAATTCACCAAAATGGATTAAGAAACTTACGCCAAGTGCAACTATTTACTCTTGGGCTTTAAACAATCACTGGCATACTAACTTCCCATTAAGTCAGGAAGGCAAGTTAGAATTCCGTTACCGTCTGCTTCCACATAATACAGCTTATGATGCAGGAATGGCCAATCGTTTTGGGATGGAGCAATCGCAACCTTTAATCGTTAGCCCATTAAAACAAAAAATAAGTCAAAAACCTTTATTATCGCTGTCAGATAATCCAAAAGTATTGCTGTCAATATTGAAAGTGGATGAGTCAGGCAAGAAGATGGAAGTAAGGTTGCGTTCTGTTTCTGATAAAGACGAACAGGTAAAAGTAAACTGGCTGGAGATGAAACCGACATCAATACAAATAGACAATAAGGCAATTGGTAAAGGAAAAAATCCGATGGAGACCGAAGTGCTGGTTCCTGCAAAGGGAATGATTACATTAGTTGCAGACTTCATTCGTTAAACCTTATAATGATAAATTTATGAAAAGAAGAAATTTTGTAAAAATGACAGGAACTTTTGCACTGCTTTTTCCTTATACAAATGTCTTAAGTAGTATTGATTTTGAAGCCAAAGAGTATTACGAAGCTGATAAGCTCTTCAAGATGAGTATAGCCGCTTTTAATAGGTTTGAAAGTGTTTGGGAATGCAATGATTTTTGGAGAAGAGGTAATACTTTCGATGCGTGTCTTAATTTTACAGATGTTGTACAGCAAAAATGGCCAGATAAGCCAGAAGTAAAATTGATGCAGCAAAAGGTGAACTTGATGCTTGAAAAAAACATGGCTTATTTCCATAGTCTTGATCCTAATAATTTTTGGGCAGATGATTTTGGTTGGTGGGGGCTAATGGGGCTTAATGCCAGACGATATTTATTGCGTGCCGGGAATAAAGAGTTAGCAGATAAATACCTGCAGCTTTCTACCGATTTGTGTTGGAAGCAGGCAAAAATCCATGCTTACGACCCTTTATCATCGGCAGTCCCCATTCCGCATGGTTTTAGAAATGGAGACGCCAAAGGTCAAAGCACTGGTGTGAAAAATACAGTAACGAATGTGTTGTTTTTTTTACTCTCAACCCGAATTTATCGCCTAACACTTGCGGAAAAAATAGCAGACAATGATAAATACCTAGAGATGGCTTACGACCAGTGGATGTGGTTTGATAGTTGGTTTCAATTGAATCAGTATGAATATCTAAAGAAAACAGCCTCCGGAGGTGCATTGGTACAGGAAAGGCCAATTGCTATTTTTGAAGGATCTGGTTATAAAGATACTACGCATCCTACTTGGCACAAAGGATGGGTATGGACAGGCGACCAGGGAATGTTATTAGCGTCGCTTACCAACATGCTGGCCATCAAAGACAATGTCGCTGAATGGGTAACAAAAAATAAAAAAGGAACAGCGTTTAATGTAAATGTATTTACCGATAAAATAAATGCCTATTTGGAATTAATTGCAAAAGGAATAAAAACAACTTTGATTAGTGATATGGATCATGTCATCCGCGAAGCGCCTTTGGTAGCCAATATGGGGCCTGAGTTTGGTAGCGATTATCTAGCTGGACGTGGTATTATGATGCGATATTTGGGAATACTTGGCGGAAGAGTCAGTGGTGTTGATTTTAAAAGTAACATCAAAGCAACCGCAAATGCAATATGGGAAACACGTGATAGTTCGAACAACCAATTCAAGGCCGAATACACCAACGCTGAAAAAGATAAATTATATATACAGCAGTTTAAAAAAGAATGGGGAGTCGCTGATGATATTCTAAAATGGGATATAGAAAAGGTAGATTTAGGATGGAGATTATGTGTTTGCCAATCCATAGGCCTTGATGCCCTTGGTGCAACAATTCGACTGATGTAAATTGGAATATAAAGAATCGAATCTTCCTGTTTCACATATTGATGAAAAGGGTATAATAATATTTTATTAATAAGAACCCGTTGGGAGTAATTGCTTAGACAATTCGCTATCGATCGGGTTCTTTTTAAAAAAAATGAACCACATAGAGACATAGGTTTTATAACTAATCTGTAAAGAATGAATAGAAATAGCACTATTTTTTACATAGATTACTATGTGAGAAATAAAATGGTTATCGAGTAAAAAAACAACAACAATATTTCTGTATGCTAAAAAAAAATAAACCTTGCGGGTTAAATAATAACCGGCTTTCAATGAATAAATTTTTTATTAACTTGTTTGTATTAAGTAGTAGTACTGCCTTTTCAATTTGTCGGGATATCAAAATATGTTTTGCAAGATTATCATATAAGCGAATGTCTTTACAGTTTTTGTTTTTACTGTTTATTCAGCTTCTTATTTCGTTTTCGGC
Source organism: Flavobacterium gilvum (assembly GCF_001761465.1). Taxonomy (NCBI): domain Bacteria; kingdom Pseudomonadati; phylum Bacteroidota; class Flavobacteriia; order Flavobacteriales; family Flavobacteriaceae; genus Flavobacterium; species Flavobacterium gilvum. The sequence goes on along the minus strand of NZ_CP017479.1, from coordinate 3,805,010 downwards.
GGCTTCACAATCGAATCAAACCATTCAGAATTATATTCCGGCTTTTGAAAATGCAAATCATCCGCAGATTGCTTATTGGTTTTTTACAAAAGATCAATTCGACGAAACCAGATATAAAAATAAAATTGATAGTATTTCCGCTTTCAGCAAATACACATATGTTTTTCTGACACCAAGAAACGGGGTTAATTCTTATGATTCGAAAACCATGCACCCCGTTTATGATAATGTGGTGAAGTATGCACATGCTAAAGGAATCAGAATAGGACTTCAGTTAGGGGGTCCGGTAGATGCCGTACCTCTCAAAAATACATCTCGGCTTATACAGGAGGGAGAAATAAAACTGGATAATAATGGCAAAGGTTCATTTACATCTGTGGCTAAGCATGCCAGATTTATGAATTTGTTATTAAAAAGCGAATTATATAGTGTATATGCTTTTAAAAAATCAGCAGATGGTTTTTATATACCCGGCAGTCTAACGGACATTACTTCAAAGGTGCAAAAAACAGAAGCGACAAATAGTGTAGCAGTTTCGGTAGATTTAGGTGAGGCCATGAAAGGTTATACTGTTTATATACTTACCCAGCATTACTACAATTACTGGAGTAATTACAGTCCTCAGGCTGTGGGCAATCTTACATCTATTTTGAAGACATATTCCGATATTCCTTTCGATGGTGTAGGTCTTGATGAATACTGCAATTTGCCTATTGTTCCTTCATGGTTATTAAAAGCTGGAGATGTTTTCAGGGAGCGTCCTTATTCACTTCCCATGGATTCTGTTTTTAAAGCCAACACCGGTTTAAATCTAAAGCAAACCTTTTTTGACATGCGTTATGCACCGACGGGGAAACTAGGTATTAGGGCCAAAGCAATAAACAATTATATGTCCGTTATGCGCAGCGGAACTATTGAAATGGAAAAGGAAATTTATCGTGCAGGTAAACTTTACTTTGGAAAAAACACTTTCATTGGTTTCCACGATACGCACCACAACACTTTAGATGGTGATGAAATATGGCATACAGGACTGAACTGGTGGAACATAAAAAGAGATTATGGGCAAACCGATGAAGACACTCCAACACCTACCCAAATGGGGATTGGTTTCAGTTATCCAATGAATGCGATATACAATATGTATTACAACAAAAATCTGGATAAAATCTGGACAAAAGCGTTAACCGATTTACGATATGGTATTCGCACGCATTATCACGCCATCAATGATGTTCAGAGTTGGGGAGTAAGTATTGAGCATCCTTTGGCGCAAGCCCAAATTAATAAAGTAGAAAATTGTGCCCGTTTGTTGAATAATTTTAATCCTTCTTTCCCCAAAATAAAATTATTGGTATTATTCGGAATGGAGTCACTCACCAATTGGTATCCGGATACGTTATCAAGAAACGCGTATGACTTAAAAGGTAAATTAAAAATAGAAGAAAAGGCAATGCAGCTATGGAATGCTGGATATCTAAATGCATTGGTACCCACAGACGAAATTACTGATGGAAGGTTATCCATTGGTGCCAATGGGAAGCCTGTTTTACAGGGACATGAATTTGATGCCATTGTTTTCCTGTATCCGCAATATGCAAGGAAAAGTACAACAAAATTTATACAGGAATATATAAAGAAGGGAGGTAAACTAATCGTAGAAGGAGACTGCACCAGCGACTTTAACGGAAATGATATTACTGAGGAATGGAAGAAAATCTTAAGTAAATCCGTTGCTACTTCTTTTTCATTGGATGCCATAGCTAAACTGGGAATTAAGAAAAACGAACTACAAAATGGAGTATTAACGGAAGACAACACTTATGTGTTTACCGATGTAAAATCGATACAGGACAATGCTTTGGCAAGCTTTACTTTTACAGATAACGGTACAGTGTTTTCTGGAAATTATAAAGGTCTGGCAGCTATAAAAATTGATTCGAAAAACAATGTTGAAAAACTAGCTGCTACTGGTTTTTCATCATTGCAAAAAAACGGGAACACCATTTTTGCCATGAATAAGCCCGCAGATGTTTTCATAGAAGTGAAAAACAATCAAGTTTATATTAAAATTGCCGGCAATGAAAATGAAACACAAATAATCACTAATAAAATTCTCGATAAGCAAAAATAAGGATGGTGATGGACGAAAAGGTTTTTAAAAATGTTGAATTCTTATGATTAACAAATTAGCAAAATCAGGCAGTATCATTCTGTCGATATTCTTGATTCAAACTAGCATAGCCCAAATTAAAACAGGGATTGACTGGAAAAATTTTCTATCCCGTAACGATATGGTGTATAATACGCTTACTACCAAATGGGAAGAGGGTGTTTTTACCGGTAATGGTTTGCTGGGTACTATGTTGTATATGAAAGATGACAATACCTTGCGTTTGGAGATTGGTCGAACAGATGTTATAGATGGCAGAGACAGATCTCGTATGCCTATAGGTCATTTTGAGCTTAAGCCTGAAGGGAAAATTTTAAAGAATACCGCTCGCCTTGATTTATGGAATGCGGAAGCCAATGGAACAATTGTAACTGATAAAGGAACGATTCAATGGAGAACCTATACACTCTCACAAACGAATGTGATTGTTTTTGAAACGAAGATGAGTGTAGGTGAAAGAAAATTTCAGTGGCTGTTTTGCCCTGAAGTTTCCATAAACAGCCGCTTCAAATTCCGGCCTATTCCTAAAGGATATGTAGCGAATCCACCCGCTATTCTTGCAAAGGACGGAGCGGTCGAATACTGCAAACAGCCAATGCTTGCCGGTGGTGATTATACTACGGCATGGACAGAAAAAAATAACTCAAATAGCAAAACGTACTATATATCAGTCGCTATCAACAGAAAGCAATCTTCGGTAGATGAGGCTACACAAATTGTAAACAATGTGACCAAAAAGGATATAAAACAATTGCTAAATATCCACAGACAATGGTGGCATCATTATTATTCCCAGAGTTTTATATCACTACCTGATTCAAAACTGGAAAGTTTTTATTGGATACAATTATATAAACTGGCATCGGCTACTAGGGAGGGAAAGCCGGCTTTAGATTTGATGGGACCTTGGTTTCGGTATACACCATGGCCTGCTTATTGGTTTAACCTAAATATTCAGTTGACTTATTCACCGCTTTATGCAGCCAATCAGTTGGATGTAGCTAATGGGCTTGTACAAATGATTGATGCAGGTAAAGAGAATTTGAGCAAGAATGTACCTGAAGCATACCGACACAATGCACTGGCATTGGGTCGTGTAGCTACAATGGATTTGTACAGCCCGGTAACAGTGAAGCCATTAAGTGAAGTAACCGGTCCAGAAGGTGAACCCGAGCTTGGTGATCTTACCTGGTGTTTATATAATTATTGGCTACAATATCGCTATACTATGGACGAAAGTATAAAAGCAAAACTTTTTCCATTGTTAAAGGGAAGTATCAATTATTACTTAGATGTGATGGCGAAAGAAGCGGATGGCAAATGGCATTTACCTTATACTTATTCGCCTGAATATCCCGCTGGAACTACTAGAGATTGTAATTACGATTTATCGTTATTGCGTTGGGGTTGCGAAACTTTATTAAAAATAAACCCAAATGACAGTCTTGCTCCTCGATGGAAAGATGTATTGATTAATCTAACGGATTACCCGACGGACGAAAATGGTTTGATGATAGGTAGGGATGTGCCATTTAGTAAATCGCACCGTCATTATTCACATATGCTTATGATTCATCCTTTGTGCATCATGAATTGGGAACAACCAGAAAATAGACCGCTGATCGAAAAATCATTGCAACATTGGCTTAGCCTAAAATCAGAATTTGCCGGATTTTCATTTACGGGAAGTGCATCAATACATGCCGTAATGGGACAGGGTGATATAGCACTTGATTATCTGAATCAATTATTCGGCTATACAAAACCGAATACCATGTATTTAGAAGAAGGGCCAGTGATCGAAACTCCGTTGGCCGCAGCCACTTCTATTCAGGAGTTGTTATTACAAAGTTGGGGTGACAAGATCAGGGTATTTCCTGCGGTTCCATCTTCATGGAAAGATCTGTCATTTGAAAACTTAAGAACCGAAGGTGCATTTTTAATCAGTGCAGTGCGAAAAGGTGGTGAAACAAAATGGGTAAAAATAAAAAGCTTGGTTGGAGAGCCTTGTATTATTCATCCCAATATAGATGGAAAACTACAAGCTAAAGGCCATGTACAGTTGAAGGATTTAGGGAACGGCAATTATTCTTTTCAACTTAAGAAAGGCGAAGAAGTTATTTTATATAAAAACAAAAATGATTTATCGCTGAAAGTTAATGCTGTGAAACAAGAAGGGAGAACTAATTATTGGGGTAGCATTTCTGGTAAATAGGTTTTTGTTAAATAGCTTGTCTTTAATGGTTTATCTGTTGTGGAATAAAAATATCAATTTTAAGATTGTTTTTCATTTTTAACAAAAAAAAAATCAAAATATTTATGTTTAAATTAATTACCAAATTAGAACCAACTATCTTATGCGTATATTATTAGTATTCGTTTTTATTACATCTTTTTTTAGCAAAGCAAATGCTCAATTACAAGAACCAACTGCTGCTGACACAACAAGGCTGGTCAATATGGCTAATTTGCAACAGGATGGCAAAACAATGATTGCACTCACATTCGGGCAATCCAATGCGGCCAACCATGGACAAAATCCGTACACGCCACATAATGCTGCAGTTTATAATTATTATAAGGGCAAATTATATGCTGCCAAAGACCCCTTGTTTGGTGCCACCGGAAATAAAGGAAGTGTATGGCCCCGATTAGGAGACATGTTGATTGACAAAGGTCTTTATACAAAAGTGATTTTTATTCCGATTGCAGTGGGTGGTTCTGAAATCGCTTGCTGGACAAGTGGTGGTTGTTCCAAAAAACTGGAAGAAACCCTTCAGATGTTGGAAAGCCAACACATTCAACTCACCCATATCTTTTGGCATCAAGGAGAAACAGATAACCTCAAAAACACTTCTGAGGCACTATATAAAGAACAGCTTGCGATGATTTTGCAAACCTTGCGAAAAACGCAATCTGCAGATTTGTATATATCGATTGCCTCTTATCATCCGGGTGCGACTACCAAACCATTGGGTGTAGATAACGTTATTCGAAAAGCGCAACAATCGTTTATCAACGAAAATAAAGCCGTACTGCAAGGTCCTGATACCGATACGTTAATTCATGCTATTCACAGATATGATGGTGTACATTTTTCCGATTTCGGTATGAATGCTTTTGCTGAGTTGTGGTTAAAAGCGATTGTTAATAAAAGTGAAAAAGGCTTGCCTTTAAAATAAATCATATAAAATGAGAAAAATTATAGATTGGGTAAATCCCCTGAGACTTATTGTTGTTGTATTCTTGATAACATCTCCCGTTGTAGCACAAAGTTCGAGAAAGATTAGTAATGTTAAAGGCAAAGAATATCACGTGTCTGTGAAAGGAAGTGATGAAAATGAAGGCTCTTTGAAAAAGCCTTTTAAAACCATTATGGCTGCCGCCAACAAAGCCGCGGCCGGAGATATAATAACTGTTCATACAGGAATTTATCGTGAAACGGTTGCTCCACCGCGTGGTGGCGAATCTGCATCAAAGCGAATCACCTATCAGGCAGCCAAGGGAGAAAAAGTCATTATCACTGGTTCTGAACCCGTGACTGGCTGGACTAGGGAGCAAAATGATACATGGAAAGCTGTTATCCCAAACACCTTCTTCGGAGGCTACAATCCTTTTGGTGATTTGATAACCGGAGATTGGTTTCACTCGCCGGAACGTACAACTCACACTGGTTCAGTCTACCTTGATGATCAGTGGCTCAAAGAGGCCACAGCTCTTGATCGGGTTCTCAAACCAGCTGAGGGTAATCCGTTATTCTTCGCTGAGGTCGGTTCAGAAAATACAATCGTTCACGCCCAGTTTCCTGGCAAGAATCCAAACCAATCTCAAGTTGAGGTAAATGTTCGCCAGACAGTTTTCTATCCTACAAAGAACTTTATCAACTATATTACCGTCCGTGGTTTTATCCTGCAAAATGCCGCACCAAACTGGGCTCCGCCTACAATTGAGCAAAAAGCAATCATCGGAACTAACTGGAGTAAAGGTTGGGTTATCGAGGAGAATCTCATTCGCAACTCTGCCTGTTCTGGTTTGTCTTTAGGTAAGTACGGTGATGATTGGGGTAATAACGGCCCTGGTTACAAGGATTGGAATTTGACTATTGAACGCGCTTTGGGGAAAGGCTGGAACAAAGATTCCATCGGTCACCACTTAGTGCGTAACAATGAAATTCGAGAATGCGACGAAGTAGGTATTGTTGGTGCTTTTGGTGGCGCCTTTAGTATTATCGAGCGCAATCACATTCACGATATTGCAGTGCGGAACCTCTACGGTGGTGCGGAAATTGCGGGCATCAAATTTCATGGTGCGGTAGACACCTACATTCGTGACAACTGGATTCATCACTGTCTTCGTGGCATGCATCTGGATTGGATGACTCAAGGCACTCAAATCACGGGTAATCTCATGCACAATAACCAAGCGAAAGCTTCTGGAAAAGTAGGTTTCTACGAAGCGGGAGACGGACAAGATATTTTTCTTGAAGTCAATCACGGTCCTTGTCTCGTTGCCAACAACATCCTCCTATCAGGCCAATCGGTCTTCAATGCCGCCCACGGAACTGCTTTCGTGCATAACCTTATGCGTAAAGTCGATCCATCTTTCGAGCGTTGGCTTCCACGAAAAACGCCCTATTTAGTTCCTCATGGCACAGCGATTGTTGGTCAATACGACAACCGAAGTGGAGATGATCGTTTCATCAACAATATATTCATCGCTCCCTCGACGCTTAAACACTACGATACTACTTCGCTGCCAATGGCGATGGAAGGAAATGTCTTCACTAAAGGTAGCCTCCCTTCGACACAGGAGACAAAAGCACTGCTAGACTCAAGTTTTGACCCCAAGCCTACCATTGAAATCAGAGATGGGCAAGCCTGGCTCCGTCTTTCTTCCAACCCTGCGTGGTCGACAGAACAAACGAGACGTCTTGTAACTTCGGAGATGCTTGGTAAAGCTATTGTTCCGCAACAAACGTTCGAGAACGGAGATGGTACTCCATTGCGCATTGATACTGATTACTTTGACAAAAAACGTAAAGTAACCAATCCTTTTCCTGGTCCTTTCGAATTACCTGCGAATGGAGAAATCAAGGTGTGGCCAAAGTGATGCCTTGGGAGAGTTAACTGAAAAAGGGATTGCACAAATTAATTGAATATTCGAATATCACTGTATAAAATATGTTTTGCAAAATGATTTCAAATAAACTTTCTGAGACCTACTATTTTATAGTGCTTTAAAGTATTTTTGGTCGAAATTCATAAATACAAAAAAGCCTGTAAATCTTAGGATTTACAGGCTTTTGATTTCATTTAAAATGAATTTGTGGAATCGCCGGGAATCGAACCCGGGTCCAAACAAGCAACTAAAGAGCTTTCTACACGCTTATTTCCTGAATGGATTTTCGACGCTGAGTTAGGTCAGGAACAACCGCTCTTTGCTTAGCTTCTTAATTTTCGAAACCCACCCGAAGCTTGTGGAAATCTAGGTTTATCTTTACGATTTACCTTAATCGACCGCTATAAACCAAAGCTTTCGAGGTAAATCCTGCTTTCCTACCTTGTAGGACGAGGCTAATCTTACTATAATTCAGATTATGCAGCAAGAGCGTAGTTTCCTTCGCCGTGTAAAAAGTTTGAGACCTTTTATTTGCGAGAATTATCCCAGTTCTCGACGTGCTTACTTTTCAATTCGACTTGCTGTCAAAACCAGTCGACCCCATTTATTATATTGGATTGGAGTTCCAAATATTCTGCAAATGTAGTTTATTTTATTGGCAATGTCAATAATCAATTACAATATCAAATCTGGTCAAAGATAAAATGCAAAATCTACAGTCTAACATCTTTATTCTTTATTCTTTATTTTGAAATCAAAAATCAAAAATCTGCAATCTACTCAATATCTTTTACCTTAAATGGATAATCCCCAAACAGTACAGATAGTTTTCTAACCGCATAAGTGCTTCGGTTGAATTTATTGGATAAGGCAATTATCGTCACATTTTCATCTTTTAGAGGAATATATGATGAGGTAAAACCGTGCCACCAACCGTTATGGTAATAAAAATTCTTGCCATTTTCCCAATTAATCATTCGGATACCCAATCCGTAATTTCTAGTACCTTTTCGTTCATTACTGTATCCTGTATAGACTTGGGCTAACAAATCAGGTTCCAAAAAAGAAGGTGAATTTCTAGCTCTGTCAAATTTCAGCAAATCTCTTGGAGTCGAGTAAATGTTTTTGTCACCATAAATTTTATCGAGATAATCAATGCCTATTTCAACTCTGTTGGCTTTGTAGGATGGTGCCACATTATGTTTGTCTTTGTCAAAATCAAGAACAAAAGTATGAGTCATTCCAAGTGGTTTAAAAATAATTTCGGCCATTGCATTTCGGTACGACATTTTGGTAATTTTTTCGATAATCAAAGCCAACATGGCATAATTGGTATTGCAATACGCAAATCGAGTACCTGTTTTTTGTTCCAAACCAATGTTTTTTGTTCCCATAATGGTCAAAATATCTTGGTTGGTCAGCGTATTGTGTCTGTCCCAAACACTTTTATCACGATCTGTAAAATAGGCATAATTACGCATTCCGCTTCTGTGATCAAGCAACATTCTCACCGTTACTTCCGGATAGGGAAACTCTTTAAGATAATCTGTAACTTTTTTATCCAAATCTATTCTTTTGGCATTTACCAATTTCAAAACAGCTGTTGCAGTAAGCACTTTACTTACAGATGCAATATGGATTGGAGTGTCGGCCGTTATCGGAGTCTTATCTCTAAGATTTGCATAACCTTCATATTTTTCGTAGATAATCTGTCCGTTTTTGGCAACAAGAAAACTACCGTTCATACTATTGTTAGGCCAGTTTCTATTGTAAAAAGAGTCTATTTCTCTGTGTTTCTCATCTATATAGGAGGCAGTGAGTTTTGGTTTTTCGTTTACCAAAGGTTTCATTTTAGGTAATACGTTTGCAGGAAGATCTGCGTCTTTTATTTCCTTGTTTTCGGCCTGTTTAATGTCTTTTTTACATGAGCCCGTCAGTATGTTTATGAGCAGTAAATTTAAAATAATTGTTTTTTTTGTCAGATTCATTTTCGTGGTGCTAGAAAAGCAAATATATAGAAACAAAAACTTTTGATTTACTGTTTTTTTCAAATTTTAACTTTTTTTTCAAAGCATTTTTTATTTGTTTGGCGATCAGTATAATTGGTAACATTTAAGTATGTTATTGTTGGTTTTTAATGCTAAATATTTGGATTATCGAGTGCTTATGATGCCTAATTTCTTCCTTTCTTTTTTATTGTTTTATTATTATTTGCCTAGTTGCGTTGTCTAAAAGGTTTCTTTAGAGTATTTTTATCACCTTGTTGAATTAATTCTAAAAAACGGAATTATTTCAAATGATAATGTTATTTTTGTAACAAAACATGTTAATAAAGTTGAATATTTAAAAATGAAATTCGGAATCCTAAAAGAAAGAAAAAATCCACCCGATAGAAGAGTTGTTTTTTCGCCTGATGAATTGGCCAAAATAAAGCAGAAATACCATGATTGTACCATAAGAGTTGAAAGTTCGGATAGCCGTATTTTTACCGATGTACAATACCAAGGTATGGGGATAGATGTTACCAATGATGTCAGCGATTGTGATGTTCTTTTTGGTGTAAAAGAAGTACCGGTAGATGATTTGATTCCGAATAAAACCTATTTCTTTTTTTCGCATACAATAAAGAAACAACCTCATAACCGAAAGTTATTACAGGCTATTTTAGAAAAAAAAATATACCTGTACGATTATGAAACTATTGTTAATTCTCACAATTATAGATTAATTGGTTTTGGTAGATATGCAGGATTTGTTGGAACTTACAATGCTTTTCGTGCTTTTGGAATAAAATTCGAATTGTTTAAAATGCCAAAAGCCGAAACACTTTCTGGGAAAGATGCATTGATTACCCATTTAAAAAGGTTGATTTTACCTCCATTAAAAATTGTGGTTACCGGCACGGGAAAAGTGGGGAATGGTGTCAAAGAAATTTTGGATGCCATGAAAATTAAGGAAGTTACTCCCGAAAATTATTTGAGTAAAAAATATACTCAAGCAGTTTATACCCAATTGGATGTTTTGGATTATAATAAAAGGAAAGATGGCCAAGTTCTTGATTTTACAGATTTCCATCATAATCCATCCGAATATGTTTCTGATTTTGAGCGATTCACAAAGATTTCAGATATTTATATCACCGGACATTTTCATGCCAATGAAGCTCCGGCAATTTTGACCCGAGAAATGCTTCAGGCAAGTGATTGCAATATAAAAGTGGTTGCCGATATTTCCTGCGATGTCAATGGATCAATCGCCTGTACTTTGCGCTCCTCAACCATTGCAGAACCTTTATACGGTTATTTGCCAAGTGAAAATAAAGAAGTAGATGTTTTTCATCCTGCTGCAATCGTAGTCATGGCTGTTGATAATTTGCCTTGTGAGTTGCCAAAAGATGCTAGTGAAGGTTTTGGAGAAATGTTCTCAGAACATGTTTTGCCAGCCTTTTTTAATGGAGATAAAGATGGTATCCTCAAAAGAGCCAAAATAACCGAAAACGGAAAACTCACCGAGCGATTCAGTTATTTGCAGGATTATGTAAACGGGGAATAATTGTGAATTATGAATTATGAATTATGAATTATGAATTATGAGTTTTTTAAACTTTACTACCAAACAACTAATAATTCATAACTCATAATTTTCTCAAACCATATCCTCGGGTTTTACCCATTCATCAAATTCTTCGGGGGTTACGTATCCTAATCTTACGGCTTCTTCTTTTAGAGTCGTACCATTTTTATGTGCGGTTTGTGCAATTTCTGCCGATTTATAATAGCCTATTTTAGTATTCAAAGCCGTAACAAGCATTAATGAGTTGTTTACCAACTCTTCGATTCGTTTGTGGTTGGGCTGAATTCCCTGTGCACAATGAATGTCGAATGAGTGGCAGGCATCTCCCAGTAATTCAGCTGATTGCAAAAAGTTGGCCGCCATCATCGGTTTGAAAACGTTCAATTCATATTGCCCTTGCATACCGCCAACAGTGATAGCCATATCATTTCCAATTACTTGTGCACAAACCATCGTCAGTGCTTCGCATTGAGTTGGGTTTACTTTTCCGGGCATGATGGAAGAACCTGGTTCATTTTCAGGAATAAGGATTTCTCCAATTCCAGAACGTGGTCCGGATGCGAGCATTCGGATATCATTGGCTATTTTATTCAGAGAAACGGCCAATTGCTTGAGTGCGCCGTGGGTTTCCACAATCGCATCATGGGTAGCCAGTGCCTCAAATTTATTAGGTGCGGTGACAAATGGATGACCCGTAAATTGACTGATATATTCGGCAACCCTTACATCGTATCCTTTTGGCGTGTTCAATCCGGTTCCTACGGCAGTTCCGCCCAAAGCGATTTGAGATAGGTGAGGTAAAGTGTTTTTAACGGCTTTGAGACCATTATCAAGCTGTGCCACATAACCCGAGATTTCCTGACCCAAAGTCAGGGGAGTGGCATCCATCAAATGAGTGCGTCCAATTTTGACTACTGATTGGAACTTTGTTGCCTTCTTTTCGAGTGTATCTTTTAATTTTTCAATATTCGGGATGGTGTTTTCCACGACTACTTTGTAAGCCGCTATATGCATGGCAGTTGGGAAAGTATCATTGGAAGATTGTGATTTATTTACATCGTCATTGGCTTTTATAAAAGGTTCGTCATCGGTAATGCTGAGTCTTTTTAGCACCTGCGAACGATTGGCAATTACCTCGTTGACATTCATATTACTTTGTGTGCCCGAACCGGTTTGCCAAATCACTAGCGGAAATTCCTCGGTATGCCGTCCAGCAAGTATTTCGTCACAAACCAAACCAATGTAATCCCGTTTATCAACCGACAGAACTCCCAACTCACAATTGGTATAGGCAGCTGCTTTTTTTAGATAGGCAAATCCTTCAATAATCGCTTTTGGCATAGATGCCGGCGAACCAATTTTGAAGTTGTTTCGGGAACGTTCCGTTTGGGCGCCCCAGTATCTGTCGGCAGGAACCTGTACTTCGCCCATCGTATCTTTTTCGATTCTGAAATTCATTTTTTGGATTTATTTAATTGATAAACAATGGTTTGTTTGGATTTGTATAATAAAGTTACTTCTTTTTTTAGTTATAATATGAGTTCAATTATTGCTATTTTTTCTTTTGGGATGATTATAAAAATTCCTAATCTTTCTTTATAGCCCCGATAGCAGTGAAAATCCTTGTGAGTCTCGTCTTTTCGGACGAGACTCACAAGATTGTAACGGATAGCGGGATATATGATTACTAAAAATGCCTAATCTTTCTGCTCCAAAAATTAATAACCGAACTCAAATTAGTAGTAATCGGTCCTTTCCATAAAAAAAGGTATTGATTGCTCAATACCTTTTCTGTTATAATTTGGGTTTTGTTCAATAACCCAAAATATGTCTTTCATCTCAGAAACTTAGAATTTTAGCTTCTTAGTAACTTCCAGAAATTATTTTTTAGCAAAATCCCCGGCATTTATAATTACGAGTTTTTTTGGATCAAAATATTTGACCAAGGCGCTATTTACTTTTTGGACATCCAAGCTTTTAACTTTGGTTTCAAAATCCTGATAGTCTTTAAATGTTTTGCCCAAGTCAATGTTTTCTCTAAGTTGACGAACGATAAATTCATCGGTTCCAAGCATTGTTTGTCTGTTTTGTAACCAAGATTTTAGAGAACTGTCAAATTCTTCTTTAGTGAAACCTTTGCTTATTGCTTTTTGAATTTCTTCGTTTAAGGCAGTTGCCAATTTATCTTTCATTGTAGGATTGTAAAAGGCATAAACTCCCCAATCTCCCGTTGGGTCAATAGCATTTGCCTGAAGATATGAACCGGCACCGTAGCTCAATCCTTCGGTTTCGCGTAAACGTTGCGGAATTCTGGATGAAAGGAATGATCCGCCTCCCAATAATTCATTTGCCATTTCCAAAGCAGGATAATCAGGATTTTTTTCGCCTACGTTTAAATTTATTCTTCCAAATAAAACGGCATTTGTTTTGTCATTTATCTGAATGGTTTTGTCGCTTGATTTTACGTCAAAATATTGTGTTGGAATTCTTTTGTAGGCAACCTTTGGACTCCAGTTGTCCAAAGTCGAACTCAAGAATTTTTTGATCAAATCTTTATCTATACCTCCCACAAAAGATGCAATACTGTTGGATCCGCCATAGAAAGTAGCATAAAAGTTTTTCAGGTCATCGATGGTAATTTTGTCAAGAGTGGCTAGACTTTCATCGATTGTTTCTGTGTAAAAGGGGTGTGTTTTTAGATACAAAGCGATTGTTTTTACCAATTCCTGACTGGCAACTGCTTGAGGTTCGTTTCTTTGAGATTCTAATCCGCTTTTGGCTTCTAATTTTAGTTTTTCAAATTCGGCAACATCAAAAGAAGGGTTTCTTAAAATATCCTGTACCAAGTTCAAAGCATTGCCCAAATTGGCTTTATCGGTGCTGATTCTTACATATAAACCATCAACAGAGCCTACTGTGCTTAGGTTTAGTTTGTATTGGTCAATCTGGTCGTTGATGTCTTTTTTGCTTCTGGTTTTTGTACCTAATTTAAGCATACTTGCTGTTAATTCGGCAATCATTGATTTTTGGCTCAATGATTTTTCATCTCCCATTCGCAATAATAATCGGCCTTCGATTTTATTTCCTTTGGCAGGTTTTTCCAACAAGGCATATCTTCCTCCTGAGGCTAATTTTCCTTCCTCTGTCGCTTTCATAATATTTGCAGCAGAGGCTTCAAAGGTATTGGTATTCGCTTCCATTGCTTTTCCTTTATACCCTTTTACAAGAGGCGCAATATCTTGGGGGTCATTTACTTTGGTTCTTTCGCTGTTTTTTTCTGGTATGAAACGTCCCCAGGTTCTATTGCTTTGTAAATAGTATTTTTTGGCTGCATTTTGAATATCGGCAACTGTTAACGCTTCTATATTGTCTCTATTTATAAAAAATAAACGCCAATCACCAGCCCCGATGAATTCTGTCAAGGCTATGGATAAGTTAAGAGTTTTGTTATACGTGTTTTCAAAATGTTTTAGTAACTCATTTTTGGCTCGTTTTAAATCTTCTTCCGTAAAAGTCATATTGGGAACCGTATTCATTGTTTCCAAAAAGGCCTTTTGAACAACGTTGATATCCTTATCTTTGGCAACGTCACATCCAAAATAACTGAATCCCGGGTCTTTTAGCGGAAGTGTGTACCCATAAACGGTAGTTGATAATTTGGTTTCCACCAATGTTTTATACAGAATTCCCGAAGGATTATTAGTCAATATTGAAATCAAAGCATCATTTGCAGCAAATTCCTTGTCAGAATAACTAGGAGTATGGTAAGCCATACCAATATATTGAAGATCTCCGTTTCTTTTGAGTTCTACAAAACGTTCTCCGTCTTGCACTGGTTCTACAGTATATGTTTTTTCGATTTCAGTTTTTGATTTTGGTATTGGAGCAAAGTATTCCTTGATCCAGGAAAGTGTTTTTTTCTCATCAAATTTTCCTCCTACAATCAAAGTTGCGTTATTGGGCTGGTAATATTTTTGATAAAAAACTTTTAGTCGGCTGGCGGGAACGCGTTCTATATCCTCTTTACTCCCAATAGTAGATTTCCCGTAATTATGCCATAAATAGGCTGTCGAAAGAATGCGATCATTTAATATTCCCGATGGATCATTTTCACCTATTTCAAACTCATTTCGAACCACACTGAATTCGGTATTCAAATCCGATTGAAGTATGGCCGAAGTCACCATTCTGTCTGCTTCCATTTCGAGAGCCCATTTTAAATTTTCATCAGTTGCGGGTAAGGCTTCATAATAGTTGGTGCGGTCATAATAGGTTGTACCATTGGCCTGCGCTCCTTTATCGGCAATTGTTTTTTTGATATCGGTAAATTTTGAGGAACGCTTAAACATCATGTGTTCCAGTAAATGCGCCATACCTGATTCCCCATAACCTTCATGGCGGGAACCAACTCCATATACAATGTTTACAATAACATTGGATTGAGCGGCATCTGGAATCAGTAAAATTTTCAATCCATTAGGCAAGCTGTATTCTTTTATTCCTTCTACCGAAGTGACAAAAACAGGTTCTTGTGAAAATAGATTTGTTACCAAAAAGAAGACAAATAACGCAGAAAGTATTATTTTTTTCATACTATTTTAGATTTGTTGTAAGTTTATATTGTAAAAATAGGCTTTTTTTATGTGGGAAACTTCATTTATTTGAATAAATTTATAAAAAGCTTTTGTTCTATTTGCTTATTTGGAGGCAATTTTTTTGAGTATAAAATTTTATGCTAAAACCAATTAATAAATACGAATTGTTTTTTTTTAAAATTATGATTTATTCTTTTTGATGAGAATGATTTTCAGCAGAGGATTTTCTGTCCTAAAAGTTTAAGGTTTTAATCCTTAAAGTTTTTTTATTTCTATAAATAACTGTTTTAGTGAGAATTGTCATGATTTTTTCTGTGTAAAATACTTAAATTTATAGTGAAATATTTTTTCAATAAAAGGAAATGAAAATACCATCAAATCTAAAATTTCAGTACAATGGCATTTATAGATTATTATAAAATATTAGGTGTTGACAAAACAGCTACGGAAGCCGATATTAAAAAAGCCTATCGAAAATTGGCACGTAAATATCATCCCGATTTGAATCCAAACGACAAAGAGGCCGAGCAAAAATTCAAAGAACTCAATGAAGCCAATGAAGTTTTAAGCAATCCCGAAAACAGGAAAAAATACGATCAGTATGGCGAAAACTGGGAGCATGGCGAAGAGTATGAAAAAGCCCGATCACAACAGCAGTATCAATATACGGGTGGCCAGCAGGGTGGATTTGGAGGCTTTAGCGGATTTTCTGGTGGCGGAGATTATTCGGATTTTTTTGAGTCAATGTTTGGAGGAGGAACCCATAGTGGGAGTCGCAGAAATGTTAGGTTTAAGGGGCAGGATTTTAATGCAGAGCTACATTTGGATTTAAAAGAAGCGTACACCACCCATAAGCGAACCCTCACCATCAACGGAAAAAATATTCGGTTGACCATTCCTGCAGGTGTCGAAAACGGGCAGGTCATAAAAATAAACGGACAAGGTGGAGAAGGAGTGAATGGTGGACCAAAAGGCGATTTGTATCTGACTTTTACTATCGAAAACAATACCAATTTTAAACGGGACAAAGACAACTTGTACACAACAGTCGATTTGGATTTGTACACCGCAGTTTTGGGTGGAGAAATTACTGCAAATACTTTTGAAGGGAAAGTAAAATTAACTGTGAAACCCGGAACACAGAATGGAGCCAAAGTAAAATTGAGAGGAAAAGGTTTTCCGGTTTATAAAAAAGAAGGGGAATTTGGTGATTTGTATATTTCCTATCATGTTGTTTTGCCCACAAACCTTAGCAATAGAGAAAAAGAATTGTTTGAAGAATTGGCGAAACTTAGAGAAAAATAAAGGTTATGTTTCCAAAAATAAAATTGTCGAATTATGAATAAGGATAACTGGATACAACTGCAAACCATTTGCTCACATTATCAGGTTGATGTTTCGTTTTTTACCAATCTTCATGATTTGGGACTTATTGAGATTGAAACGGTGGAGCAGTCGTTCTATATTAGTGAAAACCAAATACACGATTTGGAACGAATTATCAGGATGCATCATGAATTGGAATTAACACCAGAAGGAATTGATGTTGTTTTTAATCTTTTGCAAAAAATAGAACGTTTACAAAAAGAGTTAGTAACTGCCCAAAATAGGTTACGCCTGTACGAAAGTTAGAATAAAAACAGGAGTAATTAATTGGTAATGTAAAGAAAATCAGAGGAATATTTGTAAATTTGGGTAGGATTCTTATTAAAGAATTAATTCTAAAATGGAATGAATAGCGATTTTGGAATCATAGGAGCATTCAAAAAATTTCTTTTCGAAATAGGCGAACTGTCTGATTTTGCCGGACGTTTTTTTGTAGAAGCATCCAAACGCCCTTTTGAATTCAAAGAATTTCTTAGGCAATGTTATAATATGGGCAATCGTTCCCTGCTTCTTGTCGGGGTTACAGGATTTATTATAGGATTGGTATTTACGCTACAGTCCAGGCCAACTTTACAGCAGTTTGGAGCTGTTTCCTGGATTCCTGCAATGGTCAGTGTTTCAATTATCAGGGAGATTGGCCCCATCATAACAGCATTGATTTGTGCCGGACGAATTGGCTCTGGAATAGGTGCCGAATTGGGTTCTATGCGAGTTACTGAGCAGATTGACGCCATGGAAGTTTCTGGAACAAATCCTTTTAAATACTTGGTGGTAACCCGAATTTTGGCGACGACTTTGATGTTGCCTATTTTGGTATTTATTGGAGATGCTGTCGCACTTTTGGGATCCTTTTTGATCGAAAATTTAAAAGGTGACGTTTCCTTGCTGTTGTATTTTACTCAGGTTTTCAATCATTTGGAGTTTTTTGATGTTATTCCATCCACAATTAAATCTTTTTTCTTTGGTTTTGCCATCGGATTGGTTGGGTGTTTTAAAGGATACTATTGCAAAAAAGGAACTGCCGGTGTAGGATTGGCGGCCAATTCGGCGGTGGTATTTTCTTCAATGCTGCTTTTTATTATCGATTTTATAGCGGTTTTTGTTTCCAATGTTTTTTATAATGTCTGAAGCTATGGAGTCGAATGAAATAAATAAAAAATCGATTGTGGTCATCAAGGATCTGAAAAAAAAATTTGGTGACAATGTGGTTTTGGACGGATTTAGTCTGGAATTGTTTCAAGGCGAAAATCTGGTTGTCATGGGCAAATCTGGATCCGGAAAATCGGTGATGATAAAATGCCTCATCGGATTGGAGCAACCCGACGAAGGTAGTATTGAAGTTATGAACAAGGATATCAAAGAGCTTTCACGGGAGGCTCTGGACGAGCTTAGAACCGAGGTTGGATTTCTTTTTCAGGGGAGTGCTTTGTACGACTCGATGTCGGTTCGCGAAAATCTAGAATTTCCCCTGCGTCGGCATTCCAAAAAATTTGGAATTATTGGCGATACCACTCCACTTGTTATGGAAGTTTTGGAAAGTGTGGGTTTGGCCAATACCGTCAATCTTATGCCAAATGAACTTTCGGGCGGGATGAAGCGTAGAATTGCATTGGCACGAACCTTAATTTTGAAACCAAAAATTATTTTGTACGATGAACCCACAACGGGATTGGACCCGATTACGTCAAAGGAAATTCTGATGCTTATGATGTCTGTTCAAAAAAAATACAATACATCATCCATAATTATCACGCACGATGTCGATTGTGCCAGAATGATTTCGAACCGAATGATTTTGTTAATTGACGGAATAAATTATGCCGAAGGAACTTTTGAGAGTTTGTCAACTTCCCAAGATCTCAAGGTGCAAGCTTTTTTTAAATAAGTTGCTAAGTCACTAAGATGCTTAGTTACTAAGAATCTTAGCGTCTTAGAATCTTAGAAACTCAGAAATTATTAGAAAATGGAAAAAACAGATTCGGAGAAAATAAAATTAGGCATGTTTGTCATAACGGGATTAACACTTTTTGTTCTCGTTATTTATTTTGTTGGCAATAAGCAAAAAATGTTTGGAAGCACCGATCATTTAACAGCTGTTTTTACAAATGTAAATGGGCTACAGCTCGGTAATAATGTACGTTACGCAGGTATTAATATTGGGACGGTCAGGGGAATCGAGATGATAAATGATTCCACTATAAATGTGGATATGATTATAGATAAACCGATGTTTTTAAACATTAAAAAAGATGCTTTGGCGAGTATAGGTTCTGATGGTTTGGTGGGAAGTATGGTAATCAATATCACGCCGGGAAAAGGAAACCTACCTCATATTGAAGCAGGAGATGTGATACAATCCTCGAATCGCGTCCGTACCGATGATATGTTGAATACCTTGAGCGTAACCAATAAAAACGCGGCTTTGCTCACGGCTGATTTGCTTAAAATTACAAAAGAAATCACACAAGGTAAAGGCTCATTGGGAACTTTACTCAACGACACAATTATGGCATCCGATTTGAAACAGACCATGAATTATTTAAAAAACACAAGTAAAGGAACAACTGAAATTGTTGAAAATCTTAATAAAACAGTCACGGCTTTGGGCGATAAAAATAGCGCGATAGGCGTGTTGAATGATCCTGCCACAGCCCAAAAAATAAGAACTATTGTAACCAACCTAGATCAGTCAACCCAAGAGATAAATAAAGTGGTGACCAACCTCAATGCTACGATTTTGAATGTTAAAAATGGAAATGGAGCCATCAATTATTTGTCTAATGATCCCAATTTGGTCAAAAAAATAGATTCTACAATGACAAATCTGAACAAAGCAACGATTCTTCTCAATGAAGACCTCGAGGCGATGAAACACAGTTTTTTATTAAGGGGTTATTTCAAAAAACAGGAAAAGGCAAAACAGAAAGCGAATTGATTTATATGGTTTTCAACCCTTCAATCAATAAATCAACATCTTCTTTTGTGTTAAAATGGCTGAAGGAAATTCGGAGACTCGGTTTTTTTAAATCATCATCGGATAACATTTCGGCCAAAACATGAGAAGGTCTAATGCTTCCCGATTGACAGGCGCTACCTCTTGAAACGGCGATACCTTTCATATCCAAATGAAATAAAATCATTGCTGTTTTACTTTCGTCAAAAGGCAAAACGACATTGAGCAGATTATAAAGTGTCTTTTCCCCATTGATTTTGAATCCAGGGAAATCAGTTTTTAGTCTTTCTATGGCGTAGTCTTTCAAAGATGCGATGTATTGACTTTCGGATTCCAGATTTTGACAAGAAAGTTCCAGAGCTTTTGCCATTCCTGCAATTTGATGGATGGCTTCGGTGCCCGGGCGTTGACCTTTTTCCTGTTCGCCTCCAAAAAATAAAGGTTGTAATCCCGAATTTTTTCGAACAAAAGCAAAACCAACTCCTTTTGGACCGTGAAATTTATGGGCACTCGCCACGATAAAATCAACAGGTGTATGCTGCAAATCAATTTTGGTTTTACCAATAGATTGCACTGTATCCGAATGGAATAGAGCACGATGCTCCTGGCAAATTTGGCTTACTCTGTCGATGTCCAGTATTGTTCCGGTCTCATTGTTTATGTGCATCAAGGAAACCAAAGTCTTTTTTTCTTCCGATAATAATTCGACCAAATGTGTCAAATCGACTTCACCATTGGGTTTGATTTTTACATAATCAACCTGAATTTCAAATTCATTTTGTAATGCGATAGCAGTATGCAATACGGCGTGATGTTCTATTTTGCTTGTGATTATGCGGGTTATCTTCAAATCTTTTACAGCCGAACGCATAATCCAGTTATTACCTTCGGTACCACAGGAAGTAAAAATAATTTCGGCTGCGGAAGCGTTTATTTGCTTTGCAATGGATTTTCTTGAAAGTTCAAGAATGTTTTTGGCATTGCGTCCCAAACTATGTGTAGAGGAAGGGTTGCCGTAATCTTCGGTTAGTATTTTGGTCATTTCCGCTATTACTTCAGGATGAAGCTGCGTAGTGGATGCGTTATCAAGATATGCTTTTTTCATTTTATATAGATTTTGAAACGACTGCAATTTCTTCAGATTTACTTTTTTTTTCAAAAATGATATTCTTATTAAAAACAATAATGGATATCAAAATTAAACAATAAGAAAACAGTTGAACCAACGAAATTTGTTCATTAAAGTAAAAAAAGGCCAAGCCAAAATTAATTATCTGGTTGATGTACATCAAGATACCCACAGTTGAAGAGTTGATGCCTTTTAATGCGTATAAATTTAAGAAAAGAGGAACAATTGTAAAAAACACTACAATGCTAAACAAACAAAGGTAAAACAAAGTTTCTGTTGGGATTGCACCGCTGTATTTTGGGTAAAAAGGCAAAATCAGCAAAGCAATAAATAGCAATTGTATGTTCAGAATAAGGAACTTGTCAAGTTCGCTGTTTTTGCGTTGGCTGACCAAATAAAGGGCAAAAGTTGTCGCAACTACCAAGCTGTAAAAAATATCCTGAAAGTGGTTTGCAGACAATATAACACAACTAAAAGCACTGATGGAAACTGCCAACCATTGCCAGTTAGTCAATTTTTCGTGAAGCAAAAAGAATGCAAAAACAGTTGTCAAAATTGGGCAGATTAAATAAGCAAGAGAACCCGCTTTGACACTCACATGATTGACCACATAAATAAAAATAAACCAATTGGCAGACAAAATTACGGCTCCTATTAGGGTTAATGCAGCAATACTTCTTTTTTTCTGCAAAGGCATTACCGAAAAGGTATTCCAGTTTTTACGAATATTTTTTTTTCGGAAAACTAAGTTTATAGCAGTCATCGTTAAGGCACTACAAAAAACGCGATAAAATAGGATATCGAGAGAAGGATAATGAGCTATTGGTTTTAGCCCCAGACTGAAAAAGCCCCAGAGAAAAAATGCCGTAAAAGCGGCTAAATAATATTTATGTTTTTTCATCGAAAAAAAAATTCGCCACAAAGGTAAGGATTTATGTAAGATGCTAAGTTTCTAAGTTTCTAAGATTCTGAGAAACTTAGAATCTCAGAAACTTAGTAACTCTAAAAAGGAACTTAGTAACTCTTTTTCCCTTCTAAAGTTTAAGAAACGAATTAAAAATTCTATTTTTGTTTAAAATATTAAAGAATGAAACGATTTTTAGGAATTTTGGTTTGTTTATTGGCTCTTGCGAGTTGTGATGACGGTGATTTGATAGTCGATACTATTGATTTTTCTGCTGTGACCACAAGCAGCTGCCCGGATAATAATCTTATTTTTAAACTCAAAGAGAGTGAAGCTTTGATTTTGAACATTCCAGAAGAAACTTTCGTAAACGATCCCACAGATCCCAATGCACCTATTAAATTAGATATAGGTTCTGCAAATCAGGTGGTTTATAATTTTTATAATGGAAAAGTAGTAGCAGACAATCTTTGTGCTTTAATTCCCCCAGCAATCCCAAGTATAAATAAGCAGTGGTTTGCCTCTTCGGGTGTTATAGAAATTACGACAACTGCCGTGAAAAAATTGGATGAAACCAATAACAGCACTAGGATTACAGGTTATAATCATAATATTATTTTCAAAAATATAACTTTTAAGAAGGAAGATAATACAACACAGTTTTATGAAACTTTTCCTTTTGGAGATTATTTGAAAAACATTGATCCATTGCCATTTAATTTTAGTGAATTATTGCAAATTTGTAGCAATAATGGTCAGGTATATGTTTTCAGCGAAAGCGCATCTTTTACATTAGATATTGATCCTGCGTTGATTGCAAACGAGGTAACTCCGATAAATAGCCCAAGAGTTGGAACAATAGGTCCAGTCAAAAATAAGTTGGCGTATCGTTTATTTAATAGTGTTTTGAGATCAGATTATTTTTGTCAACCTACTACGCCAATACTACCCACAATTAAAGAAGAATGGTTCGGTAGAACTGGAGGTACTGTAGAAGTTACGACCACTACAAGCGGACCAAATACTTTTAAGCACACGATTGTTTTTAAAAACGTAACACTCGAAAAAGACAACAGTAATTTCCAATTGGGGAACAATTACAAATATGGTGAGTTGCAAACCATTAAATAGAGAAAACAAAGCATAAAGAAAAAACGTCAATGTTGTATTTTAAAACATTGACGTTTTTTTTATTTTAAAAGTTGAAAAATCTTAAAATCTCCAATCTAAGATTTATTCTGCTTGAAATACACTTCGGTTGCTCCTTGACCATATTTTTGGTAGTTTGCATCCTGGAAAACAATATTATCATAGCGTCCCAGCAGAAAATCCAATTCGGCTTTCAATATGCCTTCGCCCACACCGTGAATGAAAACAATTTTCGGAATGCGGTTGCGAATCGCAAATTCAATATGGCGTTGGGCGGTTTCTGCCTGTAAGGTCAAAATGTCGTAATTAGACATTCCGCGTTTGTTGGGTACCAGTTTCTCGATATGCAAATCAAATTCAGGCACCGGCAATTCGTGTTTATCTTTCTTTTCTTTTACAAAACTTCGAGGTTTTGGGATTTCTTTTTCTTTCTTGATTTCATTGATGTTAATACCTTTTATATTGTCCATCAAATTCGCTGATTCACCTTTTTTTATGAGCTCATTGGCGGCAAAATTCATTACAAAACCATCAACGGTTTCAATAGTGACTACCTTATCTTTTACAGATATCACAACGCCGTCAACGGCTTCATCCAGAACCGAAACTTTATCACCTTTGTTAAACATCTTTTTCGTCTTTATCTTGGTTTTTACTTGGGGTTTTACTGCTCAATTTCATCATTCCTACCATGAAAATGACAATTGCAATAACCATTACATACACGTTCTTGTTGGAGCTTGATTGCTCGTAAAAAGCAACGCCAATAGCCAAAATCATCAGTAGAATAGTGAATTTTTTCATAACATTATTATAAGTTTCAAAAGTACTAAACTTTTTATAGGGACAAAAATAATACTGTCTGGATAGCAAAGTTCAAATTTGTTAAAATATTCATAAAAATGAGGCTGTGATACTTTTGTTATAATTTCGGGAAGTTTGCGTGATACCCTCTGCTTTTCTTTGCTTCATAAAAATTAATAACCCGCAGTTCTTAAAAAAAGGGCTGTTTAAATTTAAAAGAAATGAATAAGAAAAGATTAAGATTCCTTCCAATTGCTTTAGTGGCATCAGTATTTATTTTTGGATCATGCAGCGATGATAAAGACAAAAATATGGTTGAGAACAAAAGTACAAAAACAATTACTATTGAAAACGTGCTCGACAGTAAATTACTTGTTGAGTCTGGAACATTTCAAAATTCGGGTGCATCTCCAGTAATTTTTCCGGGTAATTCTGTTTCCTTTTCATTTTATGCAGGGCCTGGACAATCTTTGAGTTTTGCCACAATGTATGGTTTGAGTAACGACTTGTTTTTCGCTCCTAATAATCCAGGAATAAAATTGTACGATGATAGTGGGAAACCTATCACAGGAGATGTCTCTTCGCAAATTGACATTTGGGACAATGGTACAAGAGTAAATGAGGCTCCGGGCGCTAATGTAACACACCCAGGGGTAGCCGAAACTACAGCTAAAAATATTAAGAAAGTTGGAGGGACTACAGATGATTACGGGCATAGCTTTTTGGCAGCTTCACAGTTAATGTCTGTTTCACTTGCTTACAATGGAAATTCGAATTTTACTGTTACTATTTCAAATATTTCTGGCGGAAAGGCAAATGAAACTGGATTTAGTCCTGGTGTTTGGGCTATTTCAAATGTAGCAGGAGGAAATCCTTTGATGCCTAATCCAATTTATGCCAAAGATCAGCCTTCGGCAAATGGACTGACAAATATTGCTGAAGCCGGAATGACTGCCAATATGAGTTCTTATTTGACTGCAAATACGGGACTTTTCACAGGCCTTTCTCCTGTACTGGTTGTAGTGTATAAAGGGGATAATAATCCATTTTTTCAAACAGGTGAAAAAGATCGTGGCGAAGGTTTGAAAGATATTGCACAAACTGGAAATGCAGACGCACTTTATAATGCACTTAAATCAAAAGCGGGAGTAAAAAGTGTTTATGTTTTGAAAGAAGCTACAACAACAGCTTTATTACCACGAATCAAAGGAGCAGCAGGTGGAAAAGTTTCTCAGATGCTTACTCTTGAAGAAGGAGATAAAATTTCGATTGCGACTATGTTTGGTTCGTCAAGTGACTGGTTCTATGCTACTAAGTCTGGTGATATCAAAGCATCTGCAAGTGGTGACGTTTCTTCATCAATCGAATTATTCGATAATGGTACTACAGTTGATCAATATCCTGGAGCAGGAATCCGCCCTGCGCCATCAGCAAGTAGAGTAATATCAGTATTGCCAAATCCAAATCCATTTACTACAATTCCTGCTACAAGCAACATAATAAAAGTAACTCTGCAATAATTTGGCTTGTTTTCTGTTATAACGAGAGAGACTGCCTGAAATTCTATAGGCAGTCTCTTTTATGTTTAAAAAGGCGTAGGATATTTTTAACCCGTTGGGTGAAATTGCTTCGCCAATTCGCTATCGCTCGGGTCTGTTTAAATAAAAAATGAACCACATAGAAACATAGGTTTTATAGTTAATATGTAAAGAATGAATAGAAATAGCACTATTTTTCACATAGATTGCTATGTGAGAAGTGAAACGGTTATCTAGCTCTTTAAAAAAACTATAAATTCTATGTTTCTATGTGTTAAAAAATAATTTCACCCAACGCGTTTTTTTAATATATAAATAGAACGATGGATTAATTTATGTAAAAAAAAACCTTTTTTTTGTGATTTTGGTCTGATTTTAATATTCTTTATTAAAAGAAAAACACAACTTGTTATTATGGATACAGCATTAATTATTGAAGACGATCAAAATATATCTGACTTAATATCGATTCACCTCTCTGATATGGAGTTTGAGGTAGATACAGCTTTTGATGGAAAAAGTGGCTTGCTCAAAGCATTAAATAATAATTATAAAATAATAATCCTCGATGTCAGACTTCCTGAACTCGATGGACTTGAAGTTTGTAAAAGGCTTCGGCAGGAAAAAGTTCAAACCCCAATTCTAATGGTTACTTCAAAATCAGAGGAAATCGATAAGATTATTGGGCTAGAAATTGGAGCCGATGATTATTTAACCAAACCTTTTGGAATCAGGGAATTAATTGCTCGTGTCAAAGCGATACTTCGCCGGACAGAAATGACAAAAGAAAGACCAAAAGAAATTGCCGATCAGGAGATGCGTATAAGCGGACTCTTTATAAACCTCGACAAGCGAATTGTGGAAGTTCACGACAAACGAGTTGAACTTTCTCCAAAAGAATTTGATTTATTGGTGTTACTTGCTTCCAATCCTGGCAGAATTTACAGCCGAACACAATTTCTGGAATTGGTTTGGGGTTATCAGTTCGAAGGATATGAGCATACCGTGAACTCACATATTAACCGTTTACGTGCAAAAATTGAAACAGATCCCAATAATCCCGAATTTATTCTTACCAGTTGGGGGGTAGGGTATAAGTTTAGAGAATAATAATTTTCCAGACTTATTTGATAATTTCAACCTTAACACGATTTTAATTTTTTTAAAAAATAGAAATATGGAACACCCTAAAAAAACATCGTTTTTCAGTAGTCTGTATTGGAGGATATCCATTATTTTTATTCTGGTTCTTTTTCTGTTTGCAGGCATAAGTATTTATATATCAATAAAATCTGCCGATAAATATTCAGTAGAAGTAAATCAGAAACTCAATTGGAATCTGGCTCATAATGCCGTTTCGTTGATTAATCCAAAGTTTGAACACGGAACTGTAAACAAAGAAGCAGTTCAGGATATGTTACATTCCATGATGGTTATTAATCCGAGCATTGAAATATATTTACTTAATCCGAAAGGGGAAATATTGGGTTATATGGCTCCTCAAAAAGTTGTTAAATTGGAATCTGTATCCTTGGAGCCAATTTATCAATTTTTGGGTGATTCAAAAAAGCATAATTTAATTTACGGTGACGATCCTCGAAATCCAGGTGAAAAAAAGACATTTTCTGCTGCTAGAGTTATTGAGCAGGGGAGATTAACCGGTTACGTTTATATTGTATTGGCTAGTCAGGAATATGTTTCGGCAGCAAATATGGTTGTAGGAAGTTATATTTTGGGTCTTTCTGTTCGTTCTGTGGCAATCATTCTTGTTGTTTCTGCTTTTGTCGGGTTGTTACTGATTTGGTTTATTACCCGAAAACTGAATACAATTGTAAATGGAATCAAAGAATTTCAGTCTGGAAATCTGAATATTCATATTCCGGTGAAAAATAGTAATGAACTTGATCAGATTGGGCTTGTTTTCAATGAAATGGCAAAGACAATATCTGGCAATATTCAGCAGTTGAAAGACACCGATGAATTCAGAAAGGAACTTATCAGTAACGTTTCGCATGACTTGCGGACACCGATAGCCTCTATACAAGGCTATGCCGAAACACTGAAACTGAAAGAGGATACTATTTCTAACGAAGACAGACGAAAATATCTCGATATTATTTTTTCATCATGTGAACGACTCAAAAAAATGGTAAATGATCTGTTTGATTTATCTAAACTTGAAACAAATCAGATTCGATTGAATGTTGAACCTTTTCCAATTGCCGAGCTGATTTCGGATATAGCGAATAAATATCGCATTATTTCTCATAAAAAAGGAATACATCTCAATGTGTTTTTACCGAGTGAAAATCCTATTGTTCAAGCAGATATTAATTTGATTGACAGAGTATTTCAAAATTTGATCGATAATGCAATGAAGGTTTGCCAGGAAAATGACAGTATTAATATAACGATAAAAAATGAATCGGGAAAAGTAGAAGTTAGTATTGCTGATACTGGACAAGGGATTGGTCAGGATGAATTGCCTTATATTTTCGAGCGTTATTATAAAGGGAAGCAATATAGTGACACTACTGGTTTAGGATTGGCTATTGTTAAAAAAATTGTCGAATTGCATGATTCTTCTATCGAAGTGTTAAGCCAGTATGGAAAAGGAACTGTATTTAGTTTTGAATTATTAAAAATAGCTTCTTAAAAAGTTAGGGAATTATTTTAATTTTTAGAATAAATAAATTAAAATAAAAAAAAGTAATATAAAAATTGTGAAAATAGTATTTTTTCATAAATTGTGCGTTAGTTATATGTTAAGGATTTGATATGCGATAGACGATGCATGTATAGCCTTTTTCATTAGTTACAGAAAATAAAAGTAAAGTCTAACAAAAAAAAAGAAAATTAGAATGCAATTAATCTTACAATTAGGTATTGTAGCAGCAGTTCTTCTTTTGGCGCTGCTAGTTTATTTTGCAAATAAAATTAACCAAAAATCGTAAAGAAAACACAGTTTGATAGTATTTACATACAATGAAATTAAGTTTCGATTGATGATAATTTTTTGCAAAGTACAATTCAATGAGTTCTTTACTCTGAGCCACACAGAAAAAGAGCTTGCATTACACAAAAAAAAACTACAAAGTGAGATATCACTTTGTAGTTTTTTTGTTTTAATAAACTAATTATTTGGTTTTTAAATAATACCATTCACAAATATAAAATAATCCAATCTTTACTCTCTCTCCTTTGGAGAGGGTTGGGGTGAGGTTAAACAAAAAGGACTATTTTATATTTGTGAATGTTATAATTAATGGGTATTTGTGAATCGTGTTATTTATTCCAGTCAATTTTTCTTGAAAAATACATAACCGCTGCAAGGATTGAAAACAAACCAATGCTTCCTACCAAAAGAGCGTAGTTTTCTAGTTGGATAATAACATAAATAAAAGTATAAAGGCCTGTGAGTGCTGCCGCTATAAATAAAGGAAATTTTTTTCCTTTTAGAATCGAAACAGAGTAAAGCGATATCAATGAAATAACTGCCGTAGCTGCGATAAGATAGGCTTTTGTGAAACTGCTGTGCTCAGTGATAGAAATTAGCAGTGTGTAAAATAAAATCAATGCTAGTCCAATCATCGCATACTGGAAAATATGAATTTTAATTTTGCTGATGGATTGGATTAGGAAGAAAACTAGAAATGTTAAGCCAATCACTAGAAAACCATATTTTGCTGCTCTTTCATTTTGTTGGTATTGGTTTACCGGAATCACAAAGTCAACTCCAAAAGCATAAGTGTCCAAATTGGGTAATATTTCAAAAAATTGTTGCGAAAATGCCCTGTTGATATGGAGGATTTTCCAATTGGCAACAAATCCGTTGTTATCAATTTTCTTGGTTTTGTCATCGGGAAGGAAATTACCTGTAAAACTTGGAGCTGCCCAGTTGGATTGCATATTTAAAAGCGTTGTTTTGCCAATAGGAACCATTTTTATTTGCTTGCTTCCGTTGTATGTGATGTCGAAATCAAAGTTGGTTTTTCCTGTTTTCAAAGTGTTTTTCAAATCTATAAAACCGGTTTCAAGGGCTTGGGTTGAGTCGTTTACATTACTGCTGTAAACGGGTTCAAAAGTAAATTTGGTTCCGCCAAGATTGATTTTTACCTCGTCTTTGATGCTTTTTAGATTAGTGGTTTTTATCAGTATGGTAGTTTTATTCCATTGAATATTTTCAGAAGGAATATTTTTGCTACTAAAATCCGGCTGAATGTAAGAACCTTCAAAATTCATTTTGGAACTAAAAACAACCGATTCGTAATTGTTTCTATTAAGTAATTTGGTGTTTACATTGGATTTTGCTTTTAAGTCTTCTGGAAAAAAATAAGCATATTTGGTAATTGCCTTTTGCTGTTTCAGTGTTTCGTTTGTTTTTTGATTGATGGACAGTGTTTCTTCAAAAGTGATGTAAGGTACTTTTAGGATTGGACCGTAAAAAAAGACTTTTTCTCCCCATTTGCCATTGATTTCGGAGATAACTTCTTCCTGACGATTGGAACGCTCATTTATGAGGCTTTTGACAAATTCTAGAGGAATGAGCAAAATAAGGGTTAAAAATCCCACCATCAGCATTTTGGCAGTTGTTGATTGAAAAAGGGATTGAAAAAAAGAGACTGGGGATGAGTTTTGATTTTCTTGAGTTTCCATTTTTTTGTTGATTAAAATTATTTGATTAGAAAGGCGAATTATTGTTGTTGAAATAAAATAGTATTGAGTAGTACAAAAATGCTACTGGAATGTTGGCTAACAGCATTAGAATTTTTCGTCCAATGTATTTTCGCTGTTGCGGTAAAATATAAAAATGATACAGCAAATGACAGAGCATTATTCCATTGAGGATTGTTGCCAAAATGATAAACAGAAATCCAATAATCAATACAAACGAAGTATCTTGTAGTGTTAAAAAAAGGATTAAAAATACTGTCCCTATGGCAAAACAGCCAAGGGCAAGTTCTGTAGAAGTTCTTCCGTCAAAAGTTTCTTCTTGGGTTAGAGTAGTTTGCATAATTTAATTTGTTTTTTAATTTTAAAAGTACTTTGTTTTTCAAAGTTGTTGAATAAAAAAATACCTTAGCGTTTTTGTATTAATTTTTCGAGCGCATCGATGTGATCCTGAAAGGCTTTGCGTCCTTCTTTGGTTGTCCTGTAACTTGTGTTTGGTTTTTTGCCTATAAATTGTTTTTCGATGACAATGTAATTTTCTAGTTCCAAAGCTTTGGTATGGCTCGCCAAATTGCCGTCAGTAACACCCAATAATTCCTTCAGGGTATTGAAATCTGCAGATTCATTGACCATCAGAACCGACATGATTCCGAGTCGAATACGGTGGTCAAATGCTTTGTTTATATTTTGAATAATATTTTTCAAGTTTTAATACGTGTCAATTATAGTGGTTACCATTTTGGATTGTTCTAGATTTGCTGGGGCTACAACGCTTTCATCAAGCGGAATTTTGGTTCCGTATCTTTCTGTCAAGATTGCTTGCACCCGTTTATCAGACAGGTTAAAATCCTTTAATTTTTGAAGTGGGCACAGTTCAATTCCAGCTCCGTTCTTATAAATTTTCCAAATCAATTCAGAACAATATATTTTATCGTCAGACCATTCAAAATATAGATCATAGTCTCTGTTTTTTAATCCCTCTGCGTAGTTTTTCATTTTTTGCAGAATTTGTGAATTCAAAATTTCTGATGACTTTTTTAATCGTGTCACCACAAAATGATTGTCTTTTCCATGGGCAATCCAATCTGTGATGAGGGTGTATTTTACGGGTTGTACTGCTTCAAAAACATATTTTTTCCCTTTCTCAATAAATACAATGCCGCAATGTGAAAATTTGGAATTTGTTGCAATCCTCACAGCTTCACATTGTTTGGATTGGGATGTTTGAAAAATCATATCTCCTTCTTTTATTTTATTTAAAAAAGAAACTGGTCTGGCACCAAAAAGAATATTTCCAAACATGGAATTTGCGATAAACAATGCGCATCCAAAACTCATCAAGAAAGTAACTATGGCAAAAATATA